>JBIIZR010000052.1:0-5059 GCA_044346185.1 Candidatus Planktophila sp.
TGATTGCAAAAGGAATCATTGAAAGAGCCAAGAGGAATGAGCCGATAGTTGAAACTGTGTTCATGAATGTGAAGCCATCGGTTGGCAGGTAATCGGCGTAACGACGAGGGAAGCCCTTGATTCCAAGCCAGTGCTGAATCAAGAAGGTTAAGTGGAAACCAAAGAAAAGGGTCCAGAAGTGAATCTTTCCGAGCATTTCATTAAGCATGCGACCAGTGAACTTAGGCCACCAAAAGTAGAAACCTCCGAACATCGCAAACACCACTGTTCCAAAGAGAACATAGTGGAAGTGCGCTACTACGAAATAGCTTGCAGAGACTGCAAAATCAAGTGGTGGTGAGGCCAAAATGATTCCGGTGATTCCACCGAACAAGAAGGTCACCAAGAATCCCATAACCCACAACATTGGGGTTTCAAAGGTTACGTGGCCGCGCCACATAGTTCCGATCCAGTTGAAGAACTTCACTCCCGTTGGAACACCTATGAGGAAAGTCATGAAGGAGAAGAATGGCAAAAGTACCTGGCCGCTTGCGAACATGTGGTGCGCCCATACTGAAACTGAAAGAGCTGCAATTGCAATTGTTGCTGCGATAAGTCCGAGATAGCCAAAGATTGGTTTACGACTAAAGACCGGCAAAATTTCCGTGACTATTCCGAAGAATGGAAGCGCCAAGATATAAACCTCGGGGTGTCCAAAGAACCAGAACAAGTGCTGGAACAACATCACGCCACCATTTGCAGGATCGAACAGATGCGTTCCATAGAGACGATCCGATTCGAGACCCAATAGCGCAGCTGCTAGCGGTGGGAATGCAAGCAGAACCAAAATCGAGGTCAGCAATACGTTCCATGAAAAGATCGACATACGGAACATTGTCATACCTGGTGCACGCATAGTGAAAATAGTCGTAATGAAGTTAACGCCACCAAGAATTGTTCCCACACCGCTGATTGCAAGACCAATTAACCAAAGGTCAGAACCGATACCAGGCGAATATTGAGAGTTAGAAAGTGGTGCGTAAACGGTCCAACCAAATGAGGCAGCACCACCAGGTGAAAGGAATCCACCAAAGGCCATCAATGAGCCAAACAGGTACAACCAATATGACAACATGTTAAGTCGTGGGAATGCAACATCTGCCGCACCGATCTGTAGCGGCATGATCACGTTAGCAAAACCAACAAAGAGTGGGGTTGCAAACATCAACAACATAATGGTTCCGTGCATAGTGAAAATCTGGTTGTACTGCTCGTTGCTGAGGAATTGCATTCCTGGTCGCGCTAACTCTGCACGCAGGGCAAGGGCTAGGACTCCTCCAATAAGGAACCACGCAAAAGATGTTAACAGATACAAATATCCGATTGTCTTGTGGTCAGTAGAGGTAATCCACTTTACAAATGACTTTCCTTTGGGAGTCGACATTGCATTAGTAGCCGTCATAGTGGGCTTTTCTGCATAAGTTGTCATGCTTGGCCTCCCTTAAGTGTTTCTAGATATGCATCAAATTCAGCTGGTGTAACTACTTTTACCTTAAACAACATCTGAGAGTGGTTACGTCCACACAAAATATTGCATCGTCCCGGGAATTCGCCCAACTTGTTTGCCGTAAATTCAAGACTGTTGGTAAGTCCCGGAAGATTCTGCATTTGAATCATGAAGGCTGGAATCCAAAAACCATGGACAACATCATTTGCTGTCAGTGTGTAACGAACTCGTTCTCCTAGTGGAACAACCAGGGTTGGAGTCTGCTCTGGGGTACCAGTGACAAGCGCTTTGGGACCAGCTTCTGGGTAACCGAACTGCCAAGACCATTGGAAGCCTTCGACAGTAATTTCATGCGCATACGTGGTTGTTTTTTCGGTAATGATTGTTTGCTTCTGTGCAGTGTAATAAAACAGAACTGCAACGATGATGAATGGAATAACTGTGTAAGCAACCTCAACCGGAACGTTGTATTGAGTTTGCTTTGGAAAAGAAGGATCACCTTTTTTGCCCCGATGAAAAACTGCCGGCCACAAGATAAGAACTAACGTGATGACTCCGACGACTCCACCAGCGATCCATGCACCTTGCCACAACGACAGCGATTGATCATTAACGCTTGTGACGCCTTCTTCAAATCCAAGGCCTGAAATTTGTGAACAACCAGTTAGCAAAACTAGCGGGGCCAGGAGAAGCAAAGCCTTACTGCGGCTCAAAAATGTGCGTCGGGACATGGGCTAAGGATAGTTTGAAAACCCCCTCAGCGTGACATGAGCCTATTCTCGGCGAGGGGTGGCACTGCTCACATTACTTAAGATGAACTGAAATCTCATCAGCTGCCGACTGCCCATAGGCCTCGGCAAAGCGCTCTACAAACTGTGCTTTAGTAAATCGATATTCCTGAGTACCAAGAGTTTCGATGACATAGGTTGCGATTAACGCACCTAATTGAGCACAGCGTTCATGGGAAACTCCCCATGCCAACCCAGCAATAAATCCAGATCTAAATGAGTCTCCAACTCCTGTCGGATCCGTCTTGGAGTTCTCCTTGGGGCAGCCGACTTGAACAAACTCCCCCGCCGCACTTTCTACTTTTGCTCCCTTAGAACCAAGTGTCACAACTCTGACCTTCACTCGTTCCAAGATTTCTCTGTCGCTCCACCCTGTCTTTTGCATGGCCAAAGCCAATTCATATTCATTAAGAAACAGGTACGCAGCACCTTCGATAAGCAACTTAATTTCATCACCTGACATGCGTGCCATTTGTTGTGAAGGGTCTGCAGCAAAAGCGATTCCTAGTTGCCGACAGACTTCTGAATGGCGGAGCATCGCTTCTGGGTCATCAGGTGAAATAACCATCATGTCCAGGCGCCCAGTTTTTTCCATGATGGGACTTAATTCGATGTTGCGGGCTTCAGACATCGCACCTGGAAAAAATGATGCGATCTGATTGAGATCTTGATCCGTTGTTACAACAAAGTGCGCGGTATGAAGCGTTGTCGAGACCAAGGCATGCGATGTATCGACACCATGGCGAGATAACCAGGCTTCGTAATCAGCCCAGTCTTTGCCAACGGCGGCTATCAAAATTGGGTTGAGGCCAAGTACGCCCATGCCATATGCAATGTTGGCGGCGCACCCTCCGCGTCGAACATCCAGGCTGTCGACCAGGAAACTGAGTGAAACCTTTTCAAGAGAACCAGCAACAAGTGAGTCGGTGAACTTTCCAGAGAAAGTCATTAAATGATCAAGGCCAACCGAACCCGCTACACCAATTTTCATGTAGGGATCCTATGGTGTTGCGACTAGGTTATTAGTTAAATGAATCGCCGCAAGCACATGAGCCTGCCGCATTTGGATTATCGATTGTGAATCCTTGCTTTTCGATTGTGTCCACAAAGTCGATAGTTGCACCCGATAGGTATGGGTCAGACATCTTGTCTGTGATTACCTTTACCGCTCCGAATTCGCGAATGATGTCGCCTTCCATATTGCGGTCATCAAAGTACAGCTGGTACTTAAGGCCTGAGCAACCTCCAGGTTGGACGGCTACACGAAGGTTCAGGTCATCGCGACCCTCTTGCGCAAGAAGTGCGGATACCTTTGATGCAGCGACATCGGTAAGAAGAATTCCTGTTGTTGTTGCTTCTGTTGTCATTATTGCTCCCCTTAATTGACTACCCCTCAATCCTACTCCCCGTAAAGGGTGGCTGCGAGTCGAGCGCTTTAAGAGTCGGGCTCTATAGTTTCCCCCATGACAACTAATGACGGTAAAGGGACAACTAGCGAAGGCAAGGGTCGTCCAACTCGAACGCGAAAAGAAGCAGAGTCAAAGCGCAAGGTTTCATCATTGGCACCTGTCGTGACCAAGGATCAAAAGCGCGCTTCTAAGGCGTTAGCTAGGCAGAATCGAGTTGCACAGCGAGCTGCATATTTACGTGGCGATGAGTCAGCTCTTCCTGCACGTGATCGCGGTCCAGCACGACGCTATGTTCGAAACTATGTGGATTCACGACGATCAATTGGCGAGTACTTCTTGCCAATAATCTTTATAGTTTTGGTTCTTACACTTTTCCCTGTTGCAGCGGTACAAATCGGCGCGGTAGCTTTAATGTATGCCGTTCTGGTTATAGCTGTAATCGATGGCATTTTTCTCTCTCGCAAGATTCGTAAAGCAGTCGGTATAAAATTTCCTGGAACATCTACAAAGGGTCTAGGAATGTATGCCTGGTTGCGTTCGACACAAATGCGTAGATTGCGTGCACCACACCCTCAGGTAAAAGTTGGCGACTCGATCGACTAAAGAGTTTAGGCCCGCGGGTTTGGGCTAACTGTTTTTGCTGCATCGCGCTCAGGTAGATTTCCTAGCGCTATATCTATTTCTCTCATGACATCTGCATTTAGCTTTACGCCAGCAGCTTTTACATTCTCTTTAACCTGTTTAGGTTTTGTTGCTCCCATGATGGCGCAAGAGACATTTGGATTTTGCAAAACCCAGGCGATTGCTAGTTGGGACATTGTTAATCCAGCTTGATCTGCAATTGGCTTAAGGTTTTGGACAGCTTCCAAAACTTCTTCACGCAACCAGCCCTTGATCATGTTGGCTCCGCTGCCTTTATCTGTTGCTCTAGAACCTGCGGGTGCTTTCTTGCCAGGCAAGTACTTTCCAGACAAAACTCCTTGAGCTATTGGAGACCAAACAATCTGTCCAATGCCCTCCTTCTGGGAAAGCGGAAGTACTTCAGTCTCGATGACTCGCCATAACGCTGAATACTGAGGCTGGCTAGAAACAAAACGGTTGTAGCCACGTGCATCTTGAATACCTAATGCTGACTTAATCTGCGAAGCGCTCCATTCGGAGAAACCAATGTAATGGACCTTGCCCGCCCGAATCAGATCATCAAAAGCGCTCAAGGATTCTTCAAGCGGAGTTTCGTAATCAAATCTGTGCATCTGATACAAGTCTATGTGATCAGTCTGTAAGCGCTTCAGGGATCCGTTACACGATTCGATAATGTGTTTTCTGGATAGCCCGCGATCGTTCTTGCCAGTCCCTGTTGGGAAATAAACCTTGGT
>JBIIZR010000053.1:0-5037 GCA_044346185.1 Candidatus Planktophila sp.
TCCGGTGTCAGTAGGAGTAGAACCGTACTGAGCAATGATTTCTTTCTTTACTTCTGGTGTTAATGCCATTTCTTGTTCTCCTTATGTACTGAGCACGAGGGTTTCTCGGTTTGACTCACGAGAAACTCGCTAACTCGATTGAAGGGCAAGGGTAACAGTCAGGCTTGATATCTATGAAATCGGGTTAAATCCCCCGCTTACAACTCGGTCAATCGACGGGCCTCGGCACAATCCTTGGCCATCTGCTCCAGCAAAGGTTCAAGGCCATCAAATTTCAAGGTGTCTCGTAGTCGCCAGCCAAATTCAATAGTTGCTGATTTTGTATACAGTTCTAAATCAACTTGATCCAATGCATAGGCTTCAACTTGTCGCCCGCGCACACCTTCAAAAGTTGGGTTTGTCCCAATCGAAATTGCAGCTGGCCAGCGATCGATTCCGACAGTAAGCCAACCCGCGTAAACACCATCAGCCGGAATAGTTTGCCCATCAATATTTCCTAGGTTTGCAGTTGGATAACCGATTTCACGACCGCGTTTTTCGCCGTGAACAACAATTCCATCAAGGCGATGGGGCCTGGTTAACATTTCGCGGGCAGATTCGACATTTCCTTCAACAATTGCTTTTCGGATTCGAGTCGATGAAATGTTTTCATCACTGTCAGCCTGTAAGTCCAAAATAACAGTTTCAAACTCGGGGTGCTTGGTTAAAGAGTCCACATTTCCAGCGGCTTTAAAGCCATAAGTGAAGTTTGATCCAACGATTACCGTGGTGGCCTTTAATTGATCGACCAGAACTTTATTCACAAAATCTTCGGGAGACATTGCAGCAAACTCTTTGGTGAATTTGATGACAGCTACTTGATCGGCGTTGTGAATCTTAAGGAGCTCAATTTTGTCGCTCAAAATTGTTAACAGAGTTGGCGCTCTATCAGGTGCAAAGATTGAAACTGGATGCGGATCAAAAGTCAGCGCAACGATTTTCTTATCACCGGCTAGGGCTTTGGCACGGTTGAGAATTTGTTGGTGCCCCTTATGGACTCCATCAAAGTTACCGATTACAACGATGCTCATGTGCTTATCATCTCAGAATCAATGCGCTGCCGCGAATACAGCAATCGGTTTAGCTTTGCCATCCACATTGCTCAGCAAAGCAATTAACTCATTAGAACTTGAAATGCCGGCGTGGATTCCTTCTGTCGAATTGGGAGTAAGCGTTCGACCAAAGGAAAGCTCTAGTTTTTCATCTAGTGAGATATCTCGGACTGGAAAAGTAGCTCGCGCAACATCAGACAAATCCAAAGTAGAAAATTCACCCGCCTTTAAAGCAGCAAGAGAAACCGCGCCATCTAGACCAAACCCTGCAACCCGAGTACGTCGTAAGGCAGACAAGTGACCGCCAACTTTCAGAGCCCCACCGCAATCTCGAGCAATCGAGCGGATGTATGTTCCCGCAGAACAAGTAACTTCAATATCAATCTCTACCTTCGTGCCACCGCGTCGAATAGCCAAAACATCTAACTGCGAAATTGTTACCTCTCGGGGTGCCAGCACTACGACCTCGCCAGCACGAACTCGATCATAAGCTCGCTCGCCATCTACCTTTACTGCCGATACAGAACTCGGACGCTGCATGATGGTGCCACGCATGGTGTTTAGCTCTGCATGAATCTGTTCATCGGTAACGCCAGATGCATCAGCGGTTGCAAGTACTTCACCTTCGAAATCATCAGTAATTGTAGATGCACCTAAAACAATTGTTGCCTGGTAACTCTTGTCACCATCGGTGATGTACTGCAAAAGCCGAGTTCCATTGTTAAAGCCAACTACCAAAACACCCTTTGCCATTGGATCGAGTGTTCCTGCGTGCCCAACTTTCCGTGTGTTTAAAGCTCTTCGTGCGATCGCCACAACATCATGGCTTGTCATGCCTGGTTCTTTATCTACAACCAAAAACCCGTGCTCAGTCACAATTAATCTTCAATAACACGTGGAGCTTTGTAAGGATCTTCTCCCCCTGCATATTGCGCATTCTTACGAAGTGCAGCAACTTGAGCATCTTGTTCATGAACCTTTTCCAACAAAGAATCTAGAGCCTTGGCACTCTCAGGTAATCCATCTTCAAAGAATTCAATGCTCGGTGTGATGCGAAGACCAAGTTCACGGCCAAGTGCCGATCTAATTGCACCCTTAGCGCTCTCGAGAGCTGCCGCAGTTGCAGCGCGCTCATCGAGATCACCAAGAACGGTGTAAAAAATCGAAGCTTGTTGAAGATCGCCAGTAACACGCGCATCAGTGACAGTTACAAAGCCCAGACGCGGATCTTTGATCTTTGTCTCAAGCAAGTTTGCAACTACCACTTTGATGCGGTCGGCAACCTTCAGTGTGCGGTGTGATTGACCCATAACTTATGCTCGCTTTTTCTCGCGCATCTCGAAACACTGAACGATGTCGCCAGGTGCGATCTCCTTCATGTTTCCAAGGCCAATACCGCACTCAAATCCTTCACGGACTTCGGTGGCATCATCCTTAAAGCGCTTGAGTGAATCAATTGTCAGGTTATCTACTAAGACATTTCCATCACGCAGAATACGGGCCTTGGCGTTACGGCGGATAATTCCATCCTTAACGACAGATCCAGCGATGTTTCCAGCCTTAGAAGATTTGAAGATTTCGCGAACTTCGGCGGTACCGATAATTGCTTCTTCGTACTCTGGCTTGAGCAAGCCCTTGAGAGACATTTCAATCTCTTCAATTGCATTGTAAATAACAGAATAGAAGCGAACTTCAACACCTTCTTGATCAGCAAAGATTGCAGTTTGTGGTTCGGGCTTAACGTTAAAGCCGATCACAACTGCAGTCGAGGCAGATGCCAAAGTGATATCGCTCTTGGTGATCGCACCTACGCCGCGGTGAATAACGCGAAGATCAACTTCTGCGCCAACATCTAGCTGCATCAATGCATCTTCTAGAGCTTCTACAGATCCACTTACGTCACCCTTAAGAATAAGGTTGAGAGTAGAAATCTTGGATTGCTCCATGAAGTCTTCAAGTGAAACCTTCTTACGAGCCTTAGCAAGTTGTGCATTTCGCTCTGCTGCCTGACGCTTTTCAGCGATCTGACGCGCAGTGCGATCTTCATCTGCAACAAGGAAGGTATCGCCCGCACTTGGAACAGATGTGAAACCTAGAACCTGAACCGGACGAGATGGTCCAGCTGTTTCGACATTGTCACCATTTTCGTCCAACATCGCACGAACACGACCGAATGCGCTACCGGCAACAATTGCATCACCAATCTTTAGTGTTCCACGCTGCACAAGAACTGTTGCAACCGGTCCACGTCCACGATCAAGGTGAGCTTCAATTGCAACACCACGCGCATCATCTTCTGCGATTGCACGAAGATCAATAGCTGCATCTGCTGTAAGAAGGATTGAATCGATCAATTGATCAATGCCAATTCCAGACTTAGCTGAAACATCTACAAATATTGTCTCGCCGCCGTACTCTTCAGCGATCAAGTTGTATTCGGTTAATTGCTGGCGAACCTTGTCTGGGTTTGCGCCTTCTTTATCAACCTTGTTAACAGCCACAACGATTGGCACATCAGCGGCTTGAGCGTGGTTTAGCGCTTCAATTGTCTGAGGCATGATTCCATCATCAGCTGCCACAACAAGAACAGCAATATCAGTTACTTTGGCACCACGAGCACGCATCGCTGTAAATGCTTCGTGACCTGGTGTATCGATAAATGTAATTGCGCGATTAACGCCATCATGATCATGGTGAATTTGGTAAGCACCGATGTGCTGTGTGATTCCGCCAGCCTCACCCTTCATAACCTCTGATTTACGGATCGCATCAAGCAGCGATGTTTTACCGTGATCGACGTGACCCATAACAGTTACAACAGGTGGACGTGCCACCAATGAGTCTGGATCAAGATCAGAAATTTCACCTGCAAGATCGATATCAAAGTCTTGAAGTAGCTCGCGGTCTTCATCTTCAGGGCTAACAATTTCAATGTTGTAACCCAGTTGAACACCAAGAATTTCAAAGGTATCTGCATCAACTGATTGTGTTGCCGTCACCATTTCACCTAAGTGGAATAGCGCCGCTACTAATGCTGCTGGATCGGCACCAATCTTGTCTGCAAAGTCTGCCAATGAAGCTCCACGTCGCATGCGAATCGGAGTCTTTCCATCACCGTGAGGAACAACTGCGCCACCAAGTTGTGGTGCTTGCATATTGTCGAATTCATCGCGTAAAGCCTTACGTGATTTTTGCTTACGTCCTGACTTCTTACTTGCGTTCTTTCCAAATGCACCACCTGCGCCACCGCGTTGTGGTGGACGACCGCCACCAGGACGTTGCGGACCACCACTTGGTGCTCCCGCTCCTGGTGTATTTGATTTATAAGGAGAAGATGAGGAGGGCGAACTACCTGGACGTGGTGCAAAACCTGAACCACCAGATGCAGGACGTGGTGCGCCTGGACGTGCAGCAAAACCTGGACGAACAGAACCTGGACGTGATCCCGCCATTCCTGGTCGAGGTGCACCAGTTCCCTGTGAACCTGCAGGTCGTTGTGGTGGACGTGGAACTGCTCCACCAGTTGAAAAGGGATTGTTTCCTGGACGTGGTGGACGTGGAACTGCCCCACCAGTTGAAAAGGGATTGTTTCCTGGACGTGGTGCTGGCGCGGTTGGCTTTGAAGTTGAAGCAGAAGGAGTGACACCATTTTCCGCCGCCCGATCAGCGGCTTCGTGCTTGGCCGCTTCTTCTTTATTAGCAATCGCCTTAGCTTGCTCAAGTTTGAGCGCTTCAATATCTACTCCGAGCTCTGCTGCAAGTTCTGCTGCCTGCTCTGCACTTACTTCGCCCTTTGGTTTAGCTGCAGCTTTCTTTGCCGCCGCCTTTTTGACAGGCTTTTTCTCCTCGACCGGTTTTGCATCGGGATACATTTCGATCAGCTTGCGCACTACTGGCGCTTCTACTGTTGATGATGCGGAGCGAACAAACTCGCCCATTTCTTGGA
>JBIIZR010000054.1:0-4918 GCA_044346185.1 Candidatus Planktophila sp.
CGATTGAATCAGTCGGTGGCGAGATGAACGCTTTCACAAGCAAGGAGTACACCTGCTTTTATGCACGTGTAATTGATACCGATCTACCAATGGCAATTGATGTTGTGTCGGATTTGATTACTTCTTCAATTGTTACAGCATTAGATGTCGATGCAGAACGTAAGGTTGTTCTTGAAGAAATCGCAATGCGGGATGATGATCCCAGTGATTTAGTCCATGACTTATACGCAGAAACATATTACGGGGATACGCCTTTGGGTCGGCCGATCCTTGGCACCATTGATTCAATCAATAACATGTCCCGCAATGCTGTCTTTAATTACTACAAAAAGCGCTATTTGCCCCAGGATTTAGTTGTCGCTGTTGCTGGAAATATCAAGCATAAAAAGGTTGTAGCTATGGTTGAAGCTGCGCTTTCTCAAGATGGATTTTTGGATGTAACTGGTGCACCAGTTATTCGTCCAAATACTTCCGTACGAAAGAGCCCGCAACGCTCTGTCGGCCTTATTTCACGTCCCACTGAACAGGCACATATGTTTTATGGCATGGAAGGCGTTGCTCGCCATGATGATCGTCGCTTTGCGATGGGAATTTTGGCGTCAGCATTAGGTGGGGGAATGTCTTCCCGATTGTTCCAAGAGATTCGCGAAAAGCGTGGTCTTGCATACTCGGTCTATGCATACGCACAGCAATTTGCTGGCAGTGGACAAATCGGTTTTTACGCCGGATGTAATCCATCAAAGGCGATCGAAGTTGTCGAAATCATTCGCGAAGTCTTAGCAGATGTTGCAGATCATGGAATGTCACATGAAGAAATCGAGCGAGCCAAAGGCGCGGTTCGTGGCTCCCTTGTTCTGAGCCAAGAGGATTCAGGTTCTCGTATGAGCCGAATCGGTAAGAATGAGATTGTCTACGGACATGTCATGGATTTTGATGAGATTCTTAAGGCGATCTCACGCGTAAATGCCACAGACATTAAGGAAATTGCTAGCGCGTTTCTTACAAAAACGCCTACGCTAGCGCTCGTTGGTCCATTCAAATCAGAGTCAAAGTTTGAGAAGGTGTTAAGCAAATGATCAATGTTGCCGTCTTGGGTGCTCGTGGTCGAATGGGCTCTGAAGTAGTTAAGGCTGTCGAAGCTACAGATGGTTTAGCACTCGTTGCAGCACTTGATTTAGGTGATTCACTAGATCAACTCAAGGGTTCTGCAGCACACGTTGTTGTGGATTTCACTACGCCAGATAGCGTGATGAGCAACCTTGAATTTCTCATTAATAACGGAATCAACATAGTTGTTGGAACAACTGGTTTTGATGATGCCAAGCTTGCAACCGTAAAGGGATGGTTGGCTCAAAATCCTTCAGTTGGCGTTCTAGTCGCGCCAAACTTTGCAATCGGTGCGGTATTGATGATGGAGTTTGCAGAAAAAGCAGCCCGTTACTTCGAATCTGCAGAAATTATTGAACTACATCACCCTGCAAAGGTTGATGCACCGTCCGGAACTGCGGCACGTACCGCTGAATTAATGAGCGCTGCACGCAAGGCTGCTGGGCTTGGTGCGATGCCAGATGCAACAACTACCGCACTAGATGGCGCACGAGGTGCATTAGTTGGAGGCATTCCGGTGCATTCTGTTCGCGCACGTGGATTAGTAGCCCACCAAGAGGTTTTGTTTGGCGGGCTAGGGGAGACCTTAACTATTCGTCATGATTCAATTGATCGTGCAGGATTTATGCCAGGAGTTATTCTTGGCGTACGCAAAATTGTTAACACACCAGGCCTAACCCATGGCCTTGATAAATTCATGTAAGGAGCAATCAATGTCTAAAGATCAAATCACTATGTATGGTGCCGATTGGTGCGGAGATTGCCGTCGATCAGAGCGTCTATTAAAAGAGCTCAATGTTGAATATACAAAAATTGATACCGACGCGGATGTGACCGCTGCTGACAAGGTAATCGAAATCAATGGTGGAGCGAAGTCGATTCCCGTAATTGTTTTCTCGGATGGAACACACTTAACAGAGCCATCAGATAATGATCTCAAGGCAAAGCTTCAAAGCTTAGGAATTATCTAAAGCCAGTTGTAGACCGCAGCTGATGAGACTGCTGCGGACAGCACCACAATTGGGAATGGCGCTTTAAAAATTAGCGCAATGATTGCAGCCGATAAACCAACCAAACGTTGATCAATCATTAGTTGGGATTTTTCAGAAAAACTCTGCACTGCAACCAAGGCACTCAGCAACGCGATCGGGATTAATCCGTTGTTTTTTTGAATCCTTGGATGGGAAAGCCAACGTTCTGGAACAGAATGCCCCGAGTACTTGAGCAGAAAAGCCACAAGACTCGTTCCTAAAGTAGCAATCCAGAAGATGGTCATCGCTTCAACCCCACTGCAATTGCGATAAATGCGGTTGCAATGATTGGTAAACCTGCTGGCAAAATAGGAGTCATTGCTATTGCAAAGATCGCACAACCAACAGCAAGTGCCCGTTCAAAATTTCCGGTTAAGCGCGGCCAGACAAGACCCAAAAATGCAGCAGGAACTGCCGAATCCAAACCAAAAGCTCGCACATCGCCCATCGCTTGAGCACCTAAAGCCCCCGCCAATGTAAAGAGATTCCAGAAAACAAATACACCAATGCCTGTAAACCAAAAACCTTTACGCATCGCATCGATTCCACGAGGCTCTTGACCAAGAGCAACACCAGTTGATTCATCGATTGTTATTTGCGCGGCAACAACTCGTTTCAAACCTTTTACCTGCAAACGTGGAGCCATGATTACTCCATACAATGCATTTCGAACACCAAGCAATGATGCCGTTGCAATTGCACTAATGGCCGATCCACCCGCACCAATAACACCAATGACCGCAAATTGTGATGCACCCGAAAATGTCAGTAACGACAAGAGACAAGCTTGGATAACAGAAAAACCATTGGCAACGGCGGCGGCCCCAAAAGCCACTCCGTAGGCTCCCACTGTGATGGAAACACTCATGGAGTCCCTGATAGTGGTGGAGGCAACTGTGGACACGCGCCCATTGTGCCGTATAAATCCTAGAGTCGATAGGGGCGCATAGATAGGGTGCGACCATGAGTGAAGAGATTATTTACCGCGACGATGTAACAGTTGAGTTAGTTAAATCCAGTGCCAGCGATGCCGATGTCATTTGGGCAGCACGAGTGTCTACCGCTGGTGAACAGTCAATGGACGAAATTGGTGAAGATCCAGCCCGTTCAGCAGGATTGATTAACTACCTTGCACGCGAACGTCACGGTTCACCTTTTGAGCACACTTCAATGACATTTTTTATCTCAGCGCCAATTTTCGTCTTCCGTGAATTCATGCGCCACCGCATCGCTTCATACAACGAAGAAAGCGGACGTTACCGTGAACTCAAGCCCGTGTTCTATATTCCATCACCTGAACGTAAGTTGATTCAAGTTGGAAAAACTGGTGCATATACATTTGTAGATGGCACCAAAGAACAGTTCGAAGTAACTGTTGATTCGATGAAGGTTGCATACATCGCCGCTTATGACAGTTACAAGAAAATGTTGGATGCAGGTGTTGCACGCGAGGTAGCACGCGCAGTTCTGCCGGTGGCAACGTATTCATCAATGTATGTAACGATGAATGCCCGCGCATTGATGAACTTTTTATCCCTTCGAACAGCCCGCGAAGGCTCACACTTTCCAAGCTACCCACAGCGTGAAATCGAGATGGTTGCCGAGAAAATGGAAGCCGAATTCGCGAAATTAATGCCGCTAACGTACGGAGCTTTTGAAAAGTCTGGACGAGTCGCCCCTTAATACGGGTAGAGTTCGCCACATGACAACGCCTGCTCCCTTTGGACGTCTTCTGACGGCGATGGTCACTCCCTTCACAAAAGATGGGGCGATCGACTGGGCGGGGATCGAAAAAATTGCCGCCCATTTAGTTGCAAATGGTCATGATGGAATTGTTGTTAATGGAACTACCGGTGAAGCACCAACCACAAAGTCCTCTGAGAAAGAGGAGATCATCCGAGTAGTTCGAAATACTGTTGGTCCCACCATCAAAGTTTTATCTGGTGCTGGTGACAATGAAACTGAGTATTCAATAAATCAAGCAAAGCGAACGGAAAAAGCTGGCGCTGATGGCTTGTTGGTCGTAACACCGTATTACAACAAACCTCCACAAGCTGGAATCGAAGCTCATTTTCGCGCAGTAGCTGATGCAACCGATCTTCCCATGATGATGTATGACATTCCGGGTCGAACCGGTGTACCAATCGAACCTGACACTCTTGTCCGCCTTTCCGAACATCCTCGTATTGTGGCGTTGAAAGATGCCAAGGGAGATGTTGCATCTACTTCTTGGGTTATAAAGCGATGTGGAATCCCTGTGTACTCAGGTGATGACATTTTGAACTTGCCATTGCTTTCAGTTGGCGCAGTTGGATTTGTCTCTGTTTGTGGTCACACAGTGGGCAAGGATTTGCGCGAACTTCTTGATTCATGGTTTGCGGGTAATTCTGCTCGTGCATTAGAGATTCACCAAAAGTTACTTCCTGTTTACACGGGTACTTTCCGTACTCAAGGTGCGATTCTTACTAAAGCGGCACTGACACTTATGGGCCTACCTGGTGGCCACACTCGTCTTCCACTCGTCGATGCAACAGATGCTCAGATTGCGCTGCTGCGCGAAGATCTGCGTGCTGGTGGCGTCGCAGTTATCTAATGAATCATCCACATCCCAACTTAAGCACCCCGCCAAAATTAGTCGATGGCGGCTTGCGTGTCGTCGCTTTAGGTGGCTTAACTGAAATTGGCCGCAATATGACGGTCTTCGAATACAAATCTAAACTTCTTATCGTCGACTGTGGCGTTTTGTTTCCTGAAGATAATCAGCCAGGAATTGATCTCAT
>JBIIZR010000082.1:0-15705 GCA_044346185.1 Candidatus Planktophila sp.
AACTCTCATTTGTGGCCACTGCCGACCCTTCGAACGTAGCGACGCCCCTTCCCCGGCGCCGTTGCAACACAAAGATCCGTCGGCCGGCAGTGACCAGAGATGAGAGTCGCAAGGAAAGACAGCAGTAAATAAGTAAACAACCTAAGTAATTGATTACAGGAAAAGGGGGAGAGATGACGAATACAACAGAACACATATCTGTTATGCGCGATCGTTGTGTGGATCTCTTGTCCCCAGCAATTGCAGCTTCAAGTAATCCAGTTGTAGTCGATGCAACTTTGGGCCTTGGTGGTCACACAGAAGCCTTACTTCAGAAATTCCCACACTTAACTGTTATCGGAATCGACCGCGATCTTGACGCAATTGCAAAGGCTACAGAGCGTCTTGCACCATTTGCAGATCGCTTAAAGACTGCACACTCAACCTTTGATGGCATTGCCGATGTAGTTGCAGGCTTCGGTTACAAGAACATTGATGGAGCTTTGTTTGACCTAGGTGTTTCATCAATGCAACTTGATCAGGTCGAACGTGGATTTTCTTACTCACAGGATGCACCGCTAGATATGCGTATGGATCGCACACAATCGTTAACAGCAGGGGAGATCGTCAACACATACGAGCCTGGACAGTTGGTTCGAATCCTTCGCACATATGGAGAAGAAAAGTTTGCAACACGAATTGTCGAATCAATTGTTAAGCAACGAGCGATCGCACCAATGGATTCGACGGCTCAGCTTGCAACCCTTGTAAAAGAGGCGATTCCTGCTGCTACTCGTCGTACTGGCGGAAACCCTGCAAAGCGCACCTTCCAAGCACTTCGCATCGAAACCAATGACGAACTAGGCACCATTACTCGCGCACTACCTGCGGCGTTAGAGCTTCTCAATGTTGGTGCTCGCTTAGTGGTTATGTCATTCCAATCCCTCGAAGATCGAATTGTTAAGCAGCTCTTCGTTGCTTCAACAACATCTGGAACTCCACGTGATCTTCCTTTTGATCTTCCAGAATTAGCTGCCAAGTTTTCAATGATTACTCGTGGAAGCGAGACACCAACCGATGCCGAGCTTGAAGAGAACTCACGTTCTCAATCTGTGCGTCTTCGCGCTATCGAAAGGTTGGCCGCGTAATGGCAATGACCGCGCTGGCACCAGCGATTACTCGCTCAAGAGAAATTTTCGCCGAAAAGACATCACAAGTTGCTCTCAAACTTGTACCCAATGTCTCCGACGGAAAGCAAGCCGATCGTAAATTCTTCGCGATCTTTGTATCTATCGTTGGCGGTATTGGTCTAATACTTCTTCTCCTGATCAATACCTTGTTAGCGCAAGATGCATTTGAGTTAACTAACCTCAAGTTAGAGGCAAAGTTGGTCAGTGATGAGCGTGAAGCAATTGCACGACAGATTGACAAGCTCTCTTCCCCAGAGGCTCTTGCAAAATCTGCAACAGCATTAGGCATGAAGCCTTCAGAAAATCCAACTTTCTTATCTCTCGATAAGCCAGTTATTGAGGTACCGGTTAAGAATGGGTAATTTTTCATTAGCGCATCAAAGAATCAGGATTTTGGTTCTTATCCTTGCAGTAGTCATGTTTATGTTTGGACTTCGTCTAGTTCAAGTTCAAGCTCTGCAAGCAGGGGAATATCGGGAACGTGCCGCCAACGAGATGGAAAAAGTAAGAACTCTTCAGGCACCACGTGGCGATATCACCGATATCAATAGTGTTGCCTTTGCACGTAGCGTCGCTGCAACAAGCATCGTTGTAGACCAAACCCAAGTCACTGATCCAGCCAAGGTCGCTGCCTTTGTTGCTCCAATTCTTAACATGAAGGTCGAAGAGGTCCAAGAAGCTGTAACTGGTACTCGTAAATGGAACATGGTTGCCCGCAATGCTAAACCTGCAACATGGCTCAAGCTTTCTGCAGCCTTAGACCAGTACAACTCTAGATTTAAAGCCATGAGCCCTGATCGGATCATTGGTTTCTTCCCAGAACGCAGCTATGTACGCGAATATCCATCTGGAAGTTTGATTGCATCATTAATTGGTTTTGTAAACCATGATGGTGTTGGCGCTACTGGACTTGAATCCAGCATGAACTCAAAGATTAAAGGTATTGATGGCAAGTATTCATATGCCAATGGATACAAAGCAGAAATTCCAGGCTCACAATCTGAAATTACTCCGGCACAGTCGGGCACATCTATTCGCTTAACCGTAGATCGAGATATCCAATGGGTGGCGTCAAAGGCAATCGCGGATGTTGTTAAATCTACACGGGCACTAAGCGGAACCGTGATTGTTATGGACCCAAAGACCGGGCACATCTTGGCGCACGCAACTGCTCCAACTTTTGACCCAAATGACACAACTAAAGTTTCACTCATTGCTATGCGAAACCCATCTGTTCTAGATGTTTACGAGCCGGGTTCTACTGGAAAAGTCATGACGATTGCAGCGGCCCTGGAAGAAAAGAAAATTAACCCAGAAACAGTTTTAACAATTCCAGATAAGTTAAAGCGCTCGACTAAAGTCTTCAAAGATCATGAGCCACATCCAACGCAGCGTCTAACAACTGCTGGCATTTTGGCGGTATCAAGTAACACTGGATCCATCAAAATTGGCGAAATGATGTCTAATGACAAGCTGTATGACTACCTAACAAAGTTTGGAATTGGCTCAAAGACAGGTTCAGGGTTGCCTGGTGAGTCTCGTGGAATTCTTCCCAAGGTTGCAGATTGGTCCGGAACTACAGCGCCAACCGTGGCGTTCGGACAGGGCTATTCGGTAACTGCGATGCAGGCGACAAGTGTTTTTGCAACAATTGCAAATAACGGAGTACGAGTTTCTCCAACTGTAATTGCTGGAACAAGTGATTCAAGTGGAAATTACACACCAACTGAAACGCGCGAGAGTGTGCGAGTAATTAGCCCAGAAACTGCTGCACAAATGCGGTTGATGATGGAGAGCGTAGTTTCTGCAAGTGGAACCGCACCATCTGCAGCGATTCCTGGATATCGCGTTGCTGGTAAGACTGGAACTGCGCAACGCATCGATGACACATGTGGTTGCTATCGAGGTTACACAGCATCCTTTATTGGCTTTGCACCAGCCGACAAACCGGCCTATGTAATTTCTGTAACAATTCAAGATCCAAAGGGCATGCACTGGGGCGGATACCTTGGCGGTCCTGTTTTTAAGAAAGTTATGTCTTTTGTACTTCAGTCAAAGGGAATTGCACCAACAGGTACGGTAGTTGATCCAGTTCCATTAACTGAAAAAGCACTTCTTGCCGAAAGAAAATTAATAGCAGATAAGAAGGCAGCAAGTGACAAGGCCAATTGAAGAATTCAAGAGAACGCTTGACTCAGTCACAGCGATTGCGAATGCACAATTAATTGGTGATTCAACAACTGTTGTCACTGGAATAACTCTTTCAAGTAAGGCAGTTCAAGAAGGCGATTTATTCGTTGCCTTGCCAGGTGAGAAGACCCATGGCGCAGAGTTTGTATCAGAGGCGATCACACGTGGTGCTACCGCCGTGTTAACTGATGCCGAAGGTGCAGCCAAGATATCTGGTATTCCTGTCATAGTAAGCAGTAATCCACGTCGAGCAGCTGGAGTGATTAGCGCTTGGTTTTATAGCGAGCCAATGCGCGATCTTTACAGCGTCGGAGTAACAGGCACTAACGGAAAGACCACAGTTACAACTTTGCTGCATCAGATTATGTCTTTAGCCGGGCGCGAAAGCGGACTTATTGGAACTGTAGAAACGCGTATTGGGGATGAAGTAATCGCAAGCAAGAGAACTACACCCGAAAGCAATGATTTGCAGGCACTTTCGGCGATGATGCGCGAGCGACATATGCGCAACTTAGTGATGGAAGTTTCTAGCCATGCAATCGCCCTCGAAAGAATTCGTGGCAGTCACTTTGCAGTTGTTGCATTTACTAATCTCTCCCAAGACCATTTAGATTTTCACAAAACGATGGAAGCCTATTTTGCGACAAAGGCTAAGTTGTTTACATTTGAATTTGCAGATCTGGCTGTAATCAACATTGATGACGCCTATGGCCTTAAACTTAAGGAATTAACCGAACTACCTGTGATGACAGTTTCACGCCATGATCAGAGTGCAACTTGGCACTATGCAGCAATCACAAAGGACTATGTGGGTGCACATGTTGCAATCAGAGGTAGTGGGGGAATCCTCATTGAAGGGAAAGTTCATCTTCACGGTGGATACAACTTTGATAATCTCTTAATGGCGGTTGCAATTGCCACTGAAAGTGGAATTGATCCAATTGATATTGCAGCCATCTTGCCTACGTTAACTGGAGCTGCTGGACGTCTTGAGACGGTTCGATTGGGACAAAACTTTACTGCTTTAGTTGATTACGCACATTCTCCCGATGCGGTTACTCGGGTTTTAGAGACTGCTCACGAAATTAGCGACGGCCGTGTAATTGCAGTCCTTGGATGTGGTGGAGATCGGGATGCTTCAAAGAGGGCTCTTATGGGTAAGGCATTGCATGAAGGGGCAGATGTAGCCATTTTTACAAGTGACAATCCACGATCAGAAAAAGCTGATGCAATTTTGGTGCAAATGACACTTGGTTTAGATATTCAGATTCCTAGTGCAGTAATTGAAGATCGTTCAGAGGCGATTAAGGCTGCAGTTAATGAAGCCAAAGATGGTGATTTGGTCATTGTTCTAGGTAAAGGCCATGAAAAGGGTCAAGAGATTAACGGTTTAGTGCACCCATTTGATGATCGCATCGAGCTGGCTAAAGCGATTGAAGATAAGAAATGATCACTTTAACAGCTGGTGAGATTGCTCTATTAGTTGGCGGCGAAATGCATTGTGACAAGGACCTGCTTGTTTCGAAAGCACCAGTATTTGATTCGCGTAAAGCAACACCTGGTTGCATCTTCTTGGCACTGCAAGGTGAAGTCTCAGATGGACATGATTTTGCAGCCGATGCTTATCGAGCAGGTGCAATGTTCTCACTGACTACTCGGCGAATCGATGGTCCTTGCATTGTTGTAGAAGATGTCATTGAGGCCTTATCTATTCTGGCTACCTTTGTTCGTAAACGATTAAACAACTTAACTATTATAGGAATCACTGGTTCTCAAGGGAAGACAAGCACTAAAGATCTCATGTCTCACATGTTGTCCGCGGTTGGTCCAACTATTTCGCCAGCTGGCTCCTTTAACAATGACCTTGGATTGCCAATTACTTTGCTTGAATGCGATGAAAAAACTAGATTCTGTATTTTAGAGATGGGCGCTCGTCACACAGGTGACATTGCTCGTTTGTGCAAAATTGCCCAACCAAACATAGGAGTTGTTCTCACTGTTGGAACCGCCCATCTTGGAGAATTCGGTAGCGTAGAAGCAATTGCCCACACTAAATCCGAACTCATTCAAGGATTAAATGAAGATGGCATCGCAATTCTTGGAAATTATGATTCCTACACACCAGCAATGGCATCATTACATTCTGGTCGAACAATCAAATTTGGTACTGGTTGTGAAATTCGTGCAACTGAAATCGAAATCCGCGAAGGTCGACCACACTATGATTTAGTTACTCCTGCAGGCCGTGATGCGGTCGGAATGAGATTAGTTGGCGAACACCACATTGCAAATGCCTTAGCAGTTGCTGCTGTTGGTACTGCGCTCGAGCTTCCCATCGAATTGATTGCTAGCTCATTATCAACCGCCGAAAATTCCAGTAAATGGCGGATGGAAATACATGATCTTTTTGGCCTGTTGTTGATCAATGATGCATATAACGCCAATCCTGAATCAATGTCGGCAGCTTTGCGATCCCTAGTTCTGTTTGCGCAGGAAAGAGGCGGTCAATCCTGGGCATTCCTCGGAAAAATGCATGAACTCGGCGAGTCAAGCCCCGTACATCACGCAGGAATTGGCACCCTTGCACAGGAGCTCGGAATCGATCATCTCGTGGCTATTTCGGCTCCTGAGTACGGAGATTCACTAGGCGGAACACTTGTTCATCACTACGCAAGTATTGATGAGTGTCTATCGATGACAGATCATTTCTCTGCAGGAGATGTTGTTCTCGTAAAAGCTTCACGTTCAGAAGGTTTTGAAGTACTGGCTCAAAAGTTAGAGAGTCTGTGGTTAGACAAGAGCGGAGTTGAAAGTTGAGACAGATCCTTATTGCCGGTGCTTTCGCCCTCATCTTTTCAATCTTCGGCACACGCGTTCTGATTAGCGCTCTTGCTCGCAAAGGTTATGGACAGATTATTCGTGAAGATGGTCCGAGCAGTCACCACATAAAGCACGGGACGCCAACTATGGGCGGAATAATTTTCATCCTAGCGGCAATCCTTGGATACTTATTCGCACACCTCGTGACAGGAAACGCCTTAACCGCATCAGCGCTTTTGGTGATCGGATTAGTCGTTGCTTTAGGCTTCATTGGTTTTCTTGATGATTGGCTTAAAGTCTCTCGCCAAAATTCGCGAGGTTTACCTGGGCGCTTCAAGCTGCTTGGACAAGCAATTGCAGCGGGTATTTTTGGTTACTTGGGGCTGCAATTTGCAGATAAGGATTCGTTGACTCCTATCTCTGAATACCTTTCTGGTGTTCGCGAAACAACAATTTACTTAGGACCAGCCCTCGTAATCATTTTCATTATTGTGATGGTGATGTCGGCAAGTAACGGAGTAAATCTGACAGATGGTCTAGATGGCTTAGCAACTGGTGCGTCCATAATGACCTTCTTGGCTTTTGTTTTGATTGGAGTATGGGAGTTCGGTCAGAGCTGTGCATTAAATGCAACGGCAGGCTGTTATGCAGTTCGCGATCCGCTAGACCTAGCTGTCCTTGCAGCAGCATTTGCCGGAGCTTGCACAGGATTTTTATGGTGGAACACTCCGCCGGCCAAGATTTTTATGGGAGACACAGGATCGCTTGCTCTAGGTGGTGCAATTGCAGGATTAGCTGCAACTTTGCGTGTAGAACTACTTCTTATTCCACTTGGTGGGCTCTTTGTAATCATCACTATGTCGGTTTTGATCCAAACCGCGTACTTCAAAATGAGCGGCGGAAAGCGTGTTTTCAAGATGGCGCCGCTTCATCATCACTTCGAATTAATTGGTTGGGCACAAATTACTGTCGTTATTCGCTTCTGGATCATTGCTGGATTGTGTGTAGCAATTGGTCTTGGACTTTTCTATGCGCAATGGGTCGTCAAGTAATTCATGTCTACCGACTTTGCCCATAGAAATATTCTGGTTTTAGGCGCCGGAGTTACGGGAAATTCTGTTGCTCGTTTCCTGACCGCGCAAGGTGCAAAAGTGACCCTTACTGATGACAATTCAGCCGGAGTACTTAAGCCAGAAGAGGTTGATGTAAAAAACTTTGATGCCGCAGTGATTTCACCAGGTTGGCGACAGGATCATCCTTTAGTGGTAAAGATTCTCAATAGCTCAGTAGAACTTCTCAATGAAATCGATATTGCTTGGAATTTACGTTCGTTGCGTGCACCAAGCCAAAAGTGGATTGCAGTAACTGGAACTAATGGCAAGACAACTACAGTCGAAATGACCGCAGCGATACTCAAGGCAGCGGGAATCAAGGCAACAGCATGCGGCAATGTTGGCGACACAGTCATTGACGCGGTCGATCGCGATGATGCCTATGAAGTTTTAGTTTTAGAACTATCAAGCTTTCAGTTGCATTGGGCTCGACAGGCGCAGTTTCAAGCTGCAGCAATTCTCAATATTGCGGATGATCACTTAGATTGGCACGGCAGCTTCGATGCTTATGCCGACGCAAAGTTTTCGATTCTGGATCGGGCAGAAATCGCGATTCTAAATGCTGATGATGGTGCGGTGGTAACCCGCGCTAACCGCTTTAGTGGACGCAAGATTTTCTTTTCCATAGATACCCCGGCTCCGGGTGAAATCGGAGTTGTCGAAGAACTGCTCGTTGACCGTGCATTTGTAGCTGATCCACAGCAAGCATCAATGATTTGCGAGTTAGCTGACATTGTTCCAACGGTTCCACATAATGTTTCAAATGCACTTGCCGCAGCAGGTTTAGCCCGCGCCATCAATGTTTCGCACGAGGATATTCAAAAAGCGCTGCAATCTTTTCGTCCAGGTCGCCACCGCATCGAGGTAATTCACGAGGCAAATGGAGTTAATTGGGTTGATGATTCAAAAGCAACTAACCCGCATGCCACCGCGGCATCATTAATGTCGCATCTTTCAGTTGTCTGGATTGCTGGAGGCTTGGCAAAGGGTGCTGATATGGATTGGCTTATTGAAAGATGTGCACCAAGAATTAAGGCCGCAATCTTGATGGGTGAAGATCGTGGACTCATTGAAGCTGCTTTGATTAAGTATGCACCTACAATTCCGAGAATACTTATTGATGCCCCTAGTGATTACACGCGCGGGGGAGAGTCCAATTCATTAATGGAATCAGTTGTTAGCGCAGCTTCACAGCTTGTGAAGTCTGGGGATGCGGTTTTGTTGGCCCCAGCTTGTGCATCTATGGATCAATTCATCTCGTATGCAGATCGCGGAGATAGATTTGCGGCAGCCGTCCGAAAGGTGATTGCATGAAGCGCGAGGAAACTATTTTTACCAAGCCGGTGAACCTCTACTACATGCTTTTGGGTAGCACGCTCGCCTTGAGCCTATTGGGACTCATTATGGTTTTTTCCGCCTCATCGATTTATTCATTGGGTTCTCGCGGTACAACCTATGGAGTTGTTATCCGCCAGATTCTTTTTCTACTTCTCTCATTACCGATGGCTTGGGTACTTTCTCGATTATCACTTCGTCAGTGGAAAGTTATTGCCCGGTTTGGTGTGTTGATTTCAGTTGTTCTCTTGGTGCTGGTTCAACTTATAGGAAAGAGCGTGAAGGGAAATCACAATTGGATCAGCCTTGGGTTTGTCGATGTTCAACCCAGCGAAATCGCAAAGTTCTTAATGATTTTGTGGGCCGGACACATGCTCGCAACTCGAGAACGTGCTGGGGCGATTTACAGCAATGTGGTTGTTTTGATTGGACCAGCGTTCTTGCTGTGCATGATTTTGGTAATGGCAGGTCGTGACTTAGGTACAGCTTCAGTATTCGCCTTTATCTTGGCGGGATTGCTGTGGGTTTCAGGTCTGCGCTTAGGTGCATTTGGAGCTGTAGTCGCTGCTGGTTTAGCAGCAATTGCAGTCTTCATTTTGACAGCTCCTCACCGCGTGGAACGTTTTGCGGTATTCCTTAATCCATTTGCCGAAGATCAATATAAATTTTCAGGGTGGCAACCAGCACATAGTTTGCTCGGCCTTGCCAGTGGTGGACTTTTCGGCGTGGGTCTTGGTGCAAGCCGCCAAAAATGGGGAAACCTTGCAGAGGCTCACACCGACTTTATCTTTGCAGTAATTGGCGAAGAGCTCGGATTGTTTGGAACTCTTGCAACTCTGCTTTTATTGGCGCTGCTACTTTTTTCAATCTTCAAATTAGCATTACGCGCAAGTGATCCAATGGTCCGTTATGTGTGCGCAGGTTTGGGTTGTTGGTTTGCTATCCAAACAGTTCTTAACATCGGTTCTGCAATTAGTGTGTTGCCTGTAGTTGGAGTGACCCTGCCGCTGGTTTCTTATGGTGGATCTGCGCTGGTTGCGACATACATGGGAATCGGGTTTGTTTTAGGTGCTGCGCGTAGAGACCCAGTAATCTATAAAGGATTACAAGAGACGGGAATTAAATGGCTACGGTAGTTCTTGCTGGTGGTGGCACCGCAGGACACATAGAGCCAGCACTGGCCATCGCTCGTGAATGGATGAGAACTAATCCTTCGGATACATGCATTTTCTTAGGAACAAAGAATGGACTTGAAAACACTTTAGTTCCGGCAGCAGGGTTTGATCTTCGACTTATCCCTAAGGTAAAGATTTCCAGAGCTCCATCAGTCACGTGGCTAAGAATCCCATTTGATTTGATTTCATCGGTCCTTTCATCAATGAAGATACTTAGGAATTCGGATGTTCTTATTGGTTTTGGTGGCTATGTCAGCGCACCTGCCTATTTAGCGGCAGCACTTTCTCGCACTCCGATTGTTATCCACGAAGCCAATGCAAAGCCAGGTTGGGCTAATCGATTAGGCGCGGTGTTTACTTCACATCTTGCAGTAGCCCATCCAGTCGAGCAAGGAAAGTTTTCTGATGCGTTACTTGCAGGATTGCCTCTACGTTCCGATGTCGCCACCGCGTGTGTAGCTTCGGCTTCAGATTGGGCGAACGCTCGCACAGCTGCAAAGCTGCGGTTGGGCTTTCCTGCAGATGTCCCACTTGTTTTCATCATGGGAGGATCCCAAGGTTCTCTGGCAATAAATGCCATTGTTGCCGATAGCGTTTCTACCTTTAATCACAAAGGCATTTCAGCACTTCATTCAGTCGGAAAGCTCAACGCACTGCCTCTTTCGCAAGGGGGATACAAACCAGTTGCATACGTTGATGCGATGGCAGATGCCTACTTGGCCGCTGATTTGATTATTGCCAGAAGCGGAGCGGTTACTTGCAGCGAATTCAGGGCTTTGGGTCGATACGCTCTTTTCGTGCCGCTACCTATAGGAAACGGAGAACAGTTCGTTAACGCTGCATCCTTGGTAGCTGATGGTCGTGCCGAAATCATTACTCAAAAAGATTTTAATTCTAACTTTATTGAAGCTCAGCTGGATAGATTATTAAATGCTGCTGCACATGCTCCAATTGATGGAGATAATCAAGATCTCGCCGCTGCGCAAAAGATTGTGGCACTGACAGAGTTTGCGCTGAAATCATGAATCCACAATTAGCATCACTTGTTGGCAAGCGAGTCCATTTTATCGGAATTGGTGGAGCGGGCATGAGCGGACTTGCGCGAATCGCTCTGTCTCACGGAATTACCGTCAGCGGTTCTGATGCTAAAGATTCATCAGTTGTAAATGCTTTATCGGCACTAGGTGCAAATGTTTCTACATCCCACGCGGCAGAAAATGTTGATGGCTCTGATCTTGTGGTCTACTCGAACGCCATCGCTGATTCGAATTCAGAACGTTTACGCGCTCAGGAATTAAAGCTTCCTATTTTGACTCGTGCTGCAGCTTTGTCGGTGTTGATGTCAGAATCCAAGAGCATTGCGGTTGCTGGAACACATGGCAAGACAACAACATCATCGATGCTTGCCGTTGCATTACAAGCATGTGGAGCAGATCCATCCTTTGCTATCGGTGGAACAATCACCGCCTCGGGGTCCAATGCACACCGAGGTACAGGTGAAATTTTTGTTGCTGAAGCTGATGAATCCGATGGTTCTTTCATCGAGTACTACCCATTTGGTGCCATAGTTACAAATGTTGAACATGATCATGTTGATTTCTTCGAAACTGCAGAATCTGTTGCCCAAGCTTTCAGAGACTTTGCAGTGACCATTCAATCAAGCGGATTCCTTACTTACTGCGCAGATGATGCTGGTGCGGTCCAACTTGCACAGAGCACTAGTTCGATCGAGTTAATTTCTTACGGTGTCAATGAAACCGCTGATTTACATATTGATCAGATAGAACTTCTGACAATGGGCTCTCGCGCTCGGGCCATTTGGAAGGGTAAGAGTGTTGGTCACATCGAGCTTCAGGTCCCTGGCCATCACAATCTTTTAAATGCTGCCGGCGTTCTTGCAACAGGCTTAAAACTTGGATTTCCACCCGCAGAACTGCTGACTGGATTGGGAAGCTTTCGAGGGACTGGTCGCAGGTTTGAAGTGAAGGGAACGGTTCACGGAATCCGAGTAATCGATGATTACGGACATCATCCAACGGAAATCCATGTCACCCTTGAAGCTGCACGTCGTTTTGCTGATGATGGACGGTTGATTGTGATTTTCCAACCCCATCGTTACTCCAGAACAAAAGCATTTGCCGAACAATTTGCGAGGGAACTAGATGTTGCAGACCGCGCGATCCTGCTAGAAGTGTATGCCGCAAGCGAAAAGCCTATCGAGGGTGTTAATTCAAAAATCATTACCTCGAAGATGAGTAAAGGTGAGTACATACCTAATTTTGTCGAAGTCACTGATTCAGTAATCGCGGATGCTCAACCCGGCGATGTGATTATGACTTTGGGTGCTGGTGATGTCAGTTCTCTTGCACCAATAATTGTTGAAGGTTTATCTAGGCGTTTTGCATAAATGAAGCGCTCTTTGATTGCTGGGCTAGTAGTGGCTTTATTGGCAGGGTCTACTTATGTTTTGGGGTATTCAACTTTCTTTACTGTCTCATCGGTCGAAGTAATCGGAAGCAATCGCCCCATAAATACTGGGATCGTTCAGGGACAAAAGTTGGCACGTGTAGAACCACGTGCGATAGCGGCTCAACTGAAAAAACTGGACTGGGTTAAGACTGCAGAAATCTCGCGAAACTGGATCAATGGAAAAGTTGTTGTGGAACTAACATCCCGCACACCAATCGCTACTTATGAAAACAAGGTAATTGATTCGACAGCTGCAAGCTTTGTTCCGCAAGGTACGAGACCAGAGGGGCTGATTCAGATTCAAGCGACAAGCCTTGAAGATGCTAAAAAGGCGGTTAACTTCCTGACGCAGTTACCTGAAGAGCTCAAGTCTTCATTGAGTGTTGTCAAAGTTCGCGGATCCGGCGCTTTGGTTTTGATAACTCAAAACAATGGCAAAGCAATAGAAATTCGTTGGGGCAGCAACTCAGAAAACGAGTTAAAACTAAAGGTTTATCAGGCTTTGATTGCACTTCCTGAAAATGCAGATATCAAGCGGGTCGATGTGTCAGCACCCAATGCACCAATCGTTAAGTAATTTTCAATAAATCTAATTGTTGCGACACGTTAATTAATTGATGTCGGTGTTTGATAATCACCCTCATGCACTTTAGGTTCGCCTTATCGAAAAGCAGTGAATAGTAAGCCTCAAGTTGAGGTTTATGGTTCATAAGGAGGAATAAAGTGGCTTCACCACAAAATTATTTAGCGGTCATCAAAGTTGTCGGCATTGGTGGCGGTGGAGTTAACGCTATTAATCGAATGATCGATGTTGGTCTTAAAGGCGTCGAGTTCATTGCAATTAATACAGATGCACAACATTTGTTAATGAGTGATGCAGATGTGAAATTAGATATTGGTCGCAAAACAACTCGTGGTCTTGGTGCAGGTATGGATCCAGATAAAGGTCGCGAAGCCGCTCTTGATCACGCAGATGACATTGAAGAAATTCTTCGTGGCGCAGATATGGTTTTTGTAACTGCAGGCGAAGGTGGCGGAACTGGTACAGGTGCTGCGCCGGTTGTTGCAAAGATTGCAAAAGATATTGGTGCGTTAACTATCGGCGTCGTAACTCGTCCATTTTCTTTTGAAGCAAAACTTCGCTCAGCACAAGCCGATGTCGGTATCGAAGCGCTGCGCGCAGAAGTCGACACACTCATTGTTATTCCTAATGACCGTTTGCTTGCAATCTCTGATCGCACAATTACTTTGGCAGATGCTTTCAAGAGCGCAGACCAAGTTTTGCTTTCAGGTGTTCAGGGAATCACCGAAATCATTACCCAACCTGGTTTGATTAATTTGGACTTTGCCGATGTCAAAGCGGTTATGTCAGGTGCAGGTTCTGCGTTAATGGGTATCGGATCAGCTCGTGGTGAAAACCGCGCACTTCGTGCCGCTGAACTTGCAATTTCAAGTCCACTTCTTGAAGCTTCAATTGATGGAGCGATGGGTGTACTTCTTTCGGTTTCTGGCGGATCAGACCTTGGTCTCTTCGAAGTTAACGAGGCGTGCGAGCTAGTGCAGTCAGCGGTTCATCCAAATGCCAAGTTCATCTTCGGAACAACAATTGATGATGCGTTGGGAGATGAGGTTCGAATTACCGTCGTAGCCGCAGGCTTCGAGGGTGGAGCACCAAAGAAAGTGTCCACACCAGTAATTGATGCAGCAACGCTCGGTGGTGTTGCTGACCCAATCGCATCAAATGATCCGATCTCAGTAGCCCTTGATTTAGGCAATGAAACTCCAAAGCGTCGCGTGACCTTTGAGGAATTAGTTGCTGAGGATGAGATCGACGTTCCTGACTTCATGAAGTAAGGCATTGCCTCACTTATTTACTGATCGACGCGGAGGCGAGAGCCTTGGCGTGTATGAATCATTGAATCTGGCGTTTCATGTTGGAGATGATCCAACGGTGGTTGCATCTAATCGCACAGGTATCGGCGCTGCACAATTCATGAATCAAGTCCATGGCGATGAAATACACCTTGTTGACTCGATTGCATCAGATGTACCAACGTGTGATGGGTTGATTACCACCACACCAAACCTTGCTTTAGCAGTGATGGTTGCCGACTGTATTCCGCTGCTTCTGATTTCGAAGGAAGCAGTTGGAGCAATCCATGTTGGCCGCGCAGGGTTGGTTAATCGCATCGCTCTGAAAGCGGTGCAACAAATGCGATCGCTAGGTGCAATAGAGCTGCATGCGGTGCTAGGTCCATCCATTTGTGGCAGTTGTTATGAAGTCCCTTTCCAGATGCAACAAGATGTCGTTGCCGAACACCCACGTGCTTTCACAACAACAAGAAAAGGAACGCCTGGACTTGATCTTTCCAAAGCCCTGATTGCAGATTTGGTCTCCGTCGGCGTTTCATATGAAGCTTCGACGATCTGCACCTTTGAAGATGAGCTGTATTTTTCTCACCGTCGCCAAAATCCAACGGGACGATTTGCTGGGGTAGTTTCCTTATGAATCGACTAGAAGAAATTTCACAGAAACTTGAAAATGTTCGGGCAAAGATTGCGGCCGTTGCATCGCACCCAGTTACCTTGATCGCCGTCACCAAGACTTTTCCTGCCAGTGATGTGCAAATTCTTAAGCAACTTGGGGTAACAGATTTTGGGGAAAACCGAGATGCCGAAGGTTCCGACAAATCGCAAATGGTCCAAGGCAACTGGCACTTTCAAGGTCAGATCCAAAGCAATAAATTGAAATCGATTACATCGTGGGCCTCTGTGATTCACTCGCTGGATGATCCACGCCATTTCGAGATAATTGAAAAGGTAGCTCCACATCCCTTAAGTATTTTTCTTCAGATCTCATTAGATGGTGCCCACAATCGAGGCGGGGCAGGGGTAGATCAGCTCTATCGATTAGCCGAACTAGTGTCGGATTCAAAGACCCACACCTTGGTTGGGCTGATGTCGGTCCCGCCGGTGGGGATGGATCCCGAAGCTGCTTATTCGCAATTATCAATGATTCGCAATGAGTTTTTGCTTAGATTTCCAAAAGCGGATTCATTGTCTGCCGGCATGAGTGGCGACTACCAAGTGGCAATTTCACATGGTGCGACACATGTGCGCGTAGGCTCATCAATCCTCGGTTCTCGCTCACCCCACGAGTAACCTTTAACCATGTCTAATGCAATGCGCCGTGTCGCTAATTACCTTGGCTTAATGGATGATCCTGAATTCGATACTCCACAAGCAACAACTACAAATACTCCAGCAGTCGCCCCAACAGGTGATGTTCGCATCAAAACTCGCGAACCTCGTTCAGTTGGTTCATTACGACATTCATCAGTTGTCGAGGTAGCACCACAGCTTGATCTTCCTACGATGGATCGCATCATTACCTTGCATCCACGCTATTACAACGAGGCACGTACGATTGGTGAG
>JBIIZR010000055.1:0-4811 GCA_044346185.1 Candidatus Planktophila sp.
CACTACGCTACGCCCCGAGGCGCAAAGGCAGAGTCTAAACCAGATTTCGCACTCTGATTACCGACCCAGTACCTTTAGCCCATGCACCTGCGGGTGTAGCTCAATGGTAGAGCCCCAGCCTTCCAAGCTGGCCATGCCGGTTCGATCCCGGTCACCCGCTCCAGTTTATTTATCCGATAGATCCAACCTTGTATACGAGGGCTCTGCCAGTGAAGTTAATCGGAGTTCCTCCCGAAAGTGCCACCTGGTTTGTAATGCGTAGGGCAAAGATTGCTCCTGCTGAAACATCTGCAGCCGCTCCAATTACTGTGAATCCATATTGTCGACCCAGGGTGCGATTGGCATATGAATTAGCATCTGCAGCAATTGCAAACTGATTCACGATTGCGGAATTGCCAACCACGATCTCAGCATTTAGTTTGAATGTTTCTGAGAAATTTGCAATGCCGACAACGATAACTTCAAATGTGTAATCGCCTGCTGTATCTGCTGTAAAAAAAGTTTGTGATATCGAATTACCAGCAGTTGTAATCGCAAGAGTCCCAGGCTGAACTGTCGCAAACTTCACGACAGAAGCACCAGAATCTCCTTGAGGACCAGTTGCACCGATATCCCCTTTAGGACCTTGAATACCTTGCGATCCAGTATCTCCTTTAGCTCCGGCAACACCTGGTGTTCCTGCACCACCAGATACGCCTTGAATACCTTGAGCTCCCGAATCTCCTTTAGCACCTGCAACACCAGGTGTTCCTGAAGTGCCAGCTGAACCTGATGCACCAGCCAAACCTGTAATTCCAATTGGACCAGTTAATCCTTGATTTCCTTGCGATCCTGTTGCGCCAGTTGCGCCTTTATCACCAGTGGCACCTTTCGCACCTGTTTGACCCATGGCACCTGATTCACCAATCACATTTGCAGCAACTGGAACTTCACGCGCCTTCAGTGAAGTTGTAATCTTCCAAACACCTTTTGTTTTTGGACCATATAGATTTAAGTTTTTTGTATCAATATAGAAATCGCCATTAATACCTAATGTTTTTGCTGGTGCTCCTGAACCACTAAGGATTGTGTTTACTACTGTAGTTGGAGAAGGACCTGCAGCCTTAGTACTGGTTTTTTCAACTGCCAATGCTGACGGAAGGATTGCAAGGGAAAGTGCCAGAGATATTGCTACAAGAGAACGGTTGCCTTTCATGATTCACCAAAGTTTCTGTGTAGGGATTTAAGTCTGAACCTGTGAATAACCTCAGCGAATAAGGGTTTCCGAATACGGTTTATGCGTGAATGAGGGGGAATCCCCACGAAAACAGAGTGATTACTCTGCTGCGTTACTCAGACCCATTGGCTAAAATTCTCAGCATTAACCTGTTGGTTATGGGTAGTCGATGACGAGGGGTCAGGACACGCAGTACTAACGAGAGGATATGTATATGTCATCAAAGAAAAGATTGGCAGCAGTTGCAATCACGATTGCAGCATTGACTGCTGGATCAACCGGAATCGCATCAGCACATGATGGAGCGAACAAAGGTTTAGTAAAGGCGACAGTTCTTGCAGATCTAGTTAAGGCTGGAACTATTACTCAAGCACAGGCTGATGCAATCTCAAAGAAGTTTGATGAAGTACGTGCTGCAAAAGAAGCAGAGCGTGCTGCTAAGAAAGCTGCTAACCCAAAGAAAGAGGGAAAGCATGGCAAAGGCAAAGGTCCTAAGGCTTCAGGCGCATAAGTTCTAAGATTCTCTCCTAATAGTAAGTGGAAAACCCGCCACGTGAGCAATCACTTGGCGGGTTTTTCTTATCCCGTGGCAAGATGAGCACATGCGCATTCATATTGGTAGCGATCATGCTGGTCTGGAATTAAAGGCAGCACTTGTTGATTACTTGCAAAGCAAAGGTCACGATGTAAAAGACCACGGGCCACATGAATACGACGCAGTAGATGATTACCCTGATTTTTGTATTCCCGCAGCAATAGCAACTGTTGCAGATCCAACATCCCTTGGAATCGTTCTAGGTGGTTCTGGAAACGGCGAGCAGATAGCTGCAAACAAGGTGAAGGGCGTACGGGCTGTTCTTGCGTGGAACGTTGAAACTGCAAAGCTCGGCCGCGATCACAACAATGCCAATGTTGTTGGTATTGGTGGGCGTATGCATTCAATTGAAGATTGCAAAGCGATTATTGATGCCTTTATTGAAACGCCTTTTTCAAATGATGAGCGCCATATACGCAGAATTAACAAGATCGCTAAGTATGAAAACGAAGGCCCGCTTTAAACCTTTAGATACATCATGTCGTTAACGGCGTGGTCTTTATCAATTCCTTGTCCTTCAAAACGAGTAACTGGTCGCCACTCGGGTTTATCGATGACTCCTCCAGTAAACAAGGTTGAACCCGCAAAGACTTCCTGAATGCTTACCGCGTATGGAACCCAGTCAGTTGCAATATGAATGAATCCACCTTTTTTAATCTTTGGATGAATTAGCGCTAAGAATCCTTCATTAACAATTCGGCGCTTATTGTGTTTCTTCTTTGGCCATGGATCTGGAAAGAAAAGATGGATTCCATCCAGCGATCCATCGGCGATCATGTGTTGCAAAACAACATGAACATCTTCTTCTATCACTTTTAGGTTAGTTAAATCGTTTTCAACAATACGGGCTAGGAGCTTTCCGATTCCCGGTGGATGAACATCAACTGCGATGTACCCATTGTTGGGGTGATTCTTAGCAATGATCGCCGTTGCCTCACCCATGCCAAAGCCGATCTCCAAGATGACCTTGTCGCTATTTGGAAAAATCTCCGAAATGTTTATCTGTTCTTGCGTGAACTCGATACCGTGCACCTTCTGCAGGGCATCTTTGGCAGTTCGTTGGGCATCTGTAATTCGGGAACCGCGGATGCTGTAGCTGCGTACCGAAGGGCGTTCCATGGGGCAACTCTGTCATGGTTGGATATGAACCTACAAAATGCCAGGAATGCCCAAATAAAATTAGAAGGAGATCCAAGTGCCAGGTCTAAATTTGAGCCGCGCCGAAGCTAAAGAGCGTGCTGATCATCTTTACGTAAACAGTTATGTGGTCACTCTTGATGTTACAAAGGGCGAGGAAACCTTTTACTCAAAATCCGAAGTTTCGTTTACCTGTAACAAGCCTGGCTATGCAACCTTTATCGATGCCGTTGGTCGCTCAGTAATCAGTGCAACCCTTAACGGTGTTGCCGTTGATACGAGCAACTTTGATGGCGAAAGCATTTTCCTGACTAACTTGGCGGCAGATAATCTATTGGTGATCGAGATCGAAGCAGAGTATTCAAAGTCCGGCGAAGGTCTTCAACGTTCAGTTGATCCTTCTGATGGAGAGATCTACCTGTACTCACAAGGCGAGACCGCGCACATTCGCAACATGTTCCCTTGTTTTGATCAACCTGCACTGAAGGCGACATTCACATTGACCGTGACAACTCCGGGTCACTGGGAAGCGGTTTCTAATAACCCGGTTGAGTCAAAGGTTGTAAAGGGCGATTTTGTTGAATGGAAGTTCTCGACAACTCCCCGCATTGCAACTTACCTGGATGCATTAATCGCTGGCCCTTACTCATCAGTTCATGATGTTTACAAGGGTCAAAAAGAGATTCCTATGGGAATTTATTGCCGCAAGTCAATGATGCAGTATCTAGATCCAGAAGATATCTTCTTGATTACTAAGCAGGGTTTTGAATACTTCGAAAAGACTTTCGGTTTGGCATACCCATTTGAAAAGTATGACCAAATTGCAGTCGTTGATTTTAACTTTGGAGCAATGGAAAACGCAGGAGCAGTTACTTTCCGCGAAGATGTTCTTGTATTCCGCAGCCACATGCCGGATAAGGCATACCTGTCACGTGCAAACACAATCCTGCACGAGATGGCGCATATGTGGTTTGGTGACATGGTCACCATGTCATGGTGGGATGACCTATGGCTTAACGAATCATTTGCCGAATGGTCTTCATATTTAGCTTTATCTGAAGCAACTCGTTTCAAGGGTGCGTGGTCAGAGTTCAATTCTGCTCGAAAGAACTGGGCTTACCGTCAAGATCAGTTAGTTTCTACGCATCCAATCATCGCTGACATGGTTGATATGGAAGCAGTTAATGCAAACTTTGATGGAATTACCTATGCAAAGGGAGCTTCTGTTCTGCACCAACTAGTTGCACACGTTGGTCGTCCCCAGTTCATTGCAGGACTTCAGAAATACTTTGCAAAGCACGCATGGGGAAACACAACCCTTGAAGATCTATTGGTTGAACTTGAAGCATCTAGCGGTCGCAAGCTTGAGAGCTGGGTTAACACTTGGCTACAAACAGCCGGAGTAAATACTTTGCGTCCTGCTTTGCAGATTGAAGGCGATCTCTACAAGAGCATCACAATCGAGCAAGAGGCACCTTTGATTCCCGCAGATTCGCAGGAACTTCGTCCGCACCGATTAGCGGTTGGTCTTTACGACATCAAGGGTGATTCATTGCAACTTCGAAAGAGCGTCGAGCTAGATGTTGCTGGGGCAGCAACAGTTGTTGCAGATCTAGCTGGTGAAAAGGTTGCAGATCTATTGCTGATCAATGATCGCGATTTATCATATGCAAAACTGCGTTTTGATGATCGCTCAATTGCAACGCTCAAGACTCATCTAGGTAAGTTTGATGATGCACTTGCTCGCGCTCTGTGTTGGGCATCTATTTGGGATATGCACCGCGATGCTGAAATCTCAACATCTGATTTCATTGAAATAGCTCTAAATGGGCTTGCGGGAGAAACTGATGATGCGATCGTCAA
>JBIIZR010000056.1:0-4703 GCA_044346185.1 Candidatus Planktophila sp.
TAAGATTTGGGTCTGCAATACCGGGTGGTTAGCTCAGTGGTAGAGCGTCTCGTTTACACCGAGAATGTCGGGGGTTCGAAACCCTCACCGCCCACGTTTACTTCTTTTTGACTTTCTCTAACTCCATTTCCTGATAACGAATTAATGTGAATTCAGCGTGTGTGCGAAAAATTTCGTCTGGCGATTGCGCTGCTTGAGTCAGCGGAGCGACTATTGGTTGGCCGATAGCGCAGAGAAACCGAGTCAGACCAAATTGGATATCAGAATCGCCTCGACCTAATTGAGAAATCAATAGTTCAACTAATGCTTGCTTGTCTTTATCAGGAACAAGGACAGATGCAGACCTCCAGGCAGTTGATGCAACAAAGTCATCTGGATCCAAGAGTAAGTCTCGAGTTATAAGTTCGTAGTTTTCCTTGTCACCAATTTTTGAAAGGGTATGAAGTGCCTGACTTCGAGCTTGCGGATTTTCAGATTTCAACTCAATTTTCAATTGCTCTACAACAGATTTTTGATCGTGCCTCATCAATGCCCAAGAAAGGGTATCTCTGACGAAAAAGTCTGACTCGTTAGCGCACTGGGAAATAAGAATTTCAATCTGATCAGGATTTGGATAAGTGCCTGCCGCCAGAGCGGCCTTGAGACGCACTGATTGATTGGGCGAGTTCAGAAGTTCTTGTAGGGTCGCCATGAGAAAACGGTATCAGGCTCGAAATCTTTCACATTACAGATGAAGAGCTGGGAAGCAGTAATCAAGAAAGACGGTAAACTTTGCACGTGTCTGAGACTGGAACTATCGAGCGTTTGCGGGCTTATCGCAAGACTTATATTGCGATGCTGGTCTCCTCATTTCTTAGCCTTTACGCATCACTTGTTCTTTCAATCGATGCGATCAAGATTGCCGCTTCACCGTCGGACCCACTGTCTTGCAATATCAACGCCGTTTTGTCGTGTGGAAAAGTTGCAAGTTCTTGGCAATCACAACTTTTAGGTTTCCCAAATTCATTTATCGGATTAATGACTGAACCCGTTGTCATCACTGTTGCGATTGCAGGTCTTGGACTTGTCGCCTTTCCACGTTGGTTTATGCGCGTTGCTCATGTTGTATATGGACTTGGTTTAGTTTTTGCCCTCTGGCTGTTGTCGCAATCATTTTTTGTTATCAATGCGCTCTGCCCTTGGTGCCTCTTGGTTACTGGATCAACAATCACAGTATTTGCAACAATTACTCGAGTTGTCTTACTAGAAAATTCTTGGAATTTTGCCCCAGAACGTCAAGAAAAGATTGTTGCATTTCTGGATAAAGGTTGGGGTCGCGTTATCTACACGGGAGCCTTTGTTTCTATCATTATGGCAATCTTCCTAAAATACGGAGATACACTGTTCGCATGAAGGCATCCCCAAGCGACCAGCGTTCGATTTTAGATATTGCACGATTTGATCAACAAACTAATTCTTTGCGCCACAAGGCTGCCAACCTTCCTGAACTTGCCGATTTAGCAAGCAGCACAATCAAGTCAAATAATGCCCGCGATCTTCGCATCGCTGCCGAAACCGAGCTAAGCGATGTAAAGCGCGAGTTACTTCGTGCCGAAGGCGATGTGGAGCAAATCGTTTCTCGCATTACTCGTGATGAAGCACGACTAATTGGTGGATCTGCGACTCCTAAAGAACTAGAACAGCTACAGCATGAAGTCGGAACTCTTGGTGCTCGACGGGCTGAGCTTGAAGAAGTCGAACTTGAAATCATGATGCGGGTGGATGCGATCAATGAGCGCATCACCAGCCTTAAGGCAGAAGAAGCAGAACACACCGCAGTAATTGCAGATCTTGAAATTCGCAAAGAAAACGCCCTGACCGTTATTCACAGTGATTTGGATGCGATTGCAAAAGATCGAGCCGAAACAGTTCAGGGAATTGAAAAATCCTTCGTTGATCTTTACGAAAAAATTAGAGAAACAACTGGTGGCGCAGGAGCAGCAGCGCTCTCTGCTGGTTCATGCATGGGCTGCAACCTTTCGGTCAACGCCGTCGAGTTAAAGCGAATGTCAGATTTAGCCGACGATGAAGTTGTTCGCTGCGAAGAGTGCCGTTGCATCTTGGTTCGCGGGGTTTAAGTGGCACGGCATTTTCTATTAACAGCCGATGGTGGATCTAGAGGTAACCCTGGTCCAGCCGGTTATGGCTCAGTAATTACAGAAAATGGAAAGATTGTTGCCGAGCTGTATGACTTTATTGGTGTGGCAACAAATAATGTTGCTGAATACAGTGGATTAATCGCTGGTTTAACCGCCATTAATCAGATTGATTCAACAGCAACTATTGAAGTGAAAATGGATAGCAAACTTGTTGTCGAGCAAATGTCTGGGCGTTGGCAGATCAAGCATGCAGATATGCGCGTTCTTGCCCAATCTGCTCGCTCTGCACACAGTCCATCTTTGGTTACCTACTCTTGGATTCCACGTGATGAAAATTCGCACGCCGATCGCCTTGCAAATAAGGCGTTAGATCAGCAATCTGGTGGTGGCGAAGTTGTGCAGGTTCAGCAGAATTACCTTACGGAGCGCTTACTCTCACAAGAAAAAGCAACCACCATCTTTTTAATTCGTCACGGCGAAACAATTTTGACCCCGTTTAAGAAGTTTTCAGGAGATGGCCCCTTAAACCCTGAGTTAACCCACATTGGTTTAGAGCAGGCAGAAAAAGTTGCTACAGCGGTTGCAAAACTAAACCCCGAAGTCATTATTGCTTCGCCCCTTAAGCGCACTGCGCAGACAGCAGAAGCGCTTTCTAGAAAAACAGGATTACCAATTGTTTTTGAAGAAGCCTGGATCGAATGTTCATTTGGAATCTGGGATGGACTTTCAATTGACGAAGTAAAAGAAAAGTATCCGGCCGATTATCACGCATGGATTTCCTCAACAGGTTTTGCTCCACCGCAAGGAGAGTCATATGACAACGTCGCGCTCCGCATTGATGCCGCGCTGAACCAGATCGCTGCCGAGTATCCGGGGCAGCGGGTCGCAGTTGTGACCCACAACGGCACCATTAAATCTGCGGCGAAGGTTGTTGTTGGGGCTCCAGCAGAATCTATTTTTCACATTGATGTTTCACCATGTTCAATCACAACGGTCAGCATCTGGCCAAGTGATGGTTTGCGCGCCTTACGAACTTTAAATGAACAAGCGCACCTGCACTAAAAACTATTTTGTAACGCGATAGGTCGCCAGGGTTGGATCGCTTGCATATGCAATTCGTACTCCAGCTCTTTGTGTTGCTGATAACCCCGAAACAATAGCTTCAGTAAGAACTTCACCAGGTGCAACAACTGCAACACCTGGGGGATACGGTGCAATCAAATCGGCGCTTACTCGCCCGATGGCTTTTTCAGCAGAGACAACTTCCGTATCTGCAAAGTAAGCATCTCGCATCGATACTGCCACGGTTGGAACGATGGACCAACTTAGGGATGTTTGAGTTGGGCGGGGCGCATTTTTAAGTGATTTAAGAATTGGCACCAAAGCATCTGATAGAACTGAAAAATCATTAGCATTGTCGGCAAGGGTTGCAAGAAAAACGATTGTGTCTCGATCAGCCATCTCGACGCGGATATTTACCTTTTGAAGTTCCTTTTCAACATCGACTCCTGAAACACCAAGGACATTGGTTCGCAAGACAATTTTGACTGGATCAAAGCGACCGGCCGCAAAGTTGTCACTGTTGAGAAAGATTTGCTCATCAAAATGAGACTGCACTTGGCTCTTGAAATCATTAACGTATTTCAATAAATCACCGGTTAACTGATCTCCCCGGGATTCAAGTAATGCGCGACAGCCATCGATAGATGCAAGCGGTGCGCCTGCGGGTGAAGTTGTATGTGTTGTTTCAAAACTTTGCTCGATACGGGCCAGGTTTAGCAATCTTCCCTGGGCCAGCAATAAGGCTGATGCGCTGTAACCAGGAAGTGCTTTGTGAACACTTGTGATCAGAGCATCTGCTCCAAGTTGCAATACATGCTGTGGAATCCGTGAATTAAATCCAAAGTGCGCGCCCCAGGCAGCATCAACAATTACAGGAATTGAATGCTCGTGTGCTTTAGAAATTAGCGCAGGTAATTCTGAAATTGTTCCAAGATATCCAGGCTCAGTTAGCAATAATGCAATTGGTTTTTGATCCAAAACTCTTTCAAGCTCTGAAACCGGAATTCCAGTTGGAACACCGGTTGCTTCATCGATATCAGGTGTTAACCAGATTGGTTCTAAACCTGTCAGAACAAGTGCACTCAAAACTGATCTGTGAGCGGTCCGGGTGATTGCAACCTTGTCACCTGGTTTTCCCAAAGCCAAAATGATTGCTTGATTAGCATGTGTTGATCCACCAGTTGAAAAACGCGCATAATCCGCACCCCACAGTGAGGCTGCTAACTCTTCTGCTTTCTTAAGGGTTCCTTCAGTAAGTTTTATCTCATCAAGCCCGCCATAGAGTGGAGTATCTGAATCAACTACCACGCCTAACCCCTCATCGAGGCGATGTGCTTTCTGTTTGTGACCTGGAATTGTGAAAGCTGTGCGCTGGGTTTCAAAATATGACAGATAAGCATCCAGCAAAGGTGCGCTATCTCGTAACCTTGAATTCATCCTCTAAGCCTAACCACTGGACTCGCGAGTAGGAAATGATGGCTTAGACTTTACCCATGACAACAC
>JBIIZR010000057.1:0-4587 GCA_044346185.1 Candidatus Planktophila sp.
CATTAAGACTGTGCCTGAAGCACAAATTGTTGAAACACTTATCGAAGAAGCGATGCGTTTAGCTGAAGAAATGGAAGCCGCCGGAGTTGCTTCAGGGCAACCTTCAGTTGATGTTCGATAGGCTTGCTCCATGTTGAAAATGTCTACGCTATTTTTGCGTACGCTTCGCGATGATCCAGCAGATGCCGAGGTCGCAAGCCACAAGTTATTAGTACGAGCAGGTTATGTCCGCCGAATCGCTGCTGGTATTTACTCATGGCTTCCATTGGGTGTCATCACACTTCGCAACGTCGAAGGTGTGATTCGCGAAGAAATGGACAAAGCGGGCTTTCAAGAAGTTAATTTCCCTGCGCTTTTACCCCGTGAAGCCTATGAAACAACTAATCGTTGGGAAGAGTATGGGCCTTCACTATTTCGTTTGCAGGATCGCAAAGGCGGAGACTACTTACTAGGTCCAACTCACGAGGAAATGTTTACGCTGATGGTTAAGGGTGAATATTCATCGTACAAGGATCTTCCATTAAGTATTTATCAAATCCAGACAAAGTTCCGCGATGAAGCTCGACCACGCAGCGGAATCATTCGTGGCCGTGAGTTTGTCATGAAAGATTCGTACTCATTTGATCTAGATGATGCCGGTTTAGAAGTTTCATACCAAAAGCATCGCGACGCTTATGTAAAAACTTTTGATCGTCTCGGAATGAAGTACAACATTGTTAAGGCTGTATCGGGTGCAATGGGTGGTTCTAAATCTGAAGAGTTCTTAGCACCATGCACAACTGGCGAAGACACCTATGTCTTATGTCCACAGTGTGGTTTTGCCGCAAATGTTGAAGCGATGGTTACAAAGGTAGATGCTCAAGATTCTTCTAAGGTGCCTGCGCTCGAAGCATTTGATTCGCCAAACACACCAACGATCGACACCCTTGTTGAACTATTGAATTCAAAGTTCGGCGGGGGATATACAGGCTCACAAACATTGAAAAACGTCATGTTAATGGCTGATGGAAAAGCGGTCTGTGTCTTAGTACCAGGTGATCGAGAGGTAGATCTGAAACGTTTCCAAGAAAATCTTGGCGGGATTCATGAACTGCGAGTTTTCGAAGATGCAGATTTTGCAAAATTTCCTTCACTTGTTAAGGGTTACATCGGACCACAAGATGCAAAGAAATCTGGAATTACGGTGTATGCCGATCCACATATTGCCCCAGGCACTTCATGGGTAACTGGTGCAAACGAAAAGGATCGTCACGCAAGAAATGTAGTTAATGGGCGTGACTTCACACCTGATGCTTATGTCGAAGCCGCAGAAGTCCGTGCTGGAGATTCGTGCCCAGAGTGTGCAACCCCAGTAGTTATTGATCGCGCGATTGAAATTGGCCATATCTTCCAATTAGGCCGCAAGTACGCAGAAGCACTTAATCTGACTGTCTTGGATCAAAACGGCAAGTCTCAAATCGTCACGATGGGTTCTTACGGAATCGGTGTGACACGTGCGGTTGCAGCGATTGCCGAGCAAACACATGATGAGATCGGACTTAACTGGCCAGCAGAGCTTGCACCAGCGAAGGTACATATCGTTGCGGCTGGCAAGGATGATCTGCTATTTGATACTGCACTAAAGCTTGGGACTGATCTAGAAGCGCAAGGTATTTCAGTTATGTTGGATGACCGACGAGATGCAAGCCCAGGCGTGAAGTTCAAGGATGCCGAACTCATCGGAAATCCAATCATTGTAGTTGTGGGTAAAGCTTTAGCTGAAGGCAATGTAGAAGTTCGAGTTCGTAAGAGCGGAGATAAGAAGGAAGTTGCAATTTCTTCTGCCGTTGCGGCCATTGCTGAACTTCTGAAGTAATTGTGTTTTACGAATTAACTCTTGCCACAGCACTTTTTCTCTTGGCGGCATCATTTTTTGCCGGCTTTGTTGATTCGATCGCAGGCGGCGGGGGATTAATCCAGTTACCTGCGCTGCTCATCGGTTTACCTAAATCTGGAACCGCAGAAGTCTTAGGTACTAATAAACTATCGGCAGTTTTTGGCACAACAACTGCTGCTGCGCTGTATCGAAAGCAGATCAAACCCGATCCCAAGATATTACTGGGAATGGGAATACCTGCATTTCTTGGTTCTGCCGGCGGCGCAGTTCTGGCTTCCAAAATTCCTACGAGCAGCATGCGTCCCATGGTGTTGGTGCTATTGATTATTGTGGCGATCTATACCTGGTTTAAACCAGATTTAGGAAAATATGAAAATCTTCGCTACTTACCAAAGCAAAGAATTCAGATCGCAGCATTAGCGGGCGTGATTATCGGTTTCTATGATGGAATCTTCGGTCCTGGTACCGGTTCTTTCCTGATGTTGATCCTGGTTGTATCTTTGGGCTACGCATTTATTACAGCTAGCGCCATTGCCAAGGTAGTCAATGTTGCAACAAATGTGGGCGCAATAATGATTTTTGGATTCAACGGCGCAGTTATCTGGCAAGTAGGAATCATTATGGGTGTTGCCAATATTTCGGGGGCAATTTTAGGCTCACGACTTGCTATAAAGGGTGGCTCTACCTTGGTCCGCAAAGTGTTCCTAATCGTTACTGTGGCGCTCATAATCAAGGTAGGAATTGATACCTTCTAATTTCTTGCGTTACACTTATGCCACAACTTAATAGAAAGAAGAGATCGATGGCCCTTAAGGATTCAATTGCCGATTTGATTCGCCCTGCTGTGGAAAACGCAGGCTTCTTTCTAGAAGATGTTTTCACAAGTAATCCCGGAAATCACCGAATTGTTACCTGCATGGTTGATGGGTTAAAGCCTTTAAGTCTTGATGAAGTAACGGTGGTGAGCCGCGAGATTTCTGCAATTCTGGATGATTCGCCGCTTCTTACTGAGGCATTTACCTTAGAAGTAACATCTCCGGGAATTGAACGTCCACTGACTTTGCCTCGCCACTGGACCAAGAACTTAACTCGAATTGTAAAAGTCACTTTAAATGATGGGGCTGAAGTTTCAGGACGACTAACCGAGTTTGATGACAATCGCGCAATCTTGATTGAAAATATAAAAGGTCGCATGAAGACCCATGAAGTCGCCTTTGCAGACATCAAGAAAGCAAATGTAGAGATCGAATTCAACCGTAAGGATGAGATCTAATGCATGTAGAAATGTCAGCCTTAGCTGCACTTACAACTGAAAAAGACATTGCATTAGAAGAATTGATCTATGCCATCGAGGTTGCAGTCTTGGGTGCTTACAATCAAACCGATACAGCAAAGCGTCATGCTAGAGCCCACCTTGATCGCGAAACCGGTGAGATTTCAATTCTTGTTCCAATTTTTGGTGAAGATGGCACGCGTATTGGTGAAGAAGTTGATTCACCAGATGGTTTTTCAAGAATGGCGACATCAACGGCTAGACAGATAATTAAGTTGAAGATGCGTGAAACCAATGATGCAGAAATTGTTGGTGAGTTCACAACTTCAGTTGGCGATGTGATTTCTGGTGTAGTTCAGCAAGGTCGCGATCCAAAGATGATCAACGTCAATCTTGGTCGCGTCGAAGGTCGAATTCCACCGCAAGAGCAAGTTCCGGGCGAGGTTTATAACCACGGAGATCGAATTAAATGTTTTGTGGTTGAAGTAAAGCAAGGTTTGAAGGGTCCAGAGATTATGTTGTCTCGTTCTCATCCAGCACTTGTCAAACAATTGTTTGCATTTGAAGTTCCAGAAATTAATGATCGAATTGTCGAAATCATGGCAGTTGCTCGAGAAGCCGGACACCGCACAAAACTTGCAGTCAAAAGCCATCGCGCAGGAGTTAGCCCTAAAGGTTCGCTGATTGGTCCAATGGGATCTCGTGCACGCGCAGTCATGGATGAACTTCATGGTGAGAAAATAGATATCGTTGATTGGTCTGAAGATCCAGCAGAGTTTGTAGCTGCAGCATTAGCACCGGCAAAGGTGAGCAAAGTTGAAATTACTGATCTTGCAACACGAAGTGCAAAGGTGACAGTTCCTGATTACCAACTTTCCTTGGCTATTGGAAAAGATGGCCAAAATGCTCGTTTGGCCGCTCGATTAACCGGCTGGCGTATCGACATCCACCCAGACACGGTCCTGACACCTGCTGAAGACGCAGCGCATTAATTCTGAGCCTGATTAGGAACCAAGAGGAGTCATTGGATACCATGAGCCAGTTGGATTCATCCCTTCCTGTACGTAGCTGCATCAGCTGCCGCAAGCGGGCAAATCCTTCAGCATTAATTCGTGTGGTCTTGGTTGATGGAAAAGTAATTCCAGATCTCAAGGGTGGCGCAGCAGGTCGAGGCGCTTGGCTCCACAAGAAGTGTGCAGAAGTTGCGATAGCTCGAAACGCTTTTGTTTACGCCTTTAAAACAAATAAGGCGCAAGAACAAGCGATCGATGTATCGGAACTTCTGAAATTTCTACAGCAGTACTAACTATCAACGAATGGATATGAAAGTTATGAAACTCAAATGAGCTCGTTAGAACTATGAGGTCGTTCAACTAAGGCTTGCATTTGAGAAATGCGGGCCAAGACAGGAGAAATGTGTCAAAGGTCCGCGTACATG
>JBIIZR010000013.1:0-14517 GCA_044346185.1 Candidatus Planktophila sp.
ATCGCGACCGATGAATGACATTCTGCTTCCTTGTGACATCTTTACTCCTTGTGCTTTTTGTTCTTGGGGAATGAATTAATGTGGAAAGAAAATCTGGATTTCACGGGCTGCTGATTCTGGTGAATCTGATCCGTGAACTAGGTTTTGCATAACTTTGGTTCCTTGGTCACGAGCCAGATCTCCGCGAATAGTTCCGGGTGCAGCAACGGTTGGATCTGTTGCTCCCGCTAATGAACGGAATCCTTCGATAACACGATTTCCAGATGCAACGATCGCAACAATTGGTCCTGACATCATGAACTCAACAAGTGGCTCATAAAATGGTTTTCCAACATGTTCGGCGTAATGCTTTTCAAGTAGCGCTGTGTCTGCTTGCAACATACGCACTGCGTCGATTGCATAACCTTTAGTTTCAATTCGGGAAATAACTTCACCGACTAATCCGCGGCGTACGCCATCAGGCTTAACCAGGATAAGTGTTTTCTCTGTGCTCACTTGCCTAGTCTATTAGGGTTTTTTAGGCGCTGCAGCCAGCAAGGCAGCGCGAGCGGCCTCACCCTTACGGCCCACGATGATGGCCGCCACCCAGAGACCAATCAAAACCACCCCAATAATGAAGAAGGATGGCTCGACAAATCCAAAAGCGATCATCGCTACCTGCATCAGAGATCCGAAGACAAATCCACCTGGCAGCCGCAAAAGGCCAGCTGCAGCAAATAGCAAGAAGGAAACAACGCAACCATAAATAATTGCTGCCTGAGATTGATCTTTCATCGCAATCAAAATCGCAAAACCCAAAGTCATGCTCTCAGCAACTAAGACAGATGCTCCAAGTACCTTCATTGTGCAAACTTCTTTCTCAAGTAAGTGCGTGCTTCACCAACTGTGACAACTGAACCAGTGACAAGTATTCCAACTGTGTCTTCGCTAAGTGGTCGAATTGAATCGGCAACAGCTTTATCTAGTGCTGAGTTTAAATCTGAAACCACAAATACGCGATCTGAACCGAAAACTGATGAAGCGATTTTTTCTAGTTCAGATGCCGGCATTGCACGCGTTGAAGAACTTTGCGTCACGATCACATGATCAACAATTGGTTCTAATTCTTGGAAAATCCCTGTCGCATCTTTATCCCCAAAGACGCCAACGACAGCGATTATTTCGTCAAAATTGAATTCATTCAGCAATGTATCAGCCAACGCCTTAGCTCCATGTGGATTATGGGCGGCATCTAAAATTACTGTTGGATCGCGATGTACAACTTCGCAGCGACCAGGAGATGTAACTGCAGCAAAGCCTGCACGAACCGCATCAATATCTAGCGGTTGATCGCCAAAGAAAGCTTCGACCGCTACTAATGCCGCGGCAGCATTTGCTGCTTGATGGCGACCATGTAATGGCAAGAAAATCTCGTCGTACGTCTCGTGAATTCCCTGAATTGTAAGTAGCTGACCACCGACAGCTACAGCGCGAGAAAGAACAGAGAATTCAACACCTTCTCGAACTACATCGGCGCCAACTTCGGCAGCTTTGCGAATCAACTCTTTTGCCGCTTCTGGCTCTTGCTGTGCAAGCACAACAAAACCGCCTTCTTTAATGATTCCGGCCTTAGTTGTGGCTATTTCATGCAAGGTATGGCCCAGGTATTCCATGTGATCAAAGCCGATAGGCATGATTACGGAAACATCGGCATCGACAACATTTGTTGCATCCCATTGTCCGCCCATACCAACTTCGATGACACCTACATCAACTGGATGTTCGGCAAATGCTGCAAAAGCTAACGCGGTTACCGCTTCGAAAAATGAAATCGGGTGTTCAAACTTTGAATCCATTAGATCTAGATACGCTGCAATATCGTTGTAAGAAAAGATTAATTCTTTGGGATCAATTGGTTCGCCATTAATCGAAATACGTTCGCGATAAGTTTCTAGATGTGGACTAGTAAAGCGTCCCGTACGTAATCCATGTGCAAACAACAATGCATCAACCATACGACTAGTTGTTGTCTTGCCATTGGTTCCACCAATATGAATTGTTGGATATGTCAGCTGAGGTGAACCCAAGATGTCTACTAGAGCTGCGATGCGTTCGGTGCTTGGAGCAATACGAGTTTCAGGCCAACGCGCAAGCAAAGCCTGTTCGATTGCGTCTACACGCTCTTGATCATCTGGTGAAATCATCATGCTTGTGGCAATGCTGCAAGCGCTGCGGTGATTCTTTCGATATCAGCTGTCGTCTTCGCTAGACGTTCGCGAATTTCAACAACGACATCTTCAGGAGCTTTAGCCATAAAGCCTTGGTTGTTCAGTTTTACTTCGGCGGTCTGCTTGTCCTTGCCTGCAGTTGCTAAATCCTTTTCAAGACGTGCGCGCTCTGCAACAACATCGATTGATCCAGTTAGATCAAATTCAATTGTGACACCTGCAGCTTCGCAACGAGCACTAGGTGTGATGTCACCAAGTTCCATGCGAACAACAAAAGCAACCGCTGATGCGTACTTGGCAATATCACCTGTTGCCACGATGCGACCCGGAATCTTCAGTGAAGTCTTTATACCTTGGTCGTTTCTAAAGCGGCGTACTTCGGTAATGATTTCTTGTAGCTGACCAATGAGGACTTCGGCCTTCTTATCTACGTGAGCAGCGTTAGCAACTGGCCACTGTGCAACGACAAGGGATTCTCCCCCGGTAAGCGTGGTCCACATTTGCTCAGTGATAAATGGCATCACTGGGTGCATTAAACGGAAGAGTTGATCTAAAACATGACCAAGTACCCGCTTGCTACCTTCAGCGTTTCCAGATGCAAAGCCCTCTTTTGATAGCTCTAAGTACCAGTCACATAGGTCATCCCAAGCAAAGTGGTACATCAACTCGCATGCACGTGCGAATTCGTATTTTTCAAGCAGATCAGTTGCTTCTGAAATCGTTTCAGACAAGCGGCTAAGGATCCACTTATCAATTGCATTCAGTGAATCAACTGCCGGTAAGTCTCCGGAAACAGTTGCACCATTCATCATTGCAAAGCGAGTTGCGTTCCAGAGCTTTGTTGCAAAGTTACGTGATCCGCCAATCCAATCTTCGGCAAGTGCCTGATCGGTTCCTGGATTTGCACCACGAGCTAATGTGAAGCGAAGCGCGTCAGCGCCGTACTTGTCCATGAATTCAAGTGGATCAATAACATTTCCGCGGCTCTTGGACATCTTCTTGCCAAATTGATCACGAACTAAACCGTGCAGCATGATTGTTTTAAATGGTGGAACACCATCCATTGCAAATGTTGACATCATCATCATGCGAACAACCCAGAAGAACAAGATGTCATACCCAGTTACCAGAACTGATGTTGGATAGAACTTGGCTAAATCAGCAGACTTTTCTGGCCAACCAAAGGTTGAAAACGCCCACTGACCTGATGAGAACCATGTATCTAGAACATCTAAATCTTGTGTCCAACCGGCAGGTGCTGTTTCATCAGGGCCAACAACTTGAACTTCACCATTTGGTCCATACCAAACTGGAATTCTGTGACCCCACCACAACTGACGTGAAATACACCAGTCGTACATATTGTCGACCCATTCAAAGTAACGAGGAGCAAGTGCTTCGGGTTCAATCTTTACCGCACCGCTTCGAACTGCATCAGCAGATGCTTTTGCCATTGGTTCAACTTTTACAAACCATTGCTTTGATAAACGTGGTTCGACAGTTGTATCGCAACGAGAACAGTGACCAACCGCGTGCATGTAAGGTCGTTTTTCAGCAACGATTCGACCTTCGGCGCGAAGAGCTTCAACAACAGCCTTACGTGCATCGAAACGATCAAGACCATCAAATGCGCTGTTTGTGTTAACTACCTTTGCGTCGGCATCCAAGATGACGATATTTGGAAGGTTGTGCCGCAGACCAATTTCAAAGTCATTGACATCATGTGCCGGAGTTACCTTTACGGCACCTGTTCCAAATGCTGGATCAACATGCTGATCAGCAACGATTGGGATCTCACGATTAATCAATGGAACCTTTACTGTCTTTCCAATCATGTGTGAGTAACGCTCATCATCTGGATTAACTGCAACAGCGGTATCGCCCAACATTGTTTCGGCGCGAGTTGTTGCAACAACAATCGCGTTGTCGCCTTCGCCGTAACGAATCGAAACTAATTCACCTGCATCATCGCTGTGCTCTACTTCAATATCAGACAATGCCGTTAAACATCGTGGGCACCAGTTAATGATTCGTTCTGCGCGATAAATCAAACCTGCGTCATACATGCGCTTGAAAATTGTTACTACTGCTTTGGACATACCTTCATCCATAGTGAAGCGTTCTCTGGACCAGTCGACAGATGAACCCAAACGCTTCATCTGTTCAAGAATCGCACCGCCTGATTCCTCTTTCCATTCCCAAACTTTTTTCACAAACTCTTCGCGACCTAAATCGTGACGTGATTGACCTGTCGCTGCTAGCTGCTTTTCAACAACGTTCTGCGTCGCAATTCCAGCATGATCCATTCCGGGTAACCAAAGAACTTCAAAACCTTGCATGCGCTTCATGCGAGATAAGCAATCTTGCAAAGTTTGATCTAGCGCGTGACCAATGTGCAATACACCTGTCACATTGGGAGGAGGCAAAACAATTGAAAATGCTTCTTTGTTTGAAGTTGCATCAGCGGTGAAATATCCAGAGTCAATCCACTTTTGGTACAGCGGCGCCTCGATCTCCTGAGGAGAAAATGTTGAGGCTAATTCGCGGCTAGAAGACATAGTGCGCAGTCTAGATTATGCGCTCTTCTCCTCTTGACCTTTTTGTCCGCGTGAGCGTTTTGGCCCTGTGTGATTAATCAAAGTTGGTGCTCCCCCAGATGTGATGCACTCCTTGGTGATGATCACCTTTTCGACATCAGTACGGCTTGGAACGTCATACATAACGGTTAACAAGACAGATTCCATGATTGCGCGAAGTCCACGTGCGCCTGTGCCGCGTTCCTGAGCAAGATCTGCGATTGCATCAAGTGCTTCAGCATCAAATTCGAGCTGTACATGATCTAGATCAAATAAGCGCTGATACTGCTTTACCAAAGCATTCTTTGGCTCAGTCAGAATCTGCATTAAGGCTGGCTTATCAAGGTTTTCAACACTTGTAAGAACTGGAAGACGTCCGATGAATTCTGGAATCATTCCAAACTTTAAGAGATCTTCTGGCATTACATCGGCAAAGATATCTTTGCGATTCTTGTCTGCAGCATTTTGCAGGGTTGCGTTAAAGCCAACACCTGATTTACCAACGCGTGATTCGATGATCTTTTCAAGACCAGCAAAGGCGCCACCCACGATGAACAAAACATTTGTTGTATCAATTTGGATGAATTCTTGATGGGGGTGCTTGCGTCCACCCTGTGGTGGTACTGATGCAACAGTTCCTTCAAGAATCTTCAATAGCGCTTGCTGAACACCTTCACCTGATACATCTCGAGTAATTGATGGATTTTCAGACTTGCGAGCGACCTTATCGATTTCATCAATGTAGATAATTCCGGTTTCAGCTTTCTTCACATCGTAATCTGCTGCCTGCAAAAGCTTGAGCAAGATGTTTTCAACATCTTCACCAACATAACCTGCTTCTGTTAATGCTGTTGCATCTGCAATTGCAAATGGAACGTTAAGCATGCGAGCCAAAGTTTGCGCCATAAGAGTCTTACCGCAACCTGTTGGTCCGAGCATCAAAATGTTTGACTTAGCTAATTCAATTGAATCTTCGCGACCACTGTCGCCGCTTTGTACACGCTTATAATGGTTGTAGACAGCGACAGAAAGAGATTTCTTTGCGCGATCTTGACCAATTACATACTGATCTAGAAACTCGAAGATTGCTTGTGGCTTTGGAAGTTCTGCTAACCCGAGCGAGTTTGCCTCACTGAGCTCTTCAACAATGATCTCGTTACAGAGTTCAATACATTCATCACAGATATAAACGCCAGGACCGGCGATGAGCTTCTTCACCTGCTTCTGGGTCTTGCCGCAGAAGGAACACTTTAGAAGATCGCTTGTTTCACCGATTCTTGTCATGGCCCAAGTTTAGATTCTGCAGCGGATTTACGCTGGGGTTTTTACGCTTACTTCTGTTCGCCGTGAGAATAATCCGGTTCGATTTCTTTCTTTGGCATCTTCATATCCTTAACGCCAGGGACTCGAAGGATTGCTAATCCAATAAGAACATGGAAAACCGATGCGCCTATCAACAACTCCTTCTCACCAAATAGTGCAACAGCGGGGCCGATTAGAGCCATACCAATCGGCATGAGACCGGCTGAACCCATGTGATCGATTGAAAAGACTCGACCTTGCAGATGTGGTGGAACTTCACGTTGTACAGCAGATGACCACCACGCTTCCCATGGTCCAACTGAAAATCCTGCAAACAAATAAGCAAGGACAACAAATGTCCCTGAAACTGGAAAAGCTAAAGATAGTGGCGCGATAATGATAAACATCCAGACAAAGATAGAAACATAACCTTCGTGCTTGACCTTAATCTTCACACAAAGAACTGCTGAGATGATTGAGCCTAATGAAAAAGCTGCTGCCGCTAATGCAAAAGGTGTATTGGAATCAAACTCTCGCCTGGTTATCACCGGTAGCAAAACAACCTCTGCAGCGATCACAACCATAAGCTGAAGTGATGCCATTGCGATCATTGCACCGATCCATGGAATATCGCGCACAGTGCGAAGACCTTCGCGTAATTCTGTTAAGAATGGCTCACGATCGCGCTCTTTACCGTTGATATCTTCCTGAATTTTAAATAAGAAGTATGTACCTAGAGCAAAAGCAAAAGCAGTGAAAATAAAGGTAAATCTGCCACCTACGAAAAAGACCGCAGCTCCTCCAATTCCTGGGCCTACGATTGTTGAACCTTTAGTCATGATGTTGCGTGCAACATTTGCAGCAGGCAGTTTTTCATCAGGAACCAGGCTTGGAATGATTGCTCCGGCTGCAGCTGCGCCAAATGCATCACCAACACCCATGAGAAAAACAGCAAGGCCTAAAAGGTAATGTGGCATGGACGGTGCTGAGACAAAAACCATTGCAATAACGACTGCAGATCTAAATAAGTCTGCACCGATCATTACATTTCGACGGGGTAATCGATCCGCCCAGACTCCTGCAAATGGTGCGAATACAACTCCAGATAAAACTCGTGCTCCTAGAATTAGACCTAATGAACTTGCCGTACCACCTGCATCAAGAACAGTTACTGCGAGTGCGATGGGAAAAGCGGATGCACCTAAAACAAAGATTGCGTTAGAAAACCAAAAGAGCCGGTACCCCTTGTAAGACCAAAGGGAGCCCGGCTCAAATAGTTTCACTAAAAGTTAGAAGTTATTACTTCTTGGCCTTACGTGATGCAAGAACTTGATCGATGATTCCGTATTCGACAGCTTCGTTTGCTGTAAGAATCTTGTCTCGCTCGATATCTTTGCGAATCTCTTCAGATGTCTTGACTACATGGCGTGACAATAGGTCTTCCTGTAGACGGGTGATTCGATCGATTTCACGAGCTTGGATTTCAATATCCGAGGCTTGTCCGCCACCTTCTGATGAAGGTTGGTGAATCAAAATACGTGAGTGCTCTAGTGCGTAGCGCTTACCCTTTGCACCGCCAGCAAGAATTACCGCTGCAGCAGATGCTGCTTGACCCAAGCAAATTGTGCTGATGTCTGGGCGTACAAACTGCATGGTGTCATAAATCGCTGTTAGCGCAGTAAATGATCCACCAGGTGAGTTGATGTAAATCATGATGTCGCGGTCTGGATCCATAGATTCCAGAGTCAAAAGCTGTGCCATAACATCGTTTGCAACGGTGTCATCAATTGGCTGACCTAGGAAAATAATGCGCTCTTCAAATAGCTTTGTGTATGGATCTTGACGCTTGTATCCGTACGCAGTTTTTTCTTCAACAGTTGGAAGAACGTAGCGTGAAGTAATCTCTTGAATGTTTTTCATTACGCTTTTCCTCCCGTGATTTGTCCCAATGAAGTAACGACATGATCAACAAAGCCGTAATCCTTGGCATCTTCTGCGTTAAACCAGTTGTCGCGGTCAGAGTCTGCAAGAATCTTTTCTAGTGACTGACCGGTGTGCAAAGCATTGAGTTCAGACAAGGTTTGCTTAGTAATAGCCATCTGTTCTGCCTGAATACGAATATCAATTGCCGTTCCACCAATTCCACCAAGTGGCTGGTGCATCAAAATTCGAGAGCTCTTAGTTGCATAACGCTTTCCCTTGGTTCCTGATGTCAAAAGGAACTGGCCCATAGATGCAGCCATTCCGAAAGTAACAGTTGCAACATCATTTGGAATTAACTCCATGGTGTCGTAGATAGCCATTCCAGCAGTTACGGAACCACCAGGTGAATTGACGTACAAGAAAATATCTTTCTTTGTATCTAGTGAAGAAAGTAGAAGCAGCTGAGCACAGACCATGTTGGCCATGTCATCGCGGACTTCACCTGACAAGAAAACAATTCGCTCTTCAAGCAGGCGGTTGTAAATCTGGTCCTTCATCTTGCTTTCTGTATCCACGTCAATTGCCTCCTGTATTTTTACCTGTAGTGACCTTAACAATTAAGCAGGCTAAATGCTTCCCGATTACGAGAATTACATGCGTGAACTGTGCTCTGTTCGCTCTAGGCGGAGCGGTTGGAAGGTCTTTATGCCTCTTCGACTAGATCTGCAGGGTTGGCAGGCTTTGGTGCCAGCTCCTCGAGATCGATTACCTTGCCGGATGCATCCTTAACTGTGATGCGTCCGAGAACAGATGCGAGCGCCTTTGCGCGAGTTACCTCGGCAACGAGTTGCTGAATCTGTCCAGCCTTCTGTAATTCTTCAGCAAACTGCTGTGGTGCCATTCCATAACGCTGTGATGTGCGAACCAAATACTCGGTCAATTCAATTTCAGAGATTTGAACATCTTCTGCCTGAACGATTGCATCAAGTAGGAAATCTGACTTCAGTGAAGAGCGAACCTGGCCATCAACTTCAGCGCGGTGTTCTGCATCTTCCATGCGACCTTCGCCCTCGAGGTGATCATTAACCTCAAGTTCGACCAAATTATCTGGAACAGGAATCTCATTGTCTGCCAGCAACTTTTCAACCAGTCGGTCGCGTGCTTGTGCACCCTGTTCCATCTTCTTTACTCGCTCTAGACGAACAACAAAGTCAGCCTTTAATTCAGCAAGTGTGTCGAATTCGGATGCAAGCTTTGCGAAGGCATCATCTACTGGTGGAAGCTCGCGCTCTTTAACAGCCTTAACGGTTGCCTTAACTTCGCCCTTTTCGCCCTCTTGCTGTCCAACAAGTTCAGTTTCAAACTGCTTCACATCGCCGGTCTTCATGCCTACCAAAATCTCATCAAGACCAGGAATCATCTTGTCTGAACCAACTTCGTAGGAAATGTCATTTGCTTGCCCACCATCAATTTCTGCACCATCAATAAATGCAGTCATATCTAGAGTTGCAAAGTCACCCAACTTGATCTCGCGCTCTACCGTTGTAAGTGTTCCAAAACGTGTGCGCAAAGATTCGATCTGCTCATCTACATCTGAGTCTTCAACTTTTACATTATCAACTTCGATTGTGATCTTTGAGAAATCTGGCAATACAACTTCTGGGCGAACATCAACTTCGACAGCAAAAACAAGCTTCTCGTTATCTACAAACTCTTTGACATCAACTTCTGGACGTCCGATAACTGCGACCTTGTGCTCGCGAGCTGCTTGACCATAGAACTCTGGGAGAGCTGAGTTGATTGCCTCATCAATAACAGTTCCGCGACCTACGCGCTGGTCGATCATTGATGCAGGAATTTTTCCCTTACGGAATCCCGGAATGTTTACCTGTGATGCAACCTTTTTATATGCATTAGCGACATGTGATTCGAGCTCAGAATAAGCAACTTCAACATCAAGACGAACACGTGTTGGAGATAGAACTTCTACTGAACTTTTCACTAATTACTCCTAGGTGGAAGTGATGATTACCGAGACAAACTGGTCGGGGCGGGGAGATTCGAACTCCCGATCTCCTGCTCCCAAAGCAGGCGCGCTAGCCACTACGCTACGCCCCGAGGCGCAAGGATGGAGTCTAAACCAGATTTCGCACTCTGATTACCGACCCAGTACCTTTAGCCCATGCACCCGCGGGTGTAGCTCAATGGTAGAGCCCCAGCCTTCCAAGCTGGCCATGCCGGTTCGATCCCGGTCACCCGCTCCAGATTGTTTATCCGATAGATCCGACCTTATTTATGAGGGCTCGGCCCATGAAGTTGATTGAAGTTCCCCCTGAAACCGCCACTTGGTTTGTGATTCTTAGAGCAAACACAGTTCCGGCAGAAACATTTGGAGCAGCACCAATAACTGTGAAGCCATATTGCCGACCTGATATTCCATTTGCATATGAATCTGCATTCGCTGCGATCGCAAATTGATTTGTGATCGCTGAGTTACCAATTACGATTTCAGCGTTCAACTTGAAGGTGTCTGAGAAATTCGCTACTCCAGCAACGATTATTTCAAAGGTGTAGTTTCCGGCCGCATCTGCCGTGAAGAATGTATGAGATGTTGAATTTCCCGCAGTTGTTATTGCAAGCGTCGCCCCTGGAACAGTTGCGAACTTTGCAACTGAGATTCCCGCATCTCCTTGTGCACCTTGTGAACCAGTTGCTCCGGTGTCACCTTTAACTCCTTGAGGACCTTGTGCTCCTTGTGCACCTTGTGCACCTTGTGCACCTTGAGGACCTGTCGCGCCGGTATCGCCTTTCGCTCCTTGTGATCCTGTTGCACCAGTTAAACCAGTATCACCTTTGATTCCTTGAATGCCTTGAGCGCCTGTTAATCCAGTTGCTCCAGTAGCACCGACAGCACCTGTCGCGCCGGTGTCACCTTTTGGACCGACTGGACCTGTTGCACCAACAGCTCCAGTTAATCCCTGAACACCTTGTGCTCCTGTTGCTCCAGTTGCACCTTTATCTCCAGTAGCTCCCTTGTCTCCAGTCGCACCTTTATCTCCTTTAGGACCTGTTTGTCCCATCGCACCAGTTTCTCCAACAATGTTTGAAACAACTGGTACTTCATTGGCACGCAGCGAAGTTGTAACTTTCCAAACACCTTTTGTTTTTGGTCCATAGAGATTTAGATTTTTTGTATCGATATAGAAATCACCATTGATTCCTTGGGTTTTTGAGGGAGCTCCTGCACCACTAAGGATTGTGTTAACAACAGTTGTAGGAGTTGGCCCTGCAGCCTTTGAACTTGTCTTTTCAACTGCGATAGCTGACGGAAGTATCGCTAAGGAAAATGCCACTGTGATTGCTACTAGATATTTACTAACTTTCATGGTTCACCAAAATTTCTGTGTGGGGATTTAAGTCTGAACCTGTGAATATTCATAGAGAATAAGGGTTTCGGCAGGGGGTATATGCGTAGATGTAAGGGAAGCCCTACTAAAAATATTTATTTCTCTGCCGCGTTACTCAGGTTCAATGGCTAAAATCCTCAGCATTGACCTGTTTATTACAGGTAGTCGATGACGAGGGGTCAGGACAAGCAGTACTAACGAGAGGAAATGCGTATGTCTTCAAAGAAAAGATTGGCAGCAGTTGCAATCACTATTGCGGCACTTACAGCTGGATCAACAGGAATCGCATCAGCACATGATGGAGTGAACAAAGGTCTAGTAAAGGCAACAGTTCTTGCAGATCTAGTAAAGGCTGGAACGATTACACAAGCACAGGCCGATGCCATTTCAAAGAAGTTTGATGAAGTGCGTGCTGCAAAGCAAGCAGAGCGTGCTGCAAAGAAGGCCGCTAATCCAGGTAAGACTGGAAAGCATGGCAAGGCTCCAAAGGCTCCAGGCGCATAATTTCTAAGTGCGCTTCCTTTTAGGAAGTGGAAAAACCCGCCACGTGAGCAATCACTTGGCGGGTTTTTCTCTTCCCGTGGCAAGATGCGCACATGCGCATTCATATTGGTAGCGATCACGCTGGTCTTGAATTAAAGGCAGCACTTGTTGAGTACTTGCAGAGCAAAGGCCATGATGTAAATGATCATGGGCCACATGAGTATGACGCAGTTGATGATTACCCAGATTTTTGTATCCCAGCAGCGATTGCAACTGTTGCAGACCCAGCTTCTCTAGGAATTGTTCTAGGCGGCTCTGGAAATGGCGAGCAGATCGCAGCAAATAAAGTGAAGGGCGTGCGTGCGGTTCTAGCGTGGAGCGTAGAGACAGCAAAGCTTGGTCGAGATCACAACAATGCAAATGTTGTTGGAATCGGTGGGCGTATGCACTCAATTGAGGATTGCAAAGCGATTATCGATGCATTCATCGAGACACCATTTTCAAATGATGAGCGTCATGTTCGCAGGATTAACAAGATCGCTAAATATGAAAATGAAGGTTCGCTTTAAGCCTTTATGTACATCATGTCGTTAACGGCATGGTCTTTATCGATTCCTTGACCTTCAAAACGTGTTACTGGCCGCCATTCAGGCTTGTCGATGACTCCCCCAGTAAACAAGGTTGATCCCGCAAATACTTCTTGGATGCTCACTGCGTAAGGAACCCAATCTGTTGCGATGTGAATGAATCCACCCTTTTTAATCTTTGGGTGAATCAAAGAGAGAAAACTTTCATTGACGATTCGGCGCTTATTGTGTTTTTTCTTTGGCCATGGATCGGGAAAGAAAAGATGAATTCCATCTAATGATTCGTCGGCGATCATGTGTTGCAAAACCACATGAACATCTTCTTCAATAACTTTGAGGTTTGTTAAATCATTTTCAACGATACGAGCTAGAAGCTTTCCAATTCCGGGCGGGTGGACATCTACTGCGATGTATCCGTTGTTGGGGTGATTCTTTGCAATGATCGCTGTTGCCTCTCCCATTCCAAAGCCGATCTCCATGATCACCCTGTCACTCTTTGGAAAAATCTCAGAAATCTTTATCTGCTCCTGCTTGAACTCAATTCCATGAACCTTTTGCAGAGCATCTTTGGCTAATCTCTGGGCATCTGTAATTCGGGAGCCGCGGATACTGTAGCTACGTACCGATGGGCGTTCCATGGGGCAACTGTGTCATGGTTGGATAAGAACCTACAAAATCACCGAAGGAGTAACAAGTGCCAGGTCTGAATTTGAGCCGTGCTGAAGCTAAAGAGCGTGCCGATCATCTCTACGTCAACAGTTATGTAGTGACCCTCGATGTAACAAAGGGCGAAGAAACCTTTTACTCAAAGTCTGAGGTTTCCTTCACATGTAACAAGCCTGGCTACGCAACCTTTATCGATGCTGTTGGTCGTTCAGTTATCAGCGCAACCCTGAATGGTGTTGCCGTTGATACAAGCAACTTTGATGGCGAAAGCATCTTCCTAACTAACTTGGCTGCAGATAATCTCTTGGTGATTGAGATTGAAGCTGAGTACTCAAAGTCTGGTGAAGGCTTACAGCGTTCAGTTGATCCATCTGATGGAGAGATCTACTTGTACTCACAGGGCGAGACTGCACATATTCGCAATATGTTCCCTTGCTTTGATCAGCCAGCGCTGAAGGCAACTTTCTCGCTAACTGTTACAACACCAGGTCACTGGGAAGCAGTTTCAAACAACCCAGTGGAATCAAAGGTTGCAAAGGGCGATCTTGTTGAATGGAAGTTCTCAACAACTCCTCGTATTGCTACCTATCTTGATGCGTTAATCGCTGGTCCTTACTCATCTGTTCACGATGTGTACAAGGGTCAAAAAGAAATCCCAATGGGAATCTACTGCCGTAAATCAATGATGCAGTACCTAGATCCAGAAGATATCTTCCTGATTACTAAGCAAGGTTTTGAGTACTTTGAAAAGACATTTGGTTTGGCGTATCCATTTGAGAAGTACGACCAGATTGCCGTTGTTGACTTCAACTTTGGTGCGATGGAAAACGCAGGAGCGGTTACCTTCCGCGAAGATGTCTTGGTATTCCGTAGCCACATGCCAGATAAGGCATACCTGTCACGTGCAAACACAATTCTTCACGAGATGGCACACATGTGGTTTGGTGACATGGTCACCATGTCATGGTGGGACGATCTGTGGCTGAACGAATCATTTGCTGAATGGTCTTCATACCTTGCACTTGCAGAATCAACACGTTTCAAGGGCGCTTGGTCTGAATTCAACTCTGCACGTAAGAACTGGGCCTACCGTCAAGATCAGTTGTCATCTACCCACCCAATCATCGCTGACATGGTTGATATGGAAGCAGTAAATGCAAACTTTGATGGAATTACATATGCAAAGGGAGCATCTGTTCTGCACCAATTAGTTGCACACGTAGGACGCCCACAATTTATCGCTGGTCTGCAAAAGTACTTTGCCAAGCATGCTTGGGGAAATACAACCCTTGAAGATCTCTTGGTAGAACTAGAGGCATCAAGTGGTCGCAAACTTGATAGCTGGGTTAATACCTGGTTACAAACA
>JBIIZR010000083.1:0-14379 GCA_044346185.1 Candidatus Planktophila sp.
AAAAGATTGGTAAAAACTTGGTAGAGATAGCTACACCTAGTAGAACAGCGCTGCTTAAATACTGTTTTCGATCAAACCAATAGATTGCAAGCATCATTGTTGCAATCGCCCACAAATCCCAGTTGATAAACAAGGATGCAACCATTGCTGGTGCAACAGGAACAAGGTATGCAAACTCTGGGCGTATCTTTCTGACCACTATTACGGTAGCAATAAACAAAAGAATCAGAAAGAAAATATTTACATTGAAGTATGAAACAGGAGAATTAGCTGCAAAGGAGGTGGCATACATGACCATTGCAGTTAAGACGGGATATTCAACACTGTTGTCATCACTTGCAAATGGCCACTCATTGGTACTTAATCCGCGCGCTTCAAATAGTGCAGGTAAGTCGCTGTAACAAGCGTGGATATACTGATCAGGGGTTGCCCAGCCAGTGTTTGCACAATGGCTAAATTTGCCTATAGAAAGCAGTGATACCAGTATTGCTAAGGCAACAAGGGTTCTAGCCTTCAACAAATTAGCTGGCTCATTAATCTTTAGGCTTCTGTACTCCACCCGATGTCATAACAACAGGTTCTAATCCGCCAATGTTGGATGGTGCCGGGAAATCCATAATTGGTTCACCTTTTAGCGCACCCCTCATGAATTGAGTCCAGATGCGCGCAGGGAAAGAACCACCAGTAACTGAAGTCATTCCACCAATACCGTTAAGAGATTGGGTTGCGTTATCGCGGAAGAATGAAACCGATGCTGCGATCTGTGGTGTGTAAGCACTAAACCAAGCAGAGGCATTTGATTGGGATGTTCCAGTTTTACCTGCAACTGGTCGACCTAATGCAAGAGCTGCCGCACCTGTTCCGCCCGTGATAGTTCCTTTAAGTGCGTAGGTTAAATCTGCCATTACCTCTTTGCTAAATGCTTCTTCAGTTTGAGGTGTTGCTTCATAGAGAACACCTTTATTTGAACCCAATACTTGAGTTACAAGGAATGGTTTTGATCTAATTCCTTGAGCGGCAAAGGTTGCGTATGCGTTTGCAACATCAATAACGTGTGGGCTTGAAGTTCCCAGAACAACTGAAGGTGTTGGCATCATCGCAACACTTTCAGGAATGCCTGCACGGCGTGCAACATCTACAACCTTGTCTGGACCAACCTTGATTCCAAGTGGAACAAAGATGGTGTTGATCGAATGCTTAGTTGCATTCATTAGGCTGGTCTGTCCCCAACCATTGTTTCCATAATTAGAAACAATGTAAGGCTTACCTAAATCATCAAAGGTTTGTGGTGAATCGCCGTTCCACATTGAAGTAAGTGGAATTCCTTGTTCCAGCCCTGCAACCAAGGCGAATGCTTTGAATGTAGAACCGGCTTGAGTAATAGATTGTGTTGCATCATTTAACTGGCGCTCTAAATAGTCACGACCACCATAAAGTGCAAGTATTTCGCCGGTTCCGGGGCGGATTGCAACTAGACCAATACGAAGATCAGCTGGCGCGTTTTTTGGATAAAACTTATTTACCGCATCGACGGCAGATTGCTGAGCCTTTTGATCCAAAGTTGTTTTAATAACAAGGCCGCCAACAAGTAATTGGTCTTGGCTAAATCCAAGTTTTGCTAACTCTTTTTGAACCGCTTCGATGATGTGTCCCTTTGGGCCGCTGAGTTGACCAGAAGTCGCACGAGGTGCAACAGCCGGCAGCTTCATCTTGTCTGCATCTTCTTTTTCCAGCCAGCCCGCTTCGACCATATTGTTCTTTGTGTATTCAAATCGATTAGCAAGGCGCTCGGCGTTGCCTTCTTTAAACACTGGGTCATATAAACCTGGTGATCGCAAAATTGATGCGATCACAACTGCTTGCGAATTAGTGAGTTGATCGACATTGCGATTGAAATATTGCTGTGATGCGGTCATAACACCGTATGAACCACGACCAAAATAAATTGTGTTTAAGTAACTTTCAAAGATTTGATCTTTAGACAGTTGGTTTTCCAACTTAATTGCAATTACTAATTCTCGGACTTTTCGCTGAATTGTTCGGCTCGGGGTAAGAAAGGCGGTCTTGGCATATTGCTGCGTGATTGTTGAACCACCCTGCAATGAACCGCCACGTAGATTGTTAATTACAGCGCGCGCTATTCCGGTCACTGAAAATGCTTTGTTTGAATAAAAATTGCGATCTTCGGCAGCTAGAACTGCATAACGAACATTAAGAGGAATTTTTGCAAGTGGAACTATCTGTCGGTTCTGTGTTCCAACACGGCCAATTTCTTCACCGTTTGAGTACTGAATAATTGTTGATTGGCTATTTACATATGCGTTGGGATCTGGAATATCAACGGTGAAATATGCAAGGGCGAACAAAACTGATCCCGCAACTAATCCGAAGCCGCCAAGGAAAACGGCTGCTCTAATCAGTAATTTACGGGCCATTTGGCAATGCTATCCCTTGGCGTAATCCTCATCCTCCAAGGTCCGCACTTTACGCGGGGCTTTTCGTTCAATTCCATCACCCAAGATGTATGAGGCACATAGGTGATTCCATGAACAGTTCTTGCAGACCTCGACGATGTAGACGGTGAATTCCCCAAACTCGCGTTCCATCTCAACTAATTCGCGGGGAGTCTTAATGCGCCCTGAGTATTGGCCTAGTTGTTCTCCAAAGGTGTATCGAAGTTCAACTAACTCTTCTTTTTTGCATACTGGGCAGTTTCGATTAACTGTATCCCCGTGCCATTTAGCTGCACGCATCAAATACGGATCAGCATCGCAGGCATCAACGGTTCCACGAAAGAGGGCTATCAAGGTAGCTCGCTTATCGAGTGAATAATCGATGAATGATCGCTGCGATTTCATTAAGGAGAAGAATAATCCCAAATTCAGGGATACGCTCTTTCTTATGAGTTTCGCTGGGTTGATTCGACATCCGCGGCTTTCGCGGCTCCTGGCTGTTCGCTGGACAGGGCAGATGACAGATGGTGTCTTTCAAAGCGCTCTTGCTTCATTTGTTTTGTTTTCACCCGAACGACAAGCAAATGCCCTCAGTGCAGCTATTGGTTTTGCTGTTGTTCTTTTACCGTATTCAATTGTTGGACCATTTGTTGGAACGATTTTGGATCGTGTTTCGCGTCAACGCGCACTGTTTTTTGCAAATCTTGCCCGCAGTGCGAACCTATTAGTGGTTGCGATATTTGTTTTTAGTGGTGCAACCGGTGTTGCATTAACTGCAGTTGTGTTAATTGCTTTTGGAATCAATCGTTTAATCCTTGCCGCGTTGTCTGCAGGTTTACCTTTGCTTATTGATTCAAAATCTTTGATCACCGCTAATGCAATCGCTGTGACCGGTGGTTCTGTATTAGTTGTTATTGGTGGAGGAATCGGTGTTGGTGTTCGAGCCCTAGTTGATGGCGCCGCCCTTGCAGATCAAGCAGACTCCTTGCTTATTCTTTTAGCTGCTGGCGGTTACTTGACTGCAGCACTTCTTTCGGGACGTCTAAATAAGTATGAAATCGGACCCATGGCCCATGAAAAGGCTGCAGCTTCATTTAAACAAGGATTTATTGATATGCGAGAAGGAATTGATTTCCTGCGCAAAAATATTGATACCGCCCGAGGAATTGCCGCAACCGCAGTACATCGTGGTGGATTAACCGCCCTCACTTTGACCGCGTTGCTACTAGAGCGCAACACATTCAATGATCCTGCTCGCCCTGAAGATGGTTTGCAGGGTTTTGGAATCGCATTAACTATTGCTGGAATCGGAGTCTTCTTGGGGGCGTTCTTGGCTCCTTTTGGTGTTGCACGTTTTGGCCGTCATCGCTGGATTAAGTATGCAATGTATGCAAGTGCTGTTTCACCGGTATTTCTTGCGATTTGGCAGACTGAAGTTGCATTAGCGGTTACAGCATTCTTAACCGCTTTTTGTGGACAGAACATTAAAGTTACAAATGATGCCTTGGTGCAATCAAAGATTGATGACTATTACCGCGGTCGTGTTTTCGCGGTTTACGATGTCGTAGTAAATAGTGCGATTGTTAGTGGTGGTTTGATTGCAGCTTTATTACTGCCAACATCAGGTGTAACCGCAAAGGTTCCACTTTTTGTAATGGGTGCATATTTACTGGTTGCTCTGGTTGTTTTAAGACCAAGCAAGTTTAAAGCTACCTACTAGCCCACCATTTCAGAAGCGCTTGTGTTGCAGCTTCTTCGCCAATTGGTCCTTGCTCAAGTCGTAATTCCATTAAGAAATCCATTGCTTGACCAACTTCGCGTGATGGTCTCAAGTTCAACAACTGCATAACTTGTGCTCCATCTAGATCTGGACGAATCTTTGACAATTCTTCCTGTTCCATCAAAACATTAATTCGAGCTTCTAGTGAATCGTAAGTTGCTGACAGGCGAGCAGCCTTTGTTTTATTCCTAGTAGTGCAGTCAGCTCGTGTTAAAACATGTAAATGAGTTATGAAATCACCTGCATCACGAACATAGCGACGGACCGCAGAATCAGTCCATTCTCCTTCTCCATAACCATGGAAACGAAGGTGGAGCATGGTTAATAGCTCAACTGCATCAATGGTGTCATTATCAAAACGAAGTGCTTGTAGCCGTTTTTTGGCCAGGCGTGCTCCAACTACTTCATGGTGGTGAAAGGATACTCCTCCGCCTTCGATAAAGGCACGGGTTTTTGGTTTTCCAATATCGTGTAAAAGTGCGGCAATACGAATCACAAGGTTGGGACCACCTAGGCGTTCTTCAAGTTCGATCGCTTGTTCCAGCACTGTAATTGAATGCTCGTAGACATCTTTGTGATGGTGATGTTCATCAACTTCAAGTCGCAGCTTTGGAATTTCAGGTAAAACAATATCTGCCAGACCGGTATCGACAAGAATTGTTATTCCGATGCGTGGGTTTGCTGACATCACTATCTTTATAAACTCATCGCGCACGCGTTCTGCTGAAATAATCGAAATGCGGTGCGCTAAATCTTTCATAGAAGTTAGAACTTCGGGTGCAATTTCAAAGTTTAATTGACTTGCAAATCGTGCAGCCCGCATCATTCGTAGAGGGTCATCATTAAATGAATCACCTGGACGTACTGGTGTACGTAGAACTTTTGCAGCTAAATCTTGTAAACCATTAAATGGATCTATGAACTCTGGTTTAGCAGTGGTTAATTCCAGGGCCATTGAATTAACAGTGAAATCACGGCGCGATAAATCACCATGAATCGAATCACCGTATTCAACTTCTGGTTTACGTGATTCTGGATCGTATTGTTCTGTTCGGTACGTTGTTACTTCGACAGTCGTGTCACCGCGTTTTCCGGCAACAGTTCCGAAGGCAATTCCGGTATCCCACACATTGTCAGCCCATGATTGCAAAATCTTTTTTGTTTCTAATGGGTGCGCATTTGTTGTGAAATCTAAATCATTTCCTAACCGCCCCAAGATTGCATCGCGTACTGGTCCACCAACCAAAGCCAAGGTAAATCCTTGCGCTTTGAAGGCTTGGGCAAGGGAGCTGGCCAGCGGTGCCCGTTCAACCAAGGAACGGATCGCTAACTCTCCTGCTACGCCTAATGCATTACTCACAATAAGTAAGGTTAAAGCACTATCCTTGTTTCATGATCCCGGCACCTGGTGCGGGCGGCGATGGCACGAAGAAAAAACGGAAGCGCAAGCGTTCCGGTAACCGCGGCCCACAACCACAGACTCAAACGGCTCCCAATAAGAGTCCTCAAGTAAAGCGCCCGTATGCAAAGCGCGTCGATGAGATCAGTGCTGGCGGTTTAGTTGTCGATACGACCGGTACCAAGGGTTTACTTATTGGGCGATATGACACGAAAGATGCCACCAGAAAACGTATTTTGTGGTCGCTTCCCAAGGGACACATTGAAGAGGGTGAAACTCCAGAACAAGCGGCCATTCGTGAAGTGGCAGAGGAAACCGGAATTACATCTAGCATTACTAAATCTTTAGGCGTTATCGATTTTTGGTTTATGGCTGGTGGAAAAAGAATTCACAAAACTGTTCATCACTTCATGTTTACCGAAGTTGGTGGAGTTTTAGCCGCCCAGGAAAGTGAAGTTGATGAGGTTTCCTGGTTTCCACTAGAGGAAATTGTTGAGCGGCTTGCATACCCTGATGAAAAGAAATTGATCGCACGAAGTGCAGAGCACACGGCATGAAAAAGCTAACTATTCTTCTTGTGGCAACCTTTCTCTGGCTGATGATGCCGCAGGCGACTGCGGCAAATACAGTTATCCGAATCACTGCTCCTGTTAACCAAACATTTACAGGTGAGTTTCGAAATGATGCTTTAGCGGAACTGCTTACCCCTTCTGGTGATCTAGGTTTGAAAGTTTTTCAACCTCTAGCAAAAAATCGGACTTGGGTTATTGATGCGGCGTTAGTTGATGAAGTAATTCTCATGAGTAATGAATATTCTTTAGCAACAGATGCAGAACCTGCAGGAAAGGAAATTGCACTCGCTTGGTTGACTCAACTAAAACGAGTTACAACCGGAAATGAAGTTGTTGCACTTGCCTACGGAAACCCAGATATTGCACTTGCGAAAAGTTTAGCGCCAAGTGAATTAAAGTCTTACTTTGTTTACGGCCAAGAACGATTGCAACTTGCCCTCGGACGCATTGTTCGAAGTGAACCTAAGGTTAAATGGAGTGTTGGAAAGTCAGGGCTCAGCAACACTTTTCGTAAGAGTTATAGCGATAATCGCAAGGCTTTGACCCGCTTATCCCGTGTGGTTGATACCCCAGAACTAATGCATCTTCGAGCGCGATTGGGTCAATTGTTATCGCCCAATTTAGATAAAGATTCAAGAGAATTTTTCTCATACAACGCTACAACTGCAGTAAAAGAAATGGTTAACAAGCTTCGAATTAATAGCGGTAAGTATCAGATAACAACTGCATCAGTAAAGCTTCCTGTGACTGTGATTAATGAATTTGATGTTGATGTTAAGGTTGATATTGCGATGGTGCCAATCAACTCTCGAATAATTGTCGGAAGTTTCGACAATGTCGTAATCCCCGCTCAATCGAAAAAACAACTAGAAATGCAGGTTGATGTTATAGCTCCTGGGCAAACGACTGTAACGGCAATTATTACCGGTCCAGAAGATGACACCGAAGTTGTGCCTGCAGCGGTATTCACATTGAATTCGACAGTAATTGACTCAAGAGTTACTTGGTTTACAACAGGTGCGGCCATACTTCTGTTATTGGCAGCCGTTGCCCAGAGTGTCCGTCGTGTAAGGAGGAGAGTTAAGTGAAATCAAATGAACTCTTCCGCGCCTCAGGAATTATGGCTCTTGGCACAATTATTTCTCGGATCACTGGCTTTATTCGCGGAATCTTAGTTGTCGCAGTTTTGGGAACTGCGCTACTAGCAGATACTTACAACGTTGCAAACACGATGCCCAATATTTTGTACAACCTACTTGTGGGCGGAGCATTAACGGCAATTTTTATTCCACAAATTGTTCGCTCTTTTGAACATGATGATGGTGGAGATGGTTTTGCCTCACGTTTAATCACAACAATCTCACTGATCCTTCTTGTTTTGGTTACCGCGGGAATGATCTTTGCTCCGGCTTTGGTTCGTTTGTATGCACCAGAATTCTTCACCTCTGGCTTTGAAACAGAAAAAGAGATAGCGATTGCATTTACTAGGTATTGCTTACCTCAGATTTTTTTCCTTGGTTTATTCACGATGTTGGGACAAGTTGCAAATGCCCGCGGTTCCTTTGGACCGCTTATGTGGGCTCCAATCGCCAATAACTTGGTGGGAATCGCGCTTTTTGGCGGGTTTTTGATCTTTTCGCCAGGTGTAAATATTTCAAATATCACCGATATCCAGGTTCAGATACTGGGTTGGGGAACAACATTTAGTGTTGTTGTTCAGGCTTTAGTTCTTGTTCCGGTGATTAAACGTTTAGGTATAACTCTGAAACCAAAACTTGGCCTTGAAGGATTGGGTAAATCCTTCAACTTAGCTGGTTGGACTTTGGTCTATGTTTTGATTTCACAGCTGGGTTATTTGGTGACAGTAAATGTTGCAACATCAGCTGCCGTCCGCAGTGCGCAAGAGGGTGTCACAACAGGTGTTGGTTATACGCCTTATACATTTGCTTACTTTGTAATGTTGTTACCGTATTCGATTGTGACTATTTCAATTATCACTGCGATTTTGCCGCACATTTCAAAGCTAGCTCTAGTTGGAAAACGGGATGAAGTTAAGGCCCAACTTGTACGTGCGATCAGGTTAGTCGGAGTAATCACCATCCCAAGCGCCGTTGCATTTTTGCTTTTTGGTTCTTTAATCACTGAAGTTATCTTTATTGGTATTCCGACAGAAGACTCTCGCTATATCGGACATGTTTTATCAGCTTTAAGTTTTGGTTTGGTAGCCTTTTCGATTAACTTGATTTTGATTCGTGGATTTAATGCTTTTGAAGATACAAGAACACAGGTTATTTCAATCCTAATAATCAATGTGATTTCAGTTGCGTTGTCGTATTTCTTCTTAGAATTTTTGAAAACTCGATGGGTCACAGTTGGTTTAGGTGTTGCTTTTTCTTTTAGTTACTTAGTTGGTTTGTTAGTAACTCTGCGTTTACTGCGCAGACACACTGGAAAACTAGCGATTCGAGAATTTCTTGCTCAACATATGCGCCTACTTACTGCAGCGCTACTTGTGATGCTTCCACTATTTGCAATGATCGAATACATCACTTGGATTGGTGTCGAGTTAACACCAGCTGCTCGAGCGGGACAATTACTGCTTGTGATGGTTGTCGCATTCTTTGGCTATATCTTTGCTGCTAAAGCGCTGCGAGTTGAGGAGATCTCGATGATTCGCCACTTGGGCAGTTCGATCTCGCGCCGTTCAACAAAACCTGAAGAAAACCATTAGATTTCGGGGTCTAGGGAGTACACATGAGTGATGTAAGAAATGTCGTAATTGTTGGATCAGGTCCAGCTGGTTATACCGCTGCCATCTACGCTGCTCGCGCGCAGTTAGATCCAATCATTTATGAAGGTTCAGTCACGGCAGGTGGCGCACTGATGAATACAACTGAAGTTGAAAACTTCCCTGGTTTTACAGATGGAGTTATGGGTCCAGATTTGATGGACAGTATGCGCAAGCAAGCAAAACGTTTTGGTGCCGAACTAATCACCGACGATATTGTTGAAATGGATTTAACTGGAGATATCAAAGTATTGAAGGATGGTTCTGGAAACACCGTTAAGGCAAAATCGGTCATCCTGGCAACTGGTAGTGCTTACCGTGAGATCGGTTTAGTTAATGAGAAGCGTTTATCTGGCCACGGAGTTTCGTGGTGTGCAACCTGTGATGGGTTTTTCTTTCGCGGACAAACGATTGCCGTTGTTGGTGGTGGCGATAGCGCAGTAGAAGAAGCAACATTCTTAACTCGTTTTGCAGACAAGGTTGTTTTGATTCACCGTCGTGATTCATTGCGCGCCTCAAAAATTATGGCTGATCGTGCAAAAGCTAATCCAAAGATCGAATTCATGTGGAACACAGAAGTAATTGATGTGTTGGGTGCTGACAAAGTTGAAGCGCTCAAGCTTCGCAGTACTGTAGATGGCACTGAATCTGAACGAGCCTTTACTGGTTTGTTTGTTGCTATTGGACATATCCCACGCAGTGAATTGATTGTTGGGCAAATAGATTTAGATAATGAAGGTTATGTAATCTGCGAAGGTCGCTCTACCCGCACAAATCAAAAAGGTGTTTTTGCGTGTGGTGATCTGGTCGATCACACATACCGTCAAGCAATTACCGCAGCTGGATCTGGTTGCGCGGCAGCATTGGATGCAGAAAAGTTCTTAGCTCACTAAGTTTTCCCTGATTTAATCAATACCGACAAAAAGAGGAGTATGACGATGGCAACTAGCAAGGTAACTACCGCAACCTTTGATGCAGAGGTTCTTAAGAGCAGCACCCCTGTTTTGGTTGATTTTTGGGCTGAATGGTGTGGTCCATGCCGTGCTGTTGGCCCAATTCTAGAAGAAATTTCAGATGAATACGGTTCGAAGATCAAGATCGTAAAACTCAACACAGATGAAGAGTCTGCAATTGCGATCAAATACGGAATCACATCAATTCCTTCGATGTATGTTTTTGTGAATGGCGAAGTTGTTACACAAATAGTTGGTGCAAAGCCAAAGCCAGCACTACTGAAGGATCTAGAAAGCTTCCTCGCATAAAACAATGTCAGATTTAACCGAGTCGGAGATCCGCTCATTTCAACAAGCCCGTGGCCTTGATGTCACGGGTTTTGTTGATGCGGTCACCGCACGCGCTTTAGAGGAATCGCAGTGGAAACTTGGTGATCGCTCTTTATATCTTCACAATCTGGATTTAATGCGCGGAGATGATGTCGCGGCTTTGCAAACTCGTTTAACTGAGATGGGTTTTGATTGTGGGCGTGTGGATGGAATCTACGGTCCTCGTACAGAATTAGCTGTCAAAGAGTTTCAAAAATCTGTAGGGGCCACAGTTGATGGAAAGTGTGGACCTGCAACAATAATTGCATTAATTCGTTTAACTAAAATAGTTTCAGGCGGCATACCCTCTACTCTGCGACAAAATGCGACGCAACAAAGTCGTGGTCCAGCCTTGGCAAACAAAGTAATTGTTTTAAACCCTGATTCAGATAATCAGATTGCTTATGATGTTGCATTACGTACCGAGGGTCGTTTACTTGCTCTAGGTGCATCGGTCTTTTTAACACGTGGTGTTTCAAATAATCCTTCCGAACATGAACGTATTGAATTTAGCAATAAGAGCAATGCAGATTTGATGATTACATTTAACCTAGATTCATATGGAAATGAAAAAGCACATGGTGCGGCTACTTATTATTACGGTAGCGATACTCATGGAGTTCATTCAATTGTCGGCGAACGGTTTGCTTCATTGGTACAACGTGAAATTTGTGCGCGCACAGATTTAGCTAATTGCAGGATTCATGCAAAAACATGGGATTTGTTGCGACTTACAACAGCACCAACAGTAAGAATTGATTTGGGGTACACCAGTAATCCGGGGGATATGTCGCGACTGTCTCGCCCTGATTTTCGTGATGTGATCGCCGAAGCCTTAGTAATTGCAATCCAACGGCTGTATTTGGCAGCAGAAGATGATGCGAAAACGGGAACATTAAGAATTTCAGATCTTCGTAAAGCCGGTATTCGCCGCTAAATAACGCTCAAGCCCACGCTTGGGTATGGGAGACTTACACCATGTCTGATATCACGCAACGCTTCTCTACGGGTGCTCCACAAAATCTTGAACAAAGATTTGCATCTCGAGCCGCGCACATGAAGCCAAGTGAGATTCGCTCTCTGTTTGCGGTGGCATCTAGACCAGAGATTGTTTCATTAGCTGGCGGAATGCCAAATCTTTCTGCATTGCCCATGGGAATGATGGCTGATGTTGTTAGCAATTTAGTTCGTGAGAACGGTCAAGAGGCTTTGCAGTACGGAAATGGTCAAGGGCATCCAAAACTACGCGAACAGATCTGTGAAGTTATGGCCCTCGAAGGAATTCGTGCAAATCCTGATGATGTTTTGATTACAACTGGTTCGCAACAAGCACTTGATTTGATTTCACGTATCTTTCTAGATCCAAAAGATGTTGTTCTCTGCGAAGCGCCTTCATATGTTGGAGCTCTCGGAACTTTCCATCAATATGAAGCCTCGGTTGTACATGTTGAAACCGATGACAATGGTTTAGTTCCGTCAGCTTTAGAAGAGGCAATTAAGAGCGTGCGTGCGGCGGGGCGCAAAATTAAGTTTCTCTACACAATTCCGAATTACCAAAACCCTAGTGGTGTTTTATTGCCAGCCAGCCGACGAACTGAGATTTTGAAGATTTGTCGCGAAGTTGGCATTTTTGTTGTTGAAGACAATCCGTATGGTTTGTTAGGTTTTGATAAGCCATCACCAAATGCGATGCGTGCTGAAGATTCTGAAAATGTGATTTATTTGGGATCATTTTCAAAGACAATCGCACCTGGATTACGAGTGGGTTGGACGTTGGTTCCACCGTCATTGAAGGAGAAGTTGGTTATTGCAAGCGAATCATCAATTTTGTGTCCATCAAACTTCACACAGTTAACGATTTCTAGTTATTTGGCAGACCAGCCATGGCGCGATCAAATCGCTTCATTCTGCGATTTATACAAGGTTCGTCGTGATGCGATGTTGGAATCACTTGAAGAGTATTTTCCTGCGACTGCGCAATGGACAAAGCCCGGTGGTGGTTTTTATGTCTGGGTTACCTTGCCACCCGAAATTGATACAACCGCTTTAATGCCAAAGGCGATTGTTGCAAAGGTTGCATATGTTCCAGGAACAGCCTTTTATGCCGATGGTTTTGGATCATGGTCGTTGCGTTTGTCATATTGCTACCCAACTCCAGAACGAATTCGTGAAGGCGTTAAGGCACTTGGTGGAGTAATCAAACAAGAGATGGCAAGCCGAAAAGGTTTCGAACTTAAAGGTTAGTTTTGAATTGCTTTTGTAATTCGTTGTAAATCTTGTGCTCCCGCAAATTCAATAACAATCGTTCCTTTTTTGGCGCTACCTTGAATAGTCACGCGAGTATCTAACGCATCACCAATTTGATCAGCGATTTCTTGTAGTTCCGGGGTTGCTGATTTCGCGCCCTTTGGTTTTTTGGCAGCTTGTCCCTTTGGTGCTCCTGCAGAGATTATCTCTTCAGTTGCGCGCACTGATAAACCTTCGCTAACAATTCGCGCAGCTAATTTCTCGATGGATCCAGCATCGCTTAAACCTAGAAGTGCGCGTGCATGGCCAGCAGATAAAACACCGGATGCTAATTTTTGCTGAACAGATGGTGGCAAGTTCATTAAACGAATTGTGTTAGAAATTAATGGTCTAGATCGTCCAAGCTTTACCGCTAACTCGTCATGTGTGCAATTGAAATCTGTTAGAAGTTGTGAATACGCCGCAGCTTCTTCTAGCGCATTCAGTTGGCTTCGGTGGATATTTTCAATCAAAGCTTCGCGAAGTAATTCATTATCTGGGGTTTGGCGAATAATGACAGGAATGCTTGTTAAGCCCGCCGCCTTTGCCGCGCGGAAGCGGCGTTCTCCCATAATTAATTCATATTTACCTGGTTTTGTTTGACGGACGACCGGTGGCTGCAAAATACCAATCTCTTTGATTGACGCGATTAATTCTTCAAGTGCAACGGGATCAAAATGTGTACGTGGTTGACGTGGGTTCGGAGAAATAGAAGAGATGGGAACTTCGTTTTGTTGCCCCACTTCTTTATCTCCAACAGTTAATGATGTTGGGATTAATGCATCAAGGTTTGTACCTAAACCGCCACGACGTGCCATTAAGCGATCTCACCTTCACGTTTGTAATTAATTGAAACAACATTTGAATCAAAAGGTTTTCCGCGCTCTGCTAGCTCGCGTGCGACAGACATGTATGCAACTGCGCCAGGTGAAACAGGATCATAGGTCATAACTGTTTGTTTAAATCCAGGAGCTTCTGAAACACGAACTGTGCGGGGGATAGGGATATCAATTAACTCATTTGGGTAATGTTTTCTAATTTCATTAGCAACATCATTTGCAAGGTTTGTATTGTTAAACATTGTTAATACAAGTGTTGATAGCTTTAATGCTGGATTTAAACGCTTCTTAACTAATTCAAATGTTTTTAGTAATTGTGATAAACCTTCAAGTGAGTAATACTCGCACTGAATTGGAATTAAAACTTCTTTGGCTGCAGTAAATGCGTTGATTGTTAACAAACCAAGTGATGGTGGGCAATCAATAAAAATGTAATCAATTGTTTCGCCAATTACTGCGCGCTCTGTAACTAAATCTTCGATTGCTTCTTTCAAACGCATTTCGCGAGCAACCATCGGAACTAATTCAATTTCTGCTTGTGCTAAAGATGTATTTGATGAAACACATTCCAATGAAGGAAAGCCTGCAACTTTTTGAATTACTTGTGCCATTGATGATTCACCCATCAACACTTCGTAAATTCCTGCATTATCAAGATGTTCAACACCTAAGGCAGTTGATGCGTTTCCTTGTGGATCAAGATCAATTACAACAACCTTCATGCCACCCATAGATAGGGCTGCTGCCAGGTTGACGGTGGTGGTGGTTTTGCCGACCCCGCCCTTTTGGTTGGCCACGGTCAGGATTCGAAGGGAGGCTGGTTTTGGCATCGCCTCTTTTAGGCGACGGGTGCCTACGACCTTCTTTGTTTCACGTGAATCATCCACGTGGGTAGTTAAGCACCTTTTTTGACCTCGACTATGCGGCCGAGCTCGATTCC
>JBIIZR010000014.1:0-13998 GCA_044346185.1 Candidatus Planktophila sp.
GGCCATGGCTACATTGTTTATCTGCGAGATCACGAAGGCCGCGGCATTGGCTTAACTGAAAAGATTAAGGCTTATCAATTACAAGATGCCGGCATGGACACTATCGATGCTAATCTGCATTTAGGTCACGAGATCGATGCTCGCGATTGGTCTGATGCGATTGCAATTGTCAGAGCGCTGGGACTTAAAGAATTGACGTTGCTGACTAATAATCCCAACAAGGTTGCAGCCCTGTGCACAGCAGGAATCGAAGTAATGCAAGCCAACTTAACGGTTGTGCCCAATACATTTAACGAGAAATATCTAGCTACCAAGGAAGAAAAACTTGGTCACTCACGAGGAGGCAAGTAAATGGCCGGACATGCACCAGAAATTGGCGTAAAGCCACTGCCCAACGCCAAGGTAGCGATCATCTCTTCTTCCTGGCACCTTGATATTTGTAATGACTTAATTGCAGGTGCACAACGCGCACTGCAACTGGCGCAGGTAAGTAACGTTGAAGTGCAATATGTGCCTGGTTCATTTGAAATTCCACTTGCTGCTCAATATGCATTTGATAAAGGTTTTGATGCAGTTGTAGCCGTTGGATTAGTGCTTAAGGGTGAAACCCCGCACTTTGATTATGTCTGCCAAGGCGTTACTCAAGGTGTTATCGATGTATCGCTCAAGTACGGAAAGCCAATCGGATATGGCGTCTTGATGTGTGACGATCTAGATCAAGCAGTAGCTCGTTGTGGTCGGCCTCACAGTAAAGAGGACAAGGGATATGACAGCGCAATCGCTGCGCTGGAACTTTTGCGTTTAAAGAGCGCCTAGATAGACTCCCAGCGTGAGCGTAACCAGCGCAGGTGCAGCCTTTAAAAAGGCTTTGGTTGAAGAATCCCCGCTTCAAATTATTGGAACCATTAACGCTAACCATGCGCTTTTAGCAAAGCGCGCAGGTTTTCGCGCTATCTACCTTTCAGGCGGCGGAGTCGCAGCAGGTTCACTTGGAATTCCAGATTTAGGAATCACAACTCTTGAAGATGTTTTGATTGATGTTCGTCGAATCACCAATGTTTGCGATACACCCTTGCTAGTTGATGCCGATACAGGCTTTGGTCCTTCAGCTTTCAACATCGCTCGCACCGTTAAAGATTTGATCAAAGCAGGTGCGGCAGCGATGCACATCGAAGATCAAGCAGGTGCAAAACGTTGCGGACATCGTCCTAACAAAGAGATTGTTTCAAAGAGCGAAATGGTGGATCGCATTAAAGCCGCGGTTGATGCTCGCACCGATGACAACTTCCAGATCATGGCTCGCACCGATGCGATTGCCAATGAAGGTATTGATTCAGCTCTTGATCGCATCCACGCATATGTCCAAGCAGGTGCGGATTTGGTTTTCCCAGAAGCGATTGAAAATCTGGCGGATTATGCCAAGGTTGCAGGTGCAGTTTCCGTTCCGATTCTGGCGAACATCACTGAATTTGGAAAAACTCCGTTGTTTTCTCGGGACGAACTGGCGGCCAACGGGGTCAGAATGATCCTGAATCCGCTGTCGGCCTTCCGGGCGATGAACAAGGCGGCTGAAAATGTCTACACAGCGATTCGCCGAGATGGTTCTCAGGCTAATGTGATCGACACAATGCAGACGCGTGAAGAGTTGTACCAGGCTATTAATTACTATGAATACGAAAAAGCACTTGACCAAACACTAGGCAAAGACAACGGGTAGGGACCATGACAGAAATCAAAGTAAAAAAGTCAGTTGCACTCTCTGGAGTACCAGCGGGAAACACCGCCCTTAGCGCAGTAGGGGGAGCAGATCTTCACTACCGCGGGTACTCAATCAAAGACTTGGCTGCCAATTGTCAGTTCGAAGAGGTCGCATACCTATTGGTCCATGGTGCGTTACCTAATCAGGCACAGCTAGATACCTACAAGGCAAAGCTCAAGGGCCTACGCGGGCTATCACCTCAGGTCAAAACAGTTCTAGAACAACTTCCAGCATCTGCTCACGCGATGGATGTGTTACGAACAGGTTTTTCTGCCATCGGTGCAATCACACCAGAATCAACAAAGCATACTGAAGAAGAGGCACGCGATATCGCAGATTCAATGCTGGCAAAGACTGGTTCACTTCTTGGTTACTGGCACCACTTTGCAAACAACGGAAAGCGCATTGAAGTAGAAACCGATGATGATTCAATCGGTGCGCACTTCTTGCACTTGCTACATGGTGAAAAGCCAAGTGCGCTGTGGGAAAAGGCAATGCACGCCTCGCTAGTTCTTTACGCAGAGCACGAATTTAACGCTTCAACATTTACTGGTCGCGTAATTGCCGGAACAGGTGCAGATATTTACTCATGTGTTACTGGCTCTATTGGCGCACTGAGTGGCCCAAAGCATGGTGGCGCAAATGAGGTTGCACTTGAAATTCAACTTCGTTATGCAACAGCAGATCAAGCTGAAGCTGATATCCGAAAGCGTGTAGAGGCTAAGGAAGTTGTTATTGGTTTCGGTCACCCTGTCTACACAGTTTCTGATCCTCGTAACGAGATCGTTAAGGTCCTCACCAAGGAACTTGCAGTATCAGCAGGCAAAGAAAACTTGTACGACATTGCAGACCGCATCGAATCAGTGATGTGGGAAGTTAAGAAGATGTTCCCTAACGTGGACTGGTTCTCGGCGGTTGCCTACGATGCGATGAAGATTCCGGTTAACTACTTCACGCCATTGTTTGTTATGGCACGTATTTCAGGTTGGACTGCGCACGTCATTGAGCAGCGCAATGATGGAAAGATCATCCGTCCAACAGCTACCTATGTTGGTCCCGAAGATCTTGCTTTCGTACCTATTGAAAAGCGCTAGTTAATGTCCAGCCATGTAAGTCAAGGTAAGCAGCCATACGATCAAGCGATCATCGACATTGTCGATTACGCGCTTAATTATGAAATCAAGTCACCGGTTGCTTACGAAACTGCATGGAACTGCTTTATGGACACCCTTGGGTGCGGCCTTGAAGCTCTTGAATACGAAGCCTGCACCAAGCTTTTAGGACCAGTTGTCCCGGGGTTAACTGTGGCAAATGGCGTCAAAGTTCCGGGGACCAAGCATGTTTTGGATCCAGTACAGGGTGCTTTCAACATTGGCGCAATGATTCGATGGTTAGATTTCAATGACACCTGGTTGGCCGCCGAATGGGGGCATCCTTCAGATAATTTAGGTGCAATTTTGGCAACTGCAGATTGGTTGTCTCGAACAACAGATAACAAGTTCACGGTTAAAGATGTATTGACTGCAATGATCAAGGCCCATGAAATCCAGGGCTGTATCGCACTTGAAAACTCATTTAACAAAGTAGGCCTAGACCACGTTATTTTGGTCAAAGTGGCATCAACTGCAGTTGTTGCACAGATGATGGGCTTAACTCGCGATCAAGCTCTTGCTGCAGTTTCACTGGCATGGGTTGATGGTCAATCACTTCGCACGTATCGCCACTTTCCAAATGCGGGCTCACGTAAGTCTTGGGCGGCAGGAGATGCAACATCTCGCGCAGTCCGTCTTGCACTAATCGCAAAGACTGGCGAAATGGGATATCCATCAGCGCTTACTGCGAAAACTTGGGGCTTCTACGATGTTTCTTTCAAAGGGCAACCATTTAAGTTCCAGCGTCCATATGGTTCATACGTCATGGAAAATGTTTTGTTTAAAATCTCATTCCCAGCCGAATTCCATTCACAAACAGGTGTTGAAGCAGCGATGACGATTTACCATCAGATGCAGGCTGCAGGTAAAACTTCAGATGACATTGCAAAGGTAACTATTCGCACCCACGAGGCATGCATTCGAATCATTGATAAGAAGGGTCCGCTGAATAATCCGGCAGATCGCGATCACTGTATTCAGTACATGGTCGCTGTTCCATTCATCTTTGGTCGACTTACTGCCCGTGACTATGAAGAAGATATTGCAGCAGATCCTCGTATCGATGCCCTGCGCGAAAAGATTATGTGCGTTGAAGATGCTGGATACACCGAGGATTATCACAACCCTGAAAAACGATCTATCGCCAACGCAATAACCGTTGAATTCAAGGATGGCACAGTCTTTGAAGAGGTCGCAGTTGAATACCCAATCGGCCACGCTCGTCGACGTACTGAAGGTATTCCGCTATTAATTGAAAAGTACAAGACCAATCTCGCGCGAATTTATGACACAGAGAAGCAGAAGGAAATCATTGATTTATGCCTTGACTACGACAAGTTGGCTGCAACACCTGTAAATGAGTTTATGGATTTGATGGCTCTTTAATGAGCGACATGTCAGCACAAGTGCGTCGCGCACTTGATGTTGCTGTAGCGGCAATTGGTGGCTCAGCACGAGAAGGTCAGATTGAAATGGCCGAAGCGGTAGCAAATGCCCTAACAGATCGTCACCATTTAATGGTGCAAGCCGGTACAGGTACGGGTAAATCTCTGGCCTACTTAATCCCAGGAATAGTTCATGGTCGCAAAGTTTTGGTGGCTACAGCCACACTTGCATTGCAGCGTCAGTTAGTAGATCGCGATTTACCGGCAGTTGTTCCGGCACTTGAAAAAGAGCTCGGTCGCGAAATTTCTTATGCCATCTACAAAGGCGTCGGAAACTATGTGTGCCTGCAAAAGATGAACAGCGAAGATATTGATCCTGATACCGAATTAGTGATGGAGGTTTCATCACTTGAAAAAGATGCAAAGCGTCTAATTGCATGGGCTAAAACTCCGGGAGTCACAGGCGATCGTGATGATGCTCCAGAAGTAGATCGACGGGTATGGGCTGCTAACAGCACTTCGGGACGTGAATGCGTGGGAGCTGATGTTTGTGCTTTCGGTTCTCAATGTTTTGCGGCTAATGCAAAGGCCAAAGCACAGACTGCAGATATTGTCGTTACAAATCACACCTTGCTCGCCATTGAAATCGTTGATTCACATCCGATCTTGCCCGAACGCGATTGCGTGATTTTGGATGAAGCACACGAATTCATGGATCGAGCGACACAGGCGGTGACCGATGAACTGACCTCTAACCGAGTACTGCGGGCTGCTGCAATGGCCCGAAAGTTTATGCCGGGCAAGCTTTCAGATGCGTTCCACAAAGCGGCAAATGATTTCCACGAATCAATGGTTGATTACGGCGAAGATGTTAAAAATAACCCATCGGCGCAGGGTCGTCTAGAAGAAATCCCACAATCACTCGAGTTTTCTATTCGTAAAGTCATGGAAGCGTCCAAGGCAATAGTTCAGTACTTATCTGCCGATGATGAAATCATCGATACCGATGCCTTGGCAGAGCGTGCACGAGTTAAGGGCGCAGTTAATGAAATAGCGACAACGGCTAGCACCTTGCTGAAAATGGGTGATGGTTTAGTGCTCTGGTATGAACCAACTTTCTCAACGCTTTACCTAGCACCTCTTTCAGTTTCTGAGGTTCTGCGGGAAAATCTTTTGACCCAAACTCCTGTTATTGCAACCTCTGCCACTTTAACTATTGGCAAAGGTTTTGATTCGATGGCCAAGAGCATCGGATTTTTGGTTAATGAAGAAATGAACGCCGATCTGAAAGATGGCGAAGTAGATCCAGCAAATGTTCAAATGCTAGATGTTGGTTCGCCTTTTGATTTTGCTAATCAAGGCGTTTTGTACATGCCTAAGCATTTACCAGATCCAGGTCGTGATGGCCCAAGTCTGGATGTCTTAACAGAGCTGGGTGAATTGATTGATGCTGCAGGAGGCAGAACGCTTGCGCTCTTTTCATCATGGCGGGGAGTAGAGGCAGCAGATTTACATTTGCGCAAAGTTTTAGCGGAGCTACCCATCAAGATCATTACGCAGAAGCGGGGCGATGCGGTTGGCCCACTCGTTGCGCGCTTTGCAAAGGATGAAACCTCGGTACTGCTGGGAACAATGTCGTTATGGCAAGGTGTCGACGTGCCGGGAAACAGTTGTATTTTGGTAGCCATTGATCGAATTCCTTTTCCCCGCCCCGATGAACCTGTCATGAGTGCTCGTGCATCCCAAGCCGATGCTGCAGGTGGCAGTGGATTTATGCAGGTTTCACTACCCAGAGCAGCGCTATTGCTGGCACAGGGCACCGGTCGCTTGATTCGATCCGTTGATGATCGGGGAGTAGTTGCGATTCTGGATTCACGAATCGTCACTAAGAGATACGGAAGTGTTCTACTTAACTCTATGCCGCCTTTATGGAGAACCTCAGACAAGGCTGTCGTCATAGATTCACTGAGACGACTTCGCGAAAGCATGAAAGAATAAATTTATGCCTCGCATTGAAACCGAAACACTTGCCGAGCACCGTGATTGGCGCCGTAACCAGCTAATCGATGCTGCCGCAAGCATTGCCATGGAATCAGGTGGTGCGGCAATTACCGTGGCAGCAGTTGCACAACGGGCCGGTTTATCACGCACATCTGTCTATGAATACTTTGGTAGCGGCTCAGAACTTGTTGCAGATCTTGTTATTGATGAGCTAGGCAGCTTTGCCGAAACTCTTAATGCAGCAGTTGTAGAATGCACAGATGCACAGTGCGTTGTCACGTGCTGGGTGAAGGGAGCGCTCACTTATATTGCAGATGGTCGCCACCTGCTAGCTAAGGCTTTAAATGCTACTTCAATGCCTCAATCACGATCTCAACAAATTGGTATGGCCCACAGAGCTTTAATGGCACCACTAGTTAAAGCGGCGACAGATTTAGGAATTAAGGATGCACATCGCGCATTGTCTTTTATTCAGGCCATTACCGATGCTTCAACTAAAAGAATTGAATCAGGCCATGATGCAGAAGAAGAGATTGCTTATGCAACAAAATTCTGCATCAATGGTTTGACCTCTAAATAATTACTTCGAAGCCGTTGTCAGCTTTGTGTTCAAAGCCTCGTACAGCGCTTTTCTACCTGCTGAAGTTGCGTTGATTTCACACTTACCGCGGCGCATTGTCAGAACTGAGCGAACTACTGAGCACGCACCCACCGCTTTGTACTTAACCTTGTCTCCAAAGTTGGTTGTGGTAGGAAGATTTGTCTTACTAAATGCCTTTAGAGATTCAGGCAGTACAAAATTTCCCAATGTTTGTGCGCCCAGAGTTAGGCGAATCGGCAGAATAACTGTGACAGGGGTGATGCTTAAGTTACCTGCACTCGTCACAGAGATTGCACATTCTCCAACACCTGTTAACGGCGTGATTTGCTGACCATTCAAAGCACACGCTGGTGCAAGTGAACGATAGGTCAGCGCCCCACCACTTTTTGACACTGCAGCCACGGTTGCAACCTGTCGATAGCCAAGGGTTGCCGGTGTTCGGGTAGTAACGACAATGCCATTGATAGTTGCGGTTATTTCATCAGGGCCTAAGGGTGTTGTACCTGCGATAGCTGGCAGAAAGATAATTGGAAAGAATTGATCCTCACTGAAATCTGCTGACACTGTGTGATCAAAGCGCATGAAGATGCCGCACTTAGACACGGTGCAATCAACAGTCGTTGTTCCTGAAACAAAAGAACCCGTTGGCTTAAACACGATGGCTGCAGTTGGCAGAAAGGAAGCGCCTCGAAGTGTTGAGATCCATAGCTCGATCGACTTGTTACACAGGGCAGGGCGAGTTCCAACAGGTGCTTCGACACATTGCTGAATATAGAGACCACCTTTTGAAGGAAAATTTGAAAGCGAAATGTTTACTGTTGCGCCTTGATAATCAAGGTTGGTTAATGCTCCGCTCGAAAACTTTGTTTCAGTAGCTTGTGCCGAAATGGGTGAGAGTAGCGAGACAATTAATGCAACAAGAACGAGCTTCTTCATTTTTCTCCTTATTTAACGGTGATGGGGATAAACAGATCTGAACTTCGATCATTGCTGCGCAGATGATCAGCACGTACGGTGATTGCGCATTTCACTTTAGTGCAATCAAACTTTCCAATCCTCTTTGAAATCTTTACCTTTTGAGTAAATCGACCACCTGGTAGAAACTCTTCAGTTAAACCAATTGCATAAGGTGGGGGATTAGATGAAATCCAAAAAGAAGCTTCGCTCAATCCAGCCTTGTTGATACCACCGCCGCACGGAGTCGGAGTCTTACCTTTTGCCGGGATCACACAGAAAGCCAAGTAAATTCCGACGGTCTCATCAAAGTAATTACCTTTAACGGTTATTGCTGAACCGCTCTTAACGCTGGTCTTTGACACCGACAAAACCTGACCCTGCGCACCTTTGATCGATGAAGCGGATGAAATGGGCATGGAGGAGATACTGAAAATCAGTAATAACGCCAGCAATTTCTTCATGGTCAAACTCTAAATTAACCGCACAAAAGTGTTATCCGACAAGACACAGATATCTGTCGTAGAAAGATTTGGCAGACTGACCCCATGAGAAAAATGGCGATTATCGCGGTCGTGGCGCTGCTTTCGGGCTGCGCACAAAGCCCAGTTGCCAGTACTTACACAATTTCTCAGGATGATGTGAGATCGATTTCACTTACCCCGAAGCCTCAATTAACTGTTTCAAGAGTTGTTGTTTTGGCCAACGGTGTTGCCGAGATCATTCAATCGCTCAACGCGCAATCGATAATCGTTGGGCGAGATATATCAAGCACAGAAGATTCGCTTGCTGAAATCCCTATTGTCACTTCGGGACATCAAGTATTGCCAGAAAAAGTCATCGCACTGAAACCTGATCTTGTCTTAATTGATGCCTCGACTGGACCAAAGGCAGCAATTGAAAAAATCAAATCAGCTGGCATCACAGTTATTGAAACACCAGAAAGCTGGAGCCTTAAGGATTTGCCGATCAAGGTGCTCGCAGTGGGTCGTGCAATTGGTGCACAAAATCAAGCCGAAGAATTGGTTAAGCAGCTCAACCAATCTTTAGGTGCATCTGCGGTAAAGAATTCACCGCGGGTAGCTTTCTTGTATTTGCGCGGGACCTCATCTGTTTACTTGATTGGCGGCGCCGGATCAGGTGCTGACTCTTTGCTTGAAGCAATTGGGGCTATCGATGTCGGTGCGCAAACCCTTGATAGACCCTTTAACACTTTGACCGCCGAAAGTCTGGCTGAATTAAATCCAGATGTGATTCTGGTGATGAGCAAAGGCTTGGAATCAGTGGGCGGAATTAGTGGTTTGCTCAAACTGCCAGGTGTCGCCCAAACACGAGCGGGTAAGAACTCCGCAGTAATCGATGTAGATGATTCATTGCTGTTGTCCTTTGGACCTAGAACTCCTTCATTAGTTGATGCCCTTGCCAAGGCCATAAGTAAGGTTGCACCATGAGAAAGTGGCTACCAGCAGTTGTTTTAGTGGCCGCTTTTGTGGGCTCGTTATATTTTGGCGCAACACAGATCGAGAACTTTTTGTCAGCTTTGTTTAATCCAGGCACCAATGAAATTCTGTGGCAGATCAGATTTCCTCGAGTAACCGCTGCGGTAATTGTCGGTGCAGCGCTAGGAGTAGCTGGATTGTTAGCCCAAGGCGCATGCAATAACGCCGTGGCTGAACCAGCGATTTTGGGAACTGCAGCGGGTGCATCTTTTGGCGCAGTCATTGCAATCAGTGCAGGTTTAGTCGAAGTCGGAACAATCGGTGCGATTGCCTGCGGAACAATCGGGGCGTTGTTAACAACTTCGATGACTTTTAAGCTGGCAGCCATTCGCGGCGCCCTTTCATCCTTTACTTTAATCATCGTCGGAATTGCTGTCTCTGCAATCTTTACCTCATTTGTTGGAATCGCATCCGCCATGGTTTCAAGGGCTGACGCGCGTTCGATTTCCTTCTGGAGCTTAGGCTCCCTTGCCTTGGTCACACCGCAGAATTTGATTGGTATCGCAATCACAACCACAATCGGGATCGCTATCGCCTGGAGAATTGCTCCCGCACTTGATCGACTTTCATTAGGTGATGCCACCGCATTTCACTTAGGTATCAATGTTGCTCGAATCCGTTTGGTTGCTTTAGTCGCGCTATCAATTTTGGCAGGGGGAGCGGTTAGCACCGTAGGGTCAATCGCCTTTATCGGTTTGTCTGCTCCGCATATTGCGCGCTTCATTTATGGCCCGTCTCATCGCAATTTGGTTGCCCATAGTGCAGTTATTGGCGCACTAATTGTTGTGGTTGCTGACACTGCTTCTAGAACAATTGCCCAACCCAACGAATTACCTATTGGCCTTGCAACTGCCTTGTTAGGTGCGCCGGTACTAATTGCTTTAGTGGCTTTTAAAAATAATGTTTGGAGAACTCAATGATTACTATCGATGAGATCACCATTGTTATTGATGGCCGAGAAATTATTTACGATTATTCAGAACAAATACCGGCAGGATCAATCACCGTAATTGTTGGGCCTAATGGTTGCGGTAAATCGACCTTGTTGGGTGCCATTGCGGGGGATATCGCACCTGACAAGGGGACCATCACTATTGATGAACACCATCCAATCTTGACCTCTGCACATACCTTGGCGGGGATTCGTTCTGTGGTGGTTCAGAACCAAAGTTTTGTATTGGGTTTTACGGTTCGCCAAGTAATTGAAATGGGTGGGGCTTCAGCTGAAGTAATGAAAGCGCTGGAACTAACTGAACTAGCCGATCGATTAGTTACGACGTTGTCAGGTGGAGAAGCACAGCGTGTAGCAATTGCCCAGGCAATAGCGCAGAACGCTCCGGTACTTTTATTGGATGAGCCACTTGCTGCACAAGATGTTCATAGTCGCAACCGAATCATCCAGTTGCTTAAAGATTTAGCAGAACAAGGAAAAACCATAGTTGTTGTTGCACATAGCAACGAAACCGAATTAAGTTGGGCCGATAAGGTTATTAAGCAGTTTCATTAATTCAGGCCAAGATTTTGCAAAGCTTGGGTGCAAGGGCAATTCGTGGACATCGGTAATCTCTACCCAGCGAACTTCGTGGGATTCATCATTTACTTCATGTGCAATTAGCTCGCCAGTAGCTTGCGCAATAACGGTTTCATATTTCCAATCACCGTGATCGTCGGTAAATGTATGCAAGACATTTAACAGTGAAGTATCAATTCCTGTCTCTTCTATAGCTTCGCGAAAGGCACCTTCGATAGTTGTTTCATGTGAATCTCGGGCACCGCCAGGAATACCCCACGTGTCACCGTTATGCACCCAGGGGGCACGGTGCTGCAACAAAATCTGAGTTCCGCGCACAATTAAAATTCCGGCGGCCCCATTAAGGCCCCAATGCTTATTTCCACAGGCGCAATCAACCCATCCATCACCGTCGCGCGCTGTCATGTTCCTAGCCTGTCACAACTATCCACAGTTAGCGCAGTGATTCCTTAATTGGTCTGCTGCGCAATTTATGGTGCGGCACATGATTGCTTTCATTCTGATCGGCTCACTTGTATTCACATCTTTTATGACACCGGCACAGGCTGATGAATGCGCCGATAAAGCCTGCATCACCGTGTACACAGAGAATGACCAGATCATTATCGAAGCCAAAAAAGGCAACACGACCTCTAAAAAAACTATTACTCAAGCCCCCAAAAAGCCGACAGTAAAGCCAACCCCTAAACCAACGGTGCGGCCTTTGTTTTTTCCACCTGCACCGGTCACTGTTGTTGCTCCAAAGCCACAAGTGAAGCGAACCTATAAGCCGCGCGTGAAGAAAACTACTTCTAGAGCAAATCTCAGCGATCGATTAACAAAGATGGTTCCCACCGCAGGAGTTGCCTACCAACCTGAATTTGAGCCATTAGTTAAAACCGAGGTCTATTTCTGGTGTGACCTGCCAACAATTTTTCAGAGTCGGGTCGACATCATTGGTGAGGTCGTCGATGTCACTTTGCGCCCTTCTTTTACGTGGAGCTTTGGAGATGGTTCTGTTGTATCAACAACGCAAAACGGGGCTCCGTATCCCAATGGAACTATCCGACATTCATATTCCAAACCCGGGACTTATGTCATCACTCTATTGACTACTTGGAATGGCAGCTATACCCATAACGCACAAGTACGAGCGGTGACAGGAACTGTGAAAAAGATTTCAACTGCTGCAATAACTGTTGTTCAAGGACCAACCCACTTCATAACAAATAAAGGATGACTATGACTACAGAAAATATCTATGTAAGTGTGATTGCGCTTCCGTTGGCAATTGATTTCGAATTTGTAGAATTCGTAAATACCTTTGCCGTAAAGCCAGATATGGCAGATCTCAATCTCTTACAGCGAGATGGTGCGACTGCGGTGATTGATTTATCGATGCAGTTTGCAGATCGCGGCTACAACTGCGATGTTGAATTAATGTCACAGGTTGTAGGCAGACTCTCTGATATTCAAGTACGAGATTTTGCTCTTGGAACCCATAACGCTCAGACCTTTGATACCTATTGGAATATGTGGCTGTACTTGCTGCGCGTTGCACCTGTTGGTTTTGTTGCCCCTGTTGCATGTTTATTTGCGACTTTGGCCTACGAACGGGGTGATAGCGAGTTGGCATATCGGGCACTGGATCGAGCAACAACAGATGATCCAAAGTACGCCTTAACCATTTTGTTGCGCCGAGTCTTTGGTTCAGGTTGGCCCGCAGCTGCTTTTGCGGCGATGAGAATGGAGCTTCACCCCAAAGTAACCGCTGGGATTTTTCAGGCCTAGTCGCTAGAATTATGACGTTCACGAGTCCTACGTATTAGCCCCGGCTTAGTAGGCGGCAACCCTCCACCGCGGCGGGGTGCTCCGGGTGACGAACAGGTCGGTCTTTGCAGCTAATGCAACAGGTGCGGCAAGTGCGGTTAAGGATATTTATTGCAATGGTTTCAACAGGTGCATGGCTAGAAACAAATGATCCGGGTGAACGAAAGTTCATCAAGATTGGTTTTTTACTTCTTGAAAATGGCGAAACTTTGCCGGATGTCACCATTGCATATCAAACATGGGGTCAGTTAAACGCAGCAAAAGATAATGCGATTTTAGTAAATCATGCGATGACTGGTTGGTCAGATGTTCCTGGTTGGTGGCCTTCTATGGTTGGCCCTGGCTTACCTTTTGATACCGACAAATACTTTGTTGTCTGCCCCAATGTTATTGGTGGTTGCCAAGGATCAACGGGGCCTTCTTCAATTGCACCTGATGGAAAGCGTTGGGGTTCGCGTTTTCCCACTTTAACGATTAGAGACATGGTTAATGCTGAAGTTGCATTTTCCGATGCGATAGGAATTCAAAAGTACAAACTTGCCGTCGGTCCATCCCTTGGCGGAATGCGTGCATTGGAGTGGGCGGTGCAGCTGCCAGATCGCGTTGGCGCAATCTGCACAATTGGATCATCTGCAGTTGCAACTGGTGATCAAATCGCAACCGCTTCAATTCAAATTCGGGCAATTAAATCTGACCCACATTTCAACAAAGGTGATTATTACGAGCAAGAAATGGGTCCCGACGAAGGAATGGGAATCGCCCGACGTATTGCGCATCTGACCTACAGAACTGAAGCTGAAATGGATATTCGCTTTGGTCGCCAAATGCAGGGAGATGACACGGGGCGCTATGCCGTTGAGTCATACCTGGACCATCAGGCCAGCAAGCTTGCTCGACGCTTCGATGCCAATACCTACATCGCCCTGACAGAGGCGATGAATAGCCACGATATTGGCCGTGAACGTGGGGGAGTTGGCGCCGCTTTGGCCACAATCCAGGTTCCAGTGGTTGCTGTATCAATTGATACCGATCGTCTCTTTCCAGTGCGCCTACAGGCTGAAATCGCCGAGTTAGCTCCTGCTGCAGCCCCTCTAGTGACCATTTCAAGCCCATTTGGCCATGACGGCTTTCTAGTTGAGGTTGAGAGTGTGGGAAATGTGATCAGAGAGGCTTTAAATCTGGCCAAATAGGCCTTTTGGATGTGCATTTATGCCTGTGGACAAATTATAATATACCTATCGCTTCAGCGGCTTCGCTGAAATAAATCAAAGGACAATTGTGGCTGTATTTAGTGCGCTCAAAAACAAG
>JBIIZR010000098.1:0-13724 GCA_044346185.1 Candidatus Planktophila sp.
TTGAGCCACAATTTCGAGCATAGCTCGGACAGCAAGAACCATCTGATCTAGCGGCATTGTCGGTAGCCCAGGAAATTCGGGGGCTTGCGAATCCATTAATGGAACATGAACAAAACCACTGCGCACACCTGTTCCAGCAAACTTATTCTGCATAACGTAGAAAATATGATTGCACAAAAATGTTCCAGCACTCAATGAGACGGCAGCCGGTACACCCTTACCGTTAATCGCTTCAACTATCTCCATTAGGGGAAGAGTTGAAAAATATCCATCTGGAGCATCTTTAATGATTTTTACTTCACTGCGAAGTACGCCTTCATTATCTGCAAGACGCGCATCATCCAAGTTAATTGCAATTCGTTCAGGCGTTATCTGTGTTCGACCTTCTGCCTGTCCCAAGCAAATAACAACCTCTGGATTGTGTTCAGCGATTAATTGCATTAATCGTTCTGCAGATTTTGCATACGCCACAGGCAAGATTGCGGTAACAATGTTCTCGCCGCTGATCTGCTTAACAATTTCACCAGATGGGTTAAGTGTTGCCTTTCCAAAAGGCTCAAATCCAGTTAACAGAATTTTCATCACTTTTTAGCCACTTTCTTGATGTTTCGGCGAAACCCATAAACTGCAAATCCAGTAAAGATGACTATAGAGAGTAAAAATCCAATTAGTAGAGAGGTCGGTGGTTCTTTCGCTGTCGACAGGACATACATATCCGGCATATAGAAGAAGAAGAGCGCAAAAAAACCATTTTTGCGAAATGAGACCCAGTTTTTATCTAGAAAGTTAACAACTGCCCTGCCTGACAAAATTGCATAAGGAACAGCAGAACATAGGTCGATGAGAAAATAAATCAAAGGGTTAACGCCATATCCCCCAAAAACATCTCGTATTACAAGGCTCCGAATAACAACCCAGGCAAGAACCAAAGCTAGCCAAGTGCGCTGTGCTCTCTTGTCTCTCAGAAAGGAAATTCTCACCCTGATTTTCATATGTTCATAGGATAGAGGAAAGGTTCATTGCACTAAAGTGGTGGGTGTGAGCCCATCAATGTCATCGCAAAGTTCAAAGCGAGCGGGATACGTATTACATGTATTAACCGCAAGTGGCGCGGCTGCTGGCTTGGTGGCATTACAAGCCATATTTAACGGTCAATGGCGTCAAGCATTGCTCTGGCTTATAGTCTGCCAAGTCTTAGATGGACTGGATGGCCCAATCGCTCGAAAAATTGATGTCACGATTCATGCTCCACGAATTGATGGTCATGTTTTAGATCTAGTTGTCGATTATTTAACCTGTGTTGTTGTACCAGTTGCACTGCTTGCCCGATTAGAACTTCTCCCTCTGAACTTCGAGGTTTGGGTAGCAGGAGCAATCTTTATTACCTCTGCATTATGGTTCGCACGGATTGACCAAGAAACCGATGATCATTGGTTTAATGGTTTTCCAGCGGTATGGAATTTAGCTGTTCCTTCATTCTTAATATTGGACGCATCACCAATAGTTGTGATGATACTTTCAATTCTTCTGTGCGCATTACAACTTACAACAATTAAAATTCCGCACCTAGTGCGCGTTGAGTGGATGCGAAAGCTGACACTTCCGCTGACTGTCATATATCTGATTAACCTAACCTCACTGTCATGGTCTTACTCAGATAAGTTAGGAAGTCAGCCAAATAACCTAGAAGTATTTATACTTCTAGGTTTTCCGGCCTACATCGCGATGCTGTCGATTCGAAGAACCTGGTTTATGAAATCCAACTAGCAAGGTCCACGCCCTGCACAACCAGAACCATCAGGACAAAGACAATTACTCCACCGATTCGATAAATCTTTCGACCATTTTCAGTAGTCTTCCAATCTGTTTCTGGTGTGTCTGTGATTGCATCCAGGTAGTGAAGAATGAAGCCAGGCAATGCCATGACCACGAAGCTCCACTTTAAGAAGGCTTCAGGTGATGAAAAAGCCCCCTCAATCAGGTTTGATGCAAGTGCCATCACAAAGATCATAACTACGATCTTGAATACTCCCTTTGGCAAATACAACTTCTTCTTTGGCAGATTATCTTCAAGGCTTAAGGAGGTGATCTGTGGAATCGCAAATAACAAGGTTCCCAAAACTAGATTCAGGGTTGATCCAACAAATGGCGCAGCCATAACAAAGAAGACAAAGACTTTGAAAGTAAGCGAGCGAATCTTCTGCGCTTTCGATGGCTTTCTGATCTCAACATGCAGGGCACGAAGACGCATTGGGTAATGCTCAACAGCAATGTCTTCTAGTGCAACGCGGATTAACAACAATCCAGCAGCAATCAGAGCAAGCTCAGTGCCGTAATCAGTGATTGGTAGTTCAAGGCGTGCCAAACCATTCATAGCAGCAACCATCTTTGTAATTACCCAGAATGTAAGCAATGTGCCAAGTGCATAATCTGTGATGCGCTCCCACATGTCATCTTGATTTCGTACCAAGCGACGGAATGGACGGAACGCACTTGCAAGCAATGCTGGTGCAAAGAACAGAACCATCACACCAATAGTCGTCAGAAGTTCTGGACGATTAGTTATATTGCCAGTTACTAATGCGGCCAAGAAAAACACAAACCCGGCAACAAACCCTGCAAAGGCATCAAAGATTGCAACAGCCATGATTAAAGCAACAATGGTCCATACAGGAGGCAGTGACTGTCCCCCAGTATTAATCACTGCAATGATTCCCAGAATAAATCCAATAGGTATCAACAACGCTGCCCAAGAACCAATCATGGCGCGGACAGTATTACCGTCCTGAATCGTGCGAGTCAGTAGTGGTGAGAAACGATTGAATCGATGTGCCAAAGAAACAAAAGCAAAATCTGTGCTATCAGTTAAGCGGTTATCCCATGTTTTTGAAAGGTCTCCCTTACCTGGTTCGTTCTTTAGCAACTTTAAAGCACCCGAAGAAACAGATTGCAAAGACTCTTGATCTTGTTCCTCATCGCTCTGCTTCTGGTTACGCTTGATTGAAGTCAATGCGGCAAGGGCTGCAAAACCAGCTAAATGTAGGCCTTTTGTGGTGTCTGAATCCTTTAAAGGATCATAAGGTTTTAGATCACCCTTAACTTCCTCAACAGGTACAGGTTCGATGAAGTCGCCTTCTTCATCCAATTTTAGATTAGGGCATTTGTTATCCCATTGGACAATGCCCTCTTCATCCTTACAAAACTCAATCTCTTTCTGACTTACAGTTCCATTGTCATCATAAACTTCGATGGTGATTGAATGAAATCCAGGTGGGACTTCATCTGGAATTGTGATGTCCAGGTCTTCTGCTTCTGATTGTGTTAGTCGATCAATAACAACCTTTTGCTCTGCGGCAAAACCAGGCAGCACGGAAAAATTAAGAAAGATAAGCGCGAGTAGGAGTATTTTTTTCATTATCTGCCCTTTACGTTAACGGTTACCTTGACTTTTTGCCCTGGTTTCAAACCTGAAATTGTTGCTCTTGCAGAATTCCTAGTGGTCGGCGTGCTTGGTTTCGGTGAGATGACTGCTCTTGCTGGAACCCTTGCTGCTGCAGCCACCGCAGCTACAGCAACTCTTGCCGCCAAACTTGCATCTGCTGCAGCTTTAGTTGCGGTAGCAGTTTTGGCTGTCGACTCTGCATTTACTGCAACCGCTTCTGCCGCTTGTACTTGAGCTTGCTGTGCTGAATTAGTTGCAACGGTTTGGGCTATTTCTTGAGCAACAACTGTTGCTTCAGCCCTAGCATTTGCAGCATCTGCACTTCTTTGTGCCTCAATGACTTTTACTGATACCTCTTCTATTTTTTTATCAATAGCTGCGCGCTCGGTAATATCTTTTGCTTTAACTGAAGCTTCAGCCAAAGCAATCTTTTCCTCCAACGCTTTTACAACTGCTTCTGCACTCTTTTGTGCTTCTGTAGCTGCAGTGATTTTCTCATCAGTAGCTTTCAAGGCTGCATCGGATGCGGTCTTAGCCTCTGCGGCTGCATCCGCAGCTTGTTTTTGCTCAATTGCGATTCGTGCAGCAGTGCTAGCGGCCTCTTTATTAGCGTTATCTGAAGCAGCTTTTGCTGCCGCAGCCCTCTCGGTCGCTGCCTTTGCAGCTCTATTTGCAGCTGCTTTTGCTGCGGCGGCAATCGCATTTGCTTGTGCTGCGGTAGCGGCGGCGGCTGTATTTGATCCCAACGTTCCAAGGGCAATTTCTACCGCTTTGGTGGCATTAACTGCAGCAGATTTAGCTGCAGCCGCACTCTTTGCTGCTGCAGCTGCTGCCTGAACCGTGTTTGCAGCGGTAGTTGCCGCTTTTGCAGCGGTCACTGTCGCCGCAGCTTTTGCTGCTGCTGAAGTAGTTGCACTCTTGAGCACGGCTGCAGCATTTGCTGCAGCAACTGCTGCAGCTTGCTGAGCATCGGCTGCTGCCTTTGCCACAACTGCTGCCTTTGCTGCAGCTGTATCAGCGGCTACTTTTGCAATCACCGCAGCGGCAGCTTTATCTACTGCTGTCTTTGCCGCTGCTTCTGCTGCACTCTTATCTACTGCAACAGCAACTGCCACAACTTTTGCCGCATTATCTGATGCGATCTTATCTGCAATTACTTTTGCCGCCGCTGCCTCACATGCTGCATCACATACTGGTGGTGGCGGAGGTGAGAGAGTTGTAACTGGCAGTGAAGGCGCAGATGCAACTGAGGTTAGATTTGCATTACTTGCCGTCACCGTAAATGTATAAGCTGTTGAAGAATTTAGTCCAGAGACTGTAATGGCAGATCCGCTACCTGTTGCAGTGATTCCGCCCGGTGATGCTGTGACCCTGTAGCTCGTTATTGCACTTCCGCCATTGCTGGCAGGTGCAACAAAACTTACTGTGGCAGTTGTCTGTCCAGTTGCAACTGCAGTTACGCCAGTTGGGGCACCCGGGGCCGTTACTGCTGTTACAGAAACGGACGCAGTTGCTGCACCCGCTGGGTTAGTCGCACTGTTTACAGCACGAATTTGGATTGGATAAGTAGTGCCAGCAACTATCGGCGTGGTTCCATCGGTACTCAAGAATTTAATGACTATTGGTGAGGTCACAGTGGATGAATCTGTGCGATCAAGCCATGTTGTACCTCCATCCGTGGAGAACTGATACTTCATGATTGCTGAACCACCGTTTGATGCAGGAGCGGTAAAGGGAACACTTATTTGTAAGTCACCAAGGGTTGGCGTTCCTACAGTTGGTGCACCTGCAGCAACCGCAGTGATTGCAGCCGTTGGAGAAGACAAAGCAGATCCATTTGGTGCTATTCCATTAATCGCTGTTACAAGTATTCGGATGAACTTTCCGACTAAATCAATAGCGTTAGCAATGAAACTAGATTGTGTAGCACCTGCGATGTCAGTACATGCAGTGGCTGTATCTGTTGCCGAGGTACAGCTCTTCCATTGGTAACTTAACTGTGTAGGAGTAGGCACTCCACCAAATGTCACTGCATTAGTTAGGGTGCTACCAAAAGTTGTTGTGCCTGTTGGAGCACTTGTTGAAGTAGCGGTAGGAGCCGCTGCAACAGCGACCGTCACAGTGTTGCCTGAAAATGATGAAAGATTTCCTGCTGCGTCAACTACATAAAGTTTGTAATCACCTGCAAGAAGTCCATCTGTATTCATCGTGGTATCAGTACCTGCTGTGCTAATTGATACAAGATTCATAGAATTGTCAGCAGCACCGGTAATGCTTGCAAGATCAGTAACTGTCAACGATGTTTTTACTAGGTAGGCGGTACCAACCTCACTTGATCTAACAGTCACACCACTTGCTGTTGTCACACTTGATGTGGCAACCGTTGGTGATGGAGCAGACCGATCAATAGTGATTGTTACTGCGGTTGATGTGGTCGCGTTACCTGCTGAATCGGTATCTGTGACGGAAATACTCCATGTTCCATCTGCCAATTGTGGAAGATCACAAGTATTTGTTGAGATTGTGCAAGAAACACTTGTAGAACCCTTAGTTGCGGTAACAACCGCTGTGCCCGAAAAAGTTCCAGAAACATTGATTTTGGGTGTGTCATCTGAAGTTATGTTGTCAGTTGCAGAACTCCCTGAATCCGATGCTGCATCCAGATCTGGTGTTGTTGGAGTTGCAACTGTTGTTTTGTTAATTACTAGTCCCGTTAGCGTTGCAGCACTAGAGGTAACGCCATTAAAGGTTTGAGTTGCAGCAACCGAGTACGTTCCATTGGCAAGTGTTGTGAATGGACAGGATCCAGTCGTAGCCGTTGCGGTAAATGTACATACAACCGCTGTTCCAGAAGATGGGGTCGCTGTAAAAGTTATTACCGCACCAATCGTTAATCCAGATATTGAAATCTCTGGCGTATCGTCGCTTGTCGCGTTATCGGTACTAGAAGAACCAAGATCTGATCCAGCTACTAGATCAGGAGTCCCTGGTGCAGCCAATGTAACTGTTACTGAATTTGTAGAAACGGCCGACAAGTTCCCAGCTGCATCCGCTGTATAAAGGCTGTACGTTCCAGGAGTAAGCCCTGTTGCAGCTAGACTTGTAGATGAATTGGCGGTTGTTATAGCAACGCTGTTCCACAAACTATCGGCAGCACCCGTAATGCTTGCAAGATTTGTCACAGCGACTCCATCATTAATTACATTACTAACTAAGTAAGCAACCCCTGTTTCACTTGAAGTAACCGTCGCATTTTCTGAAGATAAAATTGATCCCGCGCTTAAATCTGCGGTGGGTGCAGATGTATCAACAACTATTGTTGAGTTTGCCCCCAGCGAGCCAGTTGAACTTGCTGCCGCAAGGGTGAGAGTTGCATTATTCAATGCGATGTCACGGATTGTGCCACTATTTAAAACTAGTGAAGTGGTATCAACATATGTTAGGTCAGCTGATGTATCACCTGCCTGTACCGTGTAACTAAATGTTAATGTGGTTGTTCCGCTTCCTGAAGTGTAATTAGCTGAACGATCTATTGTTCCTGTTTCGAGAGTAATCTGAGGTGTACCCGTAACATTAACTACTTCACTGAATTCAACTCGAACTAAAACAATGTCTCCTGCTTTCAGCGTTCCGCTAGAGGGGCTCGAGCTCACATTGGAGACTGTAGGTAGCGTTGTGTCAATAATTAATGCGTTTGATCCAGCTATATTGCTTGTGCCTGAAGGCACAGTCGTTGTGTTCATTACATTTCCTGACGCATCTGTTGGTGCGCTCGTCAGGACATAAGAAACAACGGTTAAATCAGAGCTACTCTTTCCGGCTCCAACTGTGTAAGTGCCGGTAAGGGTGTTGTTAGTTGCTGTGTGGGATAAAAGAACCGTTTCCCCAGTATCTAATGTGACTGTGATTCGGGCAGCAGATGTAACAGCCTCACTCAGTGTGGCTGTGATATTTATTGTCGAGCCTTCCTTAAATGAACCATTAGCAGATGTTGATGAAAAGCTGCTGAGTGATGGCCTTATTGTGTCTACTGGATCATTAAGAGCGCAGCCAATTCCCATCCATGTGTGTAAGGCACCGCTTTCCCCATTATGCGCTCTTACCCACAACCTGCCATACATGTTGGCAGTGATACCTGCTGCGCGAAGATCTGCTGCGGTAATGACTACAGATCCTGAAGATGAAACGCCTGTTCCTGTATTAGCGCCGATTGTTTTCTCGCCAGCAAATAGTTGGAAGCTTGCATTACTAGGGGCAACAGTGTGGTTAGAAGCATAAAAATCAACTATGGAGATGTAATAAGCCGAGACAGCATTACCTGTATACGAACCGATAGAAAAGGTATATCTGCACTCTGCTGATGTTTGCGACATTCCAAAGGAGCCCAGCACTCCAGGAGGAGCGGCGTTGGCCGCTGGCATTCCCTGAAATAGGGAGGTAAGTAAACTCAATAAAACAATTGAAATGATTCTCTTTATCTTCATTTACTTGCCCTTCACGTTCACTGTTACCTTGACCTTTTGGCCAGGTTTTAATCCTGAAATTGTTGCGGTTGCACTATTTCTATTTGTAGATGTGCTCGGCTTCTTTGCAATTACCGCTCTTGATGGGACCTTTGCAGCAGCAGCTTTTGCTGCGGTTGCAACATTTGTGGCAACTGTTGCGGCAGCTGATGCTCTTGTTGCAACAGCAGTTCTTGTTGCTGACTCGATCTTGACCGCTACTGCTTCCGCTTCCTGAGTTTCTGCTTCCTCGGTCGCGTCTTCTGCTACTTGTACCGCTGCTTCTTGTGCGCTAGTTGCTGTATCGGCCTTTGAGATTGCTGACTCAGCTACCTTTTGGGCTTCCTCAACTTTGATAGCTACCTCTTCGATCTTCTTGTTGATTTCTGAACGAGCGGCTTCAGTAGTTGCTTTGGCTGCTTGTTCTGCAAGGACTGCTTTTTCATTAAGAATTTTTACTGCGGCTTCAGCTGCTAAACGTGCAGCCTCCATTGCAGCGACTTTCTCTGCGGTTGCTTTCGCAGCTGCCTCCGCTGCAATCTTTGATCTTGCTGCTGCATCTGCTGCTTGCTTCTGTTCAATTGCTATCCGCGCAGCACTATCAGAGGCTGCTTTTTGTGCTGCTGCAGCAGTTGCTCGCGCCCTTGCTGCATCATCTGCTGCTGCTTTTGCTGCTGCATCTGCTGCTGCTTTTGCTGCTGCTGCAATTGCATTTGCTTGTGCCGAAGCTTGCGATGCTGCTGTTCTGGAATTTAATGAGTTGATAGCGATATCTACCTGTTTAGTTGCATTTGTTGCAACCGCTTTCGCCGCCGCTGCTCTTTGAGCAGTATTTGCCGCTGCTGCTACCGCTGCTGCTGCATCTCTAGCGGCTTTGGTGGCAGCCGCGGTTGCCGCCGCTTTTGCGACTGCGGTTGTAGTTGAATTTCTAAGAGCTGCCGCCGCATCTGCTGCTGCCTTGATTGCAATAGCCTGCGCGTCGGCTGCTGCTTTTGCTTGTGCTGCTGCCGCTTGCGCTGCTGCATCTGCTGCTGCTTGTGCCAGAGCAGCTGCGGCGGCTCTATCTACTGCGGCCTTGGCTGCTGCAGTCGCTGCTGCTGCATCTGCTGCTGCTTTTGTGCTTGCAGCAATCGCAGCTGCATCTGAAATTCTCTTTGCAGCCGCTGCTCTATCAGCTGCTGCTCTATCAGCTATAGCCTTTGCCAAAGCATCTGCTGCTGCTTTATCGGCGGCTGCTTTATCGGCGGCAGCTTTATCGGTGGCGGCTTTGTCGGCGGCGGCTTTGTCGGCGGCGGCTTGTGCTTCAGTTGCAGCAACGCATGCCGCATCGCAGGTAGGTACGATCACCTGTGCATTAACTGTAATAGTTACAACTACTTCCTTAAATACGCCGTTTGAATCGGTTACGCGCACGGTAAATGTGAAAGTTCCAACAGAAGTTGGTGTTCCGCTTAACTGTCCGGTGACGGTATCAAGTGAAATGCCAGCCGGCAAAGCTCCACTTGATACCGCATATGTAAATGTTCCAACGCCGCCGGCTGCTGCCAAACTCAATACATAGGACGTGCCAGTTGTTGCTCCTGGAATTGGTGATGGGGCAGCAAAAGCTATCTCTGGGTTGATTACAAGGGTTGGATTTGATGTCTCGGTTAATGTGCCAACACGGTTGCTTGCTGTCGCTTCGACAACAATGTATTTCCCGAGCTCACTAATCGTAGGTGTGTAGGTCGCAGAAGTTGCACCAGAAATATCGGTACACGAGCTAAGGTCAGCAGGATCGTCACAGGATTTCCATTGATACGTAATTGTTGGCGTAGGTGAACCATTGAATGAAACATTTGAAGTCAGGGTTGAACCAACGTAAGGGTTACCTGTTGGCTGTCCTGGGTTGGCTAATGTCGGCGCACTTGATAGAACGGGAGTTCCCGCCGATGATGGAGTTGATGAATTTGAATCTCCGTTTTTATTGCTTGCCTTAACTGTGAATGTATACGCGGTGCCATTAGTTAAGCCAGTGATATTACAGGATGTGTCTGGGGCGTTAACTGTGCAGGTGAAGTTTCCTGGGCTCGAAATAATCGTATAGCTCAAGATCGCTGCTCCACCATTATTTGTTGGGGCAAGGAATGAAACAGTTGCTTGCCCATCACCCATAGCTGCTGTAACACCAGTTGGTGCATTTGGGATAGTTGATGGTGTAACTGCAGTAGATGCTAAAGATTCTAAGGAAACACCTATTACATTTGAAGCTGTGGCTTTAAATGTGTAAGGCGTTCCATTTATTAAACCAGTGACATCACATGTTGTCTGTGGCGCTACTGAAGTACAAGTTCCAGCAGCATTGTTGTTGGCATCATAAGCAGTTATCTCATAGCCAGTGATCACGGATCCATTGGAGTTTGCCGGAGTTCCCCATGTAACAGTTGCCGACGCATTTCCTGCAACTGCAGTTACTGAAAGCGGTACTGAAGGGACTGCATTTACCGCTACTGCTGTAGAAGCACTTGAGGCCAAAGAGCTTCCTACGGCACTTATAGCAGTTACCTTAAATGTGTAATTGCTACCCGCTACTAAATTAGTTGAAACATCACATGCGGTATCCGGTGCATTGGCAGTGCAAGTGGCACCAGTTACTGGGTTTCCATCGCTGTCAAAAGCTTGTACTTGATAAGAAGTGACTGGGGAACCATTTGAAACTGCTGCATCCCAAGAAACAGTGATCTCTCCTGTGCCTGGAGTGACCTCAACGTTAGTTGGCGCACTTGGAACCGTCGCCGGTATGACTGAGTTGGAGCTGATTGAATCTAAGGATGCAGTCGTCGAGCTTGCTCCATAAACATTTGAATTGCTTACAACTTTAAATGTATATGTGGATCCATTTGAAAGGCCTGGAACTGTGCAAGGGCTTGTAACGGTTGTGCAGGTTGCACCTGGTACAGCATTTCCATCGCTGTCATAAGCCTGAACTGTGTAATCAGCAATGGTTGATCCATTTGTTGCTGCGCCGCTAAATGCAACTGTTGCCTGCGCGTCTCCGGGGGTAGCTGTAACTACTGTTGGCGCACTTGCTGCTGTTTGTGGTGTTACCGCAGATGTTGCAGATGTTGCTACTGAATTACCAATTTCATTTGTGGCAATCACTGTAAATGTATAAGCAGTTCCGTTGGTCAATCCTGAGACAACACAAGATGTCGCATTGGCTGCTGCAGTACAAGTAAAACCACCAGGTGATGAAGTAACAGTAAAGCCAGTGAGTGGGAGGCCGCCATTATTTGATGGAGCAGTGAAGGAAACGGTTGCAGCACCTGCGGTAGTAACCGATGCAGATACAGATGTTGGTGCATCCGGGACTGTCGCTGGGATAACAGCACTTGATGCTGCCGATGCAGATGAAGTGAAGAGACCGTTATTTGCAGTTGCTTTGAATGTATATGGTGTTCCGTTTGTTAATCCTGTAACCACGCAACTTGTTGCATTCGAAGAAGCCTGGCAAGGAGTGCCAACTGCATTGTTGTTGGCGTCATATGCGGTGATCGTATAAGTTGAAATTGCTGGCCCACCCGTTGCACTTCCTGTTACGGGCGTGAAACTCACTGTTGCTTGAGTATTGCCACGCACTGCGTTTAAACCCGTTGGTGCATCTGGGGCTCCAGCAGGTGTCACTGATCCTGATGTGGCAGCGGCAGAAGTACCAGTTGAGTTAGAGGCTGAAACACTAAATGTGTATGGCGTGCCATTTGCTAAAGGAGAAATTGAACAAGACGTGGCTGGTGCAATTACGGTACATGTTGCACCACCTGGGGAGGCTGTAACTAGGTATGAACTTGGTGCACCACCGGTTGCTGCTGCTGCAACTGAAATTGTTGCACCACCATCTGAACCAGTCACAGCTGTAATTGTTGGGGTTACAGGTAGTGCAATCTTCCATTGCGCAATTACGGTTGCATTTGCCGATCCCATAGTTGTTGCAAAACCGGCTGCACGCACATTGGTTCCATCGCTCCAGCCTTCAAATGTGAAACCTGCACGACCAAATCCAGTTGCATCGTTGTAAGAAATATTTGCACCTTGCACCGCTGAAGTCGGTGTTGGTGTTACACCCGTGGTTGCGCCGTTGGTGTTATAGAAAACCTTAAATGTGTTATTTGCATACTGCGCGGTTGCAGTGATTGGTGAAGCATTTGTTCCCATTGTGTAGAAAGCACCGGCAGGATATGTAACTCCATCAATTAACCAACCGGTAAATATTGAGCCAGCTAATGAATATCCCGCACTTGGTGCCAGCTGCACAACCGCACCGTGTGAATCGGTAATGGCTGCCGCATTTCCATTTGAACCTGCACCTGCTGCAAAAGTAATCGTGTAACTATTTGCAGTCCAACTTGCGTAGAAGATGTAATTTGCATCAGAAAGTCCAGTTTGAATCCCTGCTAAAGCAAGGTCGGAATCAGCAACTAAAGTTCCACCCTGGTTATTCCAGCCATTAAAAGTAAATCCAGATCTAGATGGAGCATCATTGAGCGTGATTACTTGAGTGTCTCTGCATAGGCCAGCTGTAACGCATTCGGCATCGGTCACAAGGTCATTGGCAGCCAGTGTTCCGCCATTGACGTTATATCGAACATCAAAGAGGCGAAGCCATTGTGCAGTGACAGTTATAGGGGCTTCTGAGTTAACCCGGTATGTATCCCCCGCTTTGTACGTGACCCCATTTATTGCCCATCCCGCAAACAGGTAATTTGTAGATTCAATCGTGGTCGAAACATCCACTGCAGAACTTAAAGACAAGTTTGCACCAAAGTCGACAGTTGTGGCGCTTGGGAAAGCTGTAGTTGTAGTTGCTATTCCTTTGTCATAGGTAACAGCTATTGGCTTTGGAGTCCAGATTGCATACACGGTTACGTTATCGGTTGGCGTATATGCAGATGTACTAACCGTCGTGCCTGCAAGATTCTTCCAGCCGCTAAAGATGTAGCCGGCTCGTGACAAAGTTGAACCATTATTTAAAGTTACCCCTGCTGCGCCAGTTGTGTATGTCGCATCTGCAACAGATCCCGTTCCACCATTTACATCGTATGTAATTGAATACGAAATTCCTGCCCAGATTGCATACAAGATGCGAGCTTGAGTTGGTGAATAAGGATTAACGACTGCTACACCTGATGTTGTTTCAGACCAGCCTACAAATGTGTAACCTGAATAAGTCATTCCGGTCTTATCTGGAAGTGAGATTGGTTCCCTACCAAATGTAAATGAATCAGTTGCGCGAGCGGGAGATCCTGTTGCTCCATTTGCGTTATATGTAATGACATAAACCTGTGGAGTCCACTTGGCATAAACTGTTAAATTGCTTGCAGCGGCATATGTAGCCGATGAGCCGGTTATTGCATCTGTTGCATGGGCATACAGTGTGCCGGTTCCATTTGATGCCGTCGTCCAGCCCGCAAAGTCATAACCAGTTTTGGACATCGTGCCTTTGGCAAGAATTGAATATGAATTTCCAAAAGAGAAAGAACCTTGTGAAGGCACAGTGCCGGAATTAGATCCGTTGCCACTGTAAGTAATTGTGTATGTATTTGCGCTCCATTGAGCAGTCAAAGTGATGGTTGCAGGTGGTGAATAACTCGCCCCATCGATACCTACTGAAGTCGAGGATGGGTTGTTCCAGCCCGTAAATGTGTATCCAACACGTACGGGAAGTGGAAGAGCTAGCGGCGAACCTAAGTTGAAATTCTCAGTCGCAGGGCTAACTGTGCCTCCATTTGGAGAGTAAGTAACTA
>JBIIZR010000058.1:0-4125 GCA_044346185.1 Candidatus Planktophila sp.
GAAAATCTTCAAGAAGATGATGGTGGCCATGATCGTTTTGCTCACTATGTGAAAAAAGAGAAGATTGTTGAATCTGCAGTAACAGGAAAAGCAGTGAAAGCTCTTTGTGGAAAGAAGTGGACGCCGTCTCGCGATCCCGAGAAGTATCCAATCTGCCCAACCTGCAAAGATATTCACGCTGGGTTGAAGCCAGATCCCGAAGACAAGTAATGATGAAGCGCTTTATTGCCTTCGCACTGACATTAATCACAATTGCAACTCTTACAACTCATATCACTACCGCACAAGTAGCATCTGCGACTGATAAACCTCCACGCAAAGTTGTAACTGGTTGGCTTCCGTATTATTCAGTTCGAACAATTATGCCGCTGGTGCGAAAGTTACCGACAGCCCAACCTACAGTTGCCGGTAAGCCTGCGGTCTGTGATGCATCCCAATATGGTCCAGCAGAAAATCAAGCGATTGAATCCTCGTACTTGTTTACTAACAAAGATTTAATGAAAGAGGTAATGCCTTTCTGGTTTTCGATTAAATCTCCAACGGTAATTCGAAATGACTATGTGACGGGTAATCCTTCCTGGCCCATGGCAGACACAGTTTGTTTGATTCGCCGCGCGGGATTGCAAGTGATTCCAACAATGACTGATGGAACTGGAAAATTAGAGCTTTCTAACTATTTAGCTAGCCCAGCAACCAGAGCAACAATTGTCAAAACAATTGTGGACTTGGTGCTCACTAACAACTTTGATGGAATTGATCTTGACTACGAAGGTTTTGCTTTTGTCGACGGAAATACAACCTGGACAAAAACTGCACCTCGTTGGGTGGCATTAGTAAAGGAACTCAGTGTTGCGCTGAGATCTCACAATAAATTGCTTTCTATTTCGACACCATATGTGTATGACCCTAAGGAAAAACAAAAAGGTTACTTTGTATACGCCTGGGCCGATGTTGCAAGCAGTATTGATCGTTTGCGAATCATGACGTATGACTATTCAGTAGCTAAACCAGGTCCTATTGGTCCAATTTCCTGGACCGAGAAGACACTGAAATATGCAGTCAGCATTATGTCTCCGTCAAAGGTTTACATCGGTTTACCTGGTTATGGTCGGGATTGGATTACATCGGTCAAAGGTAAGTGCCCAGTATCTGCGCCACCGGGTTTAAAGGGTGGCGCAAAAGCTGCAACCTTTAAAACTAGTTATGCATCAACAAAAGCTGCTATTGATAAAGCAACACCTGTCTTTGACGAAAAGTTCAGTGAAGCAACTTATTCATACTCGCAAATTTATAACGGGCTTTCGGCAACGGGCGCATCAACTGAGTGCACAGTCAATCGAACAGTTTGGTATCAAAATGACAGAAGTTATGCCGAACGTATGGCACTTGTAGCTAAATATCGCTTAGGTGGTGCAGCTTTATGGACGTTAGCAATGGAATCTCCAGCTGCAACTGCCGAATTACGTAAGGCTGCTTTAGCAATTGCTCCAGATCCTGTTGTAAGCACAATGAGTATTGAAGGTGCTCCACAAAACACAATCAATTACGCCGGCCTGTTTACGGTTAAGGGTTTGCTGACACTTAAAGATAAAACACCGATTGCAGGTCTGCCGGTTAGCCTAGAGATTAAACGTTCCAACGAAACTGTATGGACCAAGGTGACAGAACTTGTAACAGCTGTAGATGGAACAATTTCGACACCAATGACGCTGGGCGGAAATGCTGCGCTACGTTTGACGACGGTGGGAACGTGGGAACAAGCCGAATCAGTTTCACAAGAAGCGGCAATAATCGTGAAGAGCAGTATTCAACTTGATCGGCCGGTATCTGTCGCAAAGGGTGCTCAGATAGTTATCAAGGCGCAGCTGCTGCCGCGCTTGGCTGGAAAGTCGGCTCAATTGCAGAAAAATGTTAATGGCAAGTGGCAAAATGTAGGTGCAGCAGTTCTATCTGATGCAAGTGGGTTATTTACCTTTATTACAGTTGAGCCAAAGCGAGGAGTAATAACAATGCGAGTTCAGTTGATCGGCGATGTCGCGTCCGAGCAATTTGCAATTGTTATTCGTTAATAATGCCAAAAATTAAAAGCAAACCCGATATCAACGAAAAGTTAGACGAAGAGTTAAAGGCGATCTTTAGTGGAGATATTCCCTGGGTAACAATTGTTTGGGATGATCCAGTTAACTTAATGACTTATGTGACGTACGTTCTGATGGAGCTATTTGGATTTAACAAGGAAAAAGCTCACGAACTAATGATGAAAGTTCATACCGAAGGTAAAGCTGTAGTTTCTACTGGAAGTCGTGAAGAAATGGAACATGATGTTGCCAGACTTCATGAGTATGGTTTGTGGGCAACCCTTCAACGTGGTGATCAAGCGCTATGAGCGAAGTTGAACATGGATTTTTTCGACACGGTGATAACGCATACCTAGCAAATTTCACTGAGGCCGAACGCGAAGTTTTGGTCAATCTGACAGAGCAAATCATCGAACTGCTTGCAGAGCGCGTGGATCACCACAACGATGATCCGCTTGCAGCGATGGTTGGTATCACAGCACATGACACGCCACCAGATGATGAAGTTTTATTGCGTTTACTTCCTAATGCTTACGCCGATCAAGTAGATGCATCCGAATTTCGTCGCTACACCGAATCAACTTTGCGCCAGAAAAAACAAGCACATGCAATGGCGATGCGGATGCACCTTAAGGCTGCAGTAGATGGCGTAGTCGAGTTAGATCATGATTCGGCAAATGCTTGGTTAGGTGCCATGAATGATGTGCGACTTGCTTTAGGTGTTCGCTTAAAGGTTGAGGAAAACACTCATCAAGAACTAGAACTGTTGGCACCTGATGACCCAATGCGCGGTGTTTATGCGGTGTATAGCTGGTTGGGCTGGCTGCAAGAGAGTTTGATTGATGCACTAATGGATGAAAACCAATAGTTCGTCAGCCAGTTAGACCATAAGTGCAAGGTAGGCTTTACCTGTGAGTGATGCCCCAATTGGAATATTTGATTCAGGTGTAGGCGGATTAACCGTTGCACGTGCAATTCTTGATCAACTTCCTAACGAGTCGACTCTTTATATTGGTGATACTGCCCGAGGACCGTATGGTCCACGTCCTCTTGCCGAGGTTCGCGAGTTCGCACTTGAGACCATGGATTTTCTTGTATCCCAAGGCGTTAAAGCAATCGTAATTGCATGTAACACCGCATCTGCAGCAATGCTTCGCGATGCACGTGAACGCTATTCAATTCCCGTCATCGAAGTTATTCAGCCAGCTGTACGACGAGCAGTAGCAGCAACTCGAACAGGAAATGTCGGAGTTATTGGTACCCGAGCCACCGTTGATTCAAAAGCATATGTAGATGCATTTGCTGCTGCGCCACAGCTGAACATCACTTCGATTGCATGCCCGCTATTTGTCGAATTTGTTGAACGTGGCGAAACTTCTGGAACAGAGATTACAAAAATTGCTCGTGAATATTTAGCGCCAGTCATGGCTGCAAAGGTAGACACACTAGTTCTTGGCTGCACGCACTATCCGCTACTTACTGGCGTTATTTCCTACGTTATGGGCGAAGGCGTCACATTAGTTTCTAGCGCTGAAGAAACAGCAAAAGATTTGTATCGAACATTGGTTGAAAACGGATTGCTACGCGCGCAATCAACAACTCCTGCCACACATAAATTCTTAGCAACCGGTGATGCCAAGGCCTTTGAAACCTTAGCGCGACGTTTTCTAGGCCCAGAAGTAACTAAAGTCGAACACCAAGTTCTCTAGCTCGCCATTTCAATAACTGACTACATAGGAGTAAAAATGCCACGCAACGACGGACGAACTGAGAAAGATCTGCGCGAAATCAAGTTCACTCGCGGATGGCTAGATCATGCAGAAGGTTCGGTCTTAGTTGAGTTTGGAAAGACTCGCGTCTTGTGTGTTGCCTCATTTACTCCCGGAGTTCCTCGCTGGTTGAAAGACACCGGTAATGGTTGGGTGACATCAGAGTATTCAATGCTTCCACGTGCAACGCACACACGTTCTGATCGTGAAAGCGTTAAGGGCAAGCTGGGTGGACGTACGCAAGAGATTTCTCGCCTTGTAGGTCGTTCATTGCGTGC
>JBIIZR010000095.1:0-4094 GCA_044346185.1 Candidatus Planktophila sp.
AGAAGTTCTGTCCACGTTGCAAGTCTTCAACTCTTCACCGCGAAACTCGCTAATGCTCAATCCCGATTCGGTCGGGCGCACCTTTCACGGTGCTGAAGAAGTAACTGTCACACAATCTCACATTGATTCCTTCTGTGCCGTCCTGTCAGAAAAGGACACAACAGTTGCACCACCTACTTTTTCTATCCGCATCACCTTAGATCAATCTCAAGAAATTCTCTCTGACCCTGAAATAGGTTTGGACTGGACTCGAGTAGTCCACGGGGATCAACGTTTTGAAATCAAGCGACCGATCGTTGCTAATGATTGCCTTAAGTGTTCATCAACAATTGAAAGTTACAAGGTAAGTGATGGAAACGAATTCGTCGTTATTCGCTCTGATCTGCATGCTGCCGATGAACTAGTCGTATCTACTTGGTCAACATTGGTCGTGCGGGCATGATTGAAGTTGGCACAGTACTAGAGGAAAAAGTGTTTTACATAGACCGTGCGATGCTCAAGGCATATGCCGATGCAAGCGGGGACCAAAATCCAATTCACCAGAATGAAGATTTTGCTAAAGCTGTTGGCCTGCCCAACGTAATTGCCCACGGCATGCTGACTATGGCACTTGTTGGCAAATATGTAACTGACTTCGCTGGCGGATCACAAAATGTTAATCAATTCTCAGGTCGATTTATGAAGCCCGTAATTGTTCCGGCAGATCAGAAAGTAGATCTGACTGTTTCGGGAAACATCGTTGCAGTCGATGGCAATCGAATTACCCTGGAACTCAGTGCAACTTCGGCAGGTGTAAAGGTTTTCGCAATGTCACAAGCGGTGATTGTTAAATGAGTATTCCTGATTCAGTAACCGCACTTGCTCAAGCGCGCATGGATGCCCGAGCTGCTAAAGATTTTGCCCTTGCAGATAAGTATCGTGATGAATTACTACAGGCTGGCTTTGAAGTTGTAGATGTTGCTGGGGGATATGAGTTAAAGCCTAAGAAGCCTTATATAACCCTTGCTTACCCAAGAGATATTCGCCCAATTGATTTAGAAAATGATGTAACTGTTGGGTTGATCGTGGATGGCTTTACCGACGATGCTTTAGAAACCGTAAAGACAATAAAAGCCAATAGCAATTGCGCAGTTGCAGTTATTTCAATTGGTGATGCAGGTGCATTGTTTGAACAAATGGATAAGCGCACCTATCTGATCGCAGTTAATCCAGGAGCGGCGTGGGGCGATTGCGCTAATGTCTTTCTAGAAAAAGTAAAAAGCAAGTATGTAGTGATCATGGATCCATCAACTCGATTTACCGCCGATGCGATTGCATCCGTTGTTGAAGAGTTAGAAAAAGGCGAATACGTTGCAGTTGGTTGGCGCGGCGGATTAATTAACACCCATGATGAATGGCGCAGCGTTGATGACAAAGGCCCAGGCGAAGTAGATGTTCTGTTCTCTTACTTCATGGCCTTTAATCGCGAAGCGATGATCGAGGTCGGAGGATTTAATCCACGTGCTTTGTATTATCGAAATGCCGATATCGAATACTCGCTAAAGATTCGCCAAGCCGGTGGACGGTTGTTACAAATGGAGTTGCCTTTAGTCCAGGATCGCCACCATGGATATCACGATGCTGATCCCGAATACCGCGAAGTTCAATCAAAGAAGAATTACGACCGAATCCTCGATAAGTACAGAGGCAAAGACGCAATTTTGTCCCCTCGCAGGTAACCTTCTTTCATGACCGAGCTATCCAAATACACCAGCTTGCGGGTGGGTGGACCGGCAAACAAGATTGTTCAGGTTTCAAATGAAGCAGAAATCATCGCAGCGATTGAACAAGCTGGTGATTCACCGGTCCTGATTCTTGGCGGCGGAACAAACCTTTTGGTTTCAGATAAAGGCTTTGATGGCACTGTTATTCGCATTTCAAACAACTCTGTTAAAGCCGAAGTCGATGCCTGCAGCGGTGCAACGCTAACTATTGGTGCAGGCGAAGACTGGGACACCTTTGTTCAAACAACAATTGATCGTGGTTTTGCAGGACTAGAAACTCTTAGCGGAATTCCGGGAACAGTTGGTGCTGCGCCAATTCAAAACATTGGCGCATATGGCCACGAAGTCTCTGAGTTCATAACGCGAGTCCGTACATATGATCGCCAGAAAAAAGTGATCAAGACTTTTACAAATGCCGAATGCGAATTCACTTACCGAAATTCTCACTTCAAGTCCCATCCCGGCCGTTACATTGTTTTAGATGTGCAGTTCCAGATTCGAATTGGCGAAATGAGTGATCCAATCACTTATCTTGAGTTAGCCAAAAAGCTAGGTATCGAGCCAGGGGATAAAGCTTCAGTTAAAGAAACTCGCGAGGCTGTTTTAGAACTTCGTGCAAGCAAAGGAATGTTGCTCTCACACGAAGACCATGATTCATGGTCTGCAGGATCATTTTTTACTAATCCGATTATTTCTCAGCAGCAAGCGGATGCACTTCCTAACGCTGCCCCAAAATGGCCTTTGCTTGATGGAAGAGTGAAGATTTCTGCTGCTTGGTTAATTGAAAACTCTGGCACGCACAAGGGTGATCAAGTTGGCGGTGCACGAGTTTCGACAAAACATGTTTTGGCGCTTACTAATTCCGGAACCGCAACAGCTACAGATATTGCAGAGCTGGCAAAACGTGCACGCAATCAAGTTAAAGAAGTATTTGGAATAACCCTTGAAGCTGAAGTAAACCTTGTAGGGATAGAGCTTTAGCCTTCAGTAAGTAGCTTTTTGATGCGTCCAATGCCTTCAACAATATCTTCATCGCTAGTTGCGTATGAGAAACGTAGATAACCAGATGGACCAAATGCTTCTCCCGGAACTGCGGCAACTTCAACTTCTTCAAGCAGCAACGTTGCTAATTCAGCAGATGTCGTAGGAGTTTTACCGCGAATAGTCTTTCCCAGCACGCCCTTAACTGAAGGGTAAACATAAAAGGCACCTGTTGGTGTTGGGCAATCAAAGCCAGGGATCTCGTTCAGCAATCCAACAATCAACTTGCGGCGGCGGTTAAATGCTTCGCCCATCTTGTGAACAGCATCTAGATTTCCATTCAACGCTGCAATTGCTGCGCGCTGTGAAACATTTGAAACATTTGATGACAAGTGTGACTGCAAGTTTATTGCAGCCTTGATGACATCCTTAGGTCCGATCATCCAACCTACTCGCCAACCAGTCATTGCATATGTCTTTGCAACACCATTCAAGATGATGCAGGTATCTGCAAGTGCTGGAACTAAGACTGGAAGCGATGGTGCGGTAGCACCGTCGTATAACAAGTGCTCGTAGATTTCATCAGAGATAACCCAGATGTTGTTCTTGACTGCCCATTTGCCAATTGCTTTAACTTGTTCTACTGAATAAACAGATCCTGTTGGATTTGATGGTGAGCAGAAAAGTAATGCTTTGGTTTTTGGTGTTCGGGCTGCTTCAAGCTGTTCAACCGAAACTAAATAGTTTTGTGTTTCATCGGCAAAGATTTCAACACTTACTCCGCCAGCCAACTTCACGCACTCGGGGTAAGTAGTCCAATAAGGAGATGGAAGAAGAACTTCATCACCTGGATCAATGATCGATGCAAAAGCTTGGTACACAGCTTGCTTTCCACCATTTGTTACTAAAACCTGATCAGCGGTGATTTCATAATTACTGTCACGCTTTGTTTTTGCAACGATGGCATCTCGTAAATCTGGTAAACCTGGTGTTGGTGTGTAGCGGTGGTTTGCTACAACCTTTGTTGCCGCAGCGGCAGCGTCAACGATGTAATCAGGTGTTGGAAAATCTGGTTCACCCGCACCAAAGCCAATTACTGGTCGGCCTGCTGCTTTCAGCGCTTTTGCCTTTGCATCAACTGCCAAAGTGGCTGATTCTGCGATAGCTGCGATTCGGGCTGAGATACGAGGTTTCATAGGCGTAAGTCTGCCGTATTCCTGGCTCGAGTTAGACCTGAACCCCACCTTGCCTCTACACTTCGACGCTCACGAGGGTTTGCTTTTCCCTATGGTTTTGCCATGCTCTCGCGAAGGGCAGTAGCTCAATTGGCTAGAGTTGCCGTCTCCAAAG
>JBIIZR010000085.1:0-13371 GCA_044346185.1 Candidatus Planktophila sp.
CTTCACTAATTCAGAGGTTGGTAGATCTGCGCGAATCCATGGAGTACCAAGTGCAATAACTGGCTCGTAAACCTCCTTAAGAATTTCCTCGGCACGATCATTTGCAACACCAACAACTAAGCGGTTAGGAGTCAAAGTATCTTCGACAGCGAATCCTTCGCGAAGGAACTCTGGATTCCAGGCTAGATCTGCCTGAGGTGCAATCTTTGCCAGCTCTTCACGTAAACCTTGAGCCGTTCCAACTGGCACTGTTGACTTACCAACAACTAGTGCACCATCTTTAAGGTGAGGGGCAATCGCAGCAACAGCGGATTTCACATATGTCAGATCGGCTGCAAGTCCATCTTTGCTTTGAGGAGTTCCAACACAAACAAAATGGACATCTGCATCTTTGATAGCTGAAAAATCTGTTGTGAAGGACAGTCGCCCTGTTTTAATCTCTTGTTCAAGCAAGGTATCTAACCCCGGCTCATAAAATGGTAACTTTCCACTTTGCAGAAGCGCAACCTTTTCAGGATCTGTATCGACACCAACAACGGTAAAACCTAGAGAAGACATGCATGCAGCGTGGGTAGCTCCCAGATAACCGCAGCCAACTACCGAGAGAGTTAAAGTCATGCGGGAGAGTTTACTTCAGAGCTCCGCAAGGATTTTCATCAGCGGTACGAGTCTTGAATTTATCGATCACAGTTGGTTTGGCTGTTGTTGACGCCGAAGGACTAGGGGTTACCTCGTCAGTGAGCGGCAAATCTTCACGAATTCGATTGAATAGTTCTGGCGCGAGCTCTGAATCCCATGTAACTACCGATCCAACACCTGGAACACGCGCATTGGTGTTTCCCAGAGGAATTGTAAGAGTTCGGACGTTGCTTGAAGAAAGATTCTTCATTTGCTTCGCAAGTGTCAAAAGATCACTCTTATTGAGTTCTGAGTCCGTTTTAATAGTTGCAATCGCGGCGTTGAAGAAATTTACAAGTTTAACTGGGTTAAGCAAAACACCTGTGCTTGTAACTTTTCTAAGGACTGCACTCATGAATTGTTGCTGGCGTTGCATACGGCCTAGATCGCCCATCCCATCAAAGTCACGTGTTCGCACATATTTTAGAGCTTCAACACCATTGAGAGTGTGGACACCTGCAGGAAGAACTAAGTGGCTACCAGGATCATCAATGTCTCGTTTGGTACAAACTTCGATGCCACCGAGCGCGTCAACCATTCCGGCAAAACCAGCAAATCCGATTTCCATGTAGTGATCAATTCGAATTCCTGTTTCGTTTTCAACTGTCTGGATCAAGAGTGGTGCGCCACCAAATGCAAATGCCGCATTAATTTTTCCTTTTGCTGCGGGAATGATTTTTTCCTTGTTTAAGGAGGAAGGATGTTCTGGAATTGTTACCAATGAATCACGAGGTATCGAAATAATCGTTGCCTTATCTCGGGATTTAGAGATGTGAACAATCAGCATGGTGTCTGATCGTGAACCTGCAGCAGTCTTTGTGCTTCCTACACGTAGCAATTTCAATTGTTCTTTAGTCAGGCCTTCGCGAGTATCAGAGCCAACCAACAAATAGTTAAGTGCTTTATTCGGCTTATCTGGTCGGTCGGTTATTGATCCAAAGGCATCAATACGATCGATTGCACCGCTGATTTGACCCAGACCCAACCAAGAAAAAGCGGAAATCAGAACAACTCCCACAGATAGTGAGGTAATAATCCGAATTGCCCGCGTTGGTTTCACTGTCAGAGCGTACTTGAGCGATAGCGTGTACGCGTTATGTCGACATCAGCGAACACGTTATATGGCTCACCGAAGCGAGAAATCTCGGTCATCCTGCCTGTCCTGAACGAGGAAAAGTATCTCGAGGATTCAGTGAATTCGATCTTATCTCAGAGTTTCATCGGAGCTTTAGAAGTAATCCTTGCTGTAGGTCCTTCGCAGGATGAAACGATGAAAATTGCAAAGATGCTCGAATCTAAAGACTCACGAGTTGTCGTCGTTGAAAATCCAACTGGAAAAACCGCTGCAGGCTTGAATCTAGCTATCGCTGCAACTCGCTATTCAATCATTGTTCGGGTTGATGGACATTCACAAATTCCAATTGATTATTGTGAAACCGCCTTTCAGATTCTTAATGAAACCGGGGCAGTAAATGTTGGCGGGATCATGGCAGCTGAAGGTGTTTCACTTTTTGAACGATCTGTTGCTCGCGCAATGCGCAGTCCACTTGGGGTAGGAGCATCTCGCTTTCACACCGGGGGCGGTGCTGGAGAATCCGACACCGTGTACTTAGGCTGCTTTAGAAAAGAAGCATTACTAGCGGTAGGTGGGTTTGATGAGAGATTTACTCGAGCACAAGATTGGGAACTCAACTTTCGTTTACGCCAAAGCGGCGGCGTAATTTATTTTGATCCCAGACTAAAAGTTATTTATCGTCCCCGCTCGACAATTAAAGCTCTTGCCAAGCAGTACTTCGAATACGGTCGCTGGCGACGAGTTGTTTCAAGAAGACATAAAGGAAGCATCAACTACAGATATCTCGCTCCACCATTTACCGTTGTTGCAACATCGCTATCGATCCTTTGTGGGGCAGTGATTTCCCCAATTTTCTTTATTCCTGCACTTGTTTATTCAGTGTTTATCCTGGGAGCTTCGACAATAATTGGTAAGAGCATGGGTGAGATTCTTTGTTTGCCAACTATTTTGCTCACAATGCATATTTCATGGGGGCTTGGATTTCTCACATCGCCGAAGTCGCTAGCCCCTGCGGTAACCTTGCATCCGTGAGTACCCCATTGCAGGTTTATGAGCCATTTAGGGCCGGACTTCCCAAGTTGGGTAAGTACTGGAAATCCCTGTGGTCCCGCAGAACCTTTATCTCTGAATACTCAAAATCTGAACTTCGCGAACAGCATTTTGATTCGGTATTTGGCCAGTTGTGGCTTGTCCTCAATCCATTGTTGCTTTCGGGTGTTTATTTCATTTTGATCATCATCATTGGCGGAACAACAGATAGTTCTCGTTATGTACATTTAACTGCAAGTCTTTTCCTCTTTTACTTAGTGGCTAATTCATTAACTGGGGGAGTCAAATCAATCACTGCAGGGCAACGGCTCATTCTTAATACCGCCTTCCCGCGAATCATGTTGCCGATCTCGGCGGTTGTTATTGCAATCTTTAAATTTATTCCAACATTGATTGTTTTCATTGTGATTAAAGCGGTTATGGGTTCATCATTTTCAATTGAAATGCTTTGGGCTATTCCTATCCTTTTGATTACTGTTTTTCTTGCGCTAGGACTCGCAATCACAATTTCATGCATCAATGTTTATTTCAGAGATATTGCAAGTTTCTTGCCTTATCTGACAAGAACGCTTCTTTATTTATCTCCAATCTTGTATGAAGCATCTGCATTGAATCCAAACCTTAAAGCTCTTGAAATCGTCAACCCACTATTTCCAATCTTGGATTCGTGGTCACGTGCATTAGTTCAGGGTGAAGTGCCTCAAACATCGAGCATGCTTCAGGGATTAGCCTGGGCAACAGGTATTTTCTTTATTGGTACCTATTTCTTCTTGTCGAGGGAGCGTGAGTTCGCTGTCCGCCTCTAAACTTCAAAAAACTAACGAGCTAGCCGTTTCAATTAGAAATGTCGGGCTTACTTACACGACCGCAATTGATCGCAGACCTACTCTCAAGGCACGCGTTAAGGCACTGGGTCGTGCTGGAAAACAAACTCGTGTTGTTCGCGCACTGGATGATATAAATCTTGATGTTGAGTACGGACAAGTTTTAGGTGTCATCGGAACCAACGGTGCAGGTAAGTCATCTCTAATGCGTTGCGTTGCAGGAATCCTGCCTCCATCACAAGGCCGCATTGAAGTTTATGGTTCGGTAAGCACCTTGTTAGCACTGGGAGTTGGGTTCAATCCATCTATGTCAGGACGAGACAATGTCTTTTTAGGTGGTTTAGCTGCAGGAATGTCTCGTGATGAGATCGAAGGTCACTTTGACGAGATTGCAGATTTTTCAGAGCTAGGTGATGCAATTGATGCTCCCATGCGGACTTATTCATCAGGAATGTATGCACGCCTAGCCTTTTCAGTTGCAGCAACTGTTCGCCCAGATATCTTGATAATCGATGAAGCGCTCAGTACCGGAGATGCAAAGTTCAAGGAAAAGAGTCTTAACCGAGTCAAAGAATTACGAAGCGATGATCGCGCATTGATCCTTGTAAGCCATGCCATGCAAACATTAAGAGAAACTTGCAATGATGTGGCGTGGTTGCACAAAGGTAAGTTGATTCAACGTGGCGAACCTAATCAAGTAATCGATGCATATCAAGAATTTTTACATCTTGGAAAGAGTGCAGCAATTGATGAGGATGTTTAAGCTTTTCGTTTTGCTCTTGGCTTTAGTTGTAATCACTTCACCACAAGCTGCTGCCGTGGATGCACCAACTGAGTTTTCAATAACAGGTGCTGGTTACGGGCACGGAGTAGGACTAAGCCAAATCGGTGCGCGCTCCAAAGCCCTTGCCGGTGAAACATCATCTGCAATCCTGAATTACTATTACAAAGATGTAGTGATTCAACCCATGGATGATTCAAAGATCCTACGAGTAAATATCGGTCATCTCTTAAGCACTGCAAGAATTGCAACAGGGACACCTGATGCGACTCTTCAAATCTTTAGTGGAGATATCGGAGATGCTCAAGATGTTGCTCCAGTAGCGATAGTTCCAGTTAAAAGTTCACTCAATTTTTCTATTCTCGGATCGACAGTTGTTCCTAGTGTTGTTGTTGGAAAAAAGATAACGAGTTTGCCCAGAAACAGAGTATTTACTGTTCGCTGGAGCGGAACTCGTTACATGCCAGGTGTTGAAGGCGTAGTTTCATTAACCCATTCATCTGCAACAACAAGATACCGATACGGGCAAATGCAGTTTAGAGCCGTCAAAGCATCAACCCTTGGCTATCGATTAGAGATCACTAACTCTGTTCGTTTAGCAGATGAATATTTGTGGGGGATAAGTGAAGTTCCATCATCTTGGCCTATGGCAGCTCTTGAGGCTCAAGCAATTGCGTCTCGCACATATGCTTTGAGTAAAGCTGGTATTTATCGTGCACGGTGTGATTGCGACCTCTATGGCGAGATTTCTGATCAGAAATTCCTCGGTTACGCCAAAGAGACAGAGAGAAACTGGGGAAAGTTTTGGGTTGCCGCGGTGACAAATACTGCAGGCCTAACTCTGACCCAAAACAACCTGCCTATTGCTGCTTACTTTTCAAGTTCTACGGGAGGTTTAACTGAAACCGCATTCAATGCGTGGGGAAGTGATCGGACCTATACCCAGATCATCGCTGATCCCGGAAGCCAGGATGCAAAGTTAAATCCCAATTTCTTTAGTTGGAAGCGATCAATTCCTCAAGCCTCGGTTGCACTTGCCTTTGCATTGCCTGATGTAGTTACTCTTGAAATTGTCTCAAAGAATTTAAGCGGAACTGTCGCAATAATTAGGGCAACATCTAGTTCAGGAATACAAAAAAGTTTGCGCGGTGAAACTTTTAGAAGCCGAACAAGGATTCCATCTGCCTACTTTGATTTAGTTGGCGTGCAGAATGCTGTTGAGCCCACCCCAAGTTCCAGTTCTTAAAACAACTTCAAGGCCACCATCCAGAGAGTTTCTGCGGAACAGCAAATTACTTGCTCCTGAAAGAGTTCCTGCTTTAACTATTTCACCATCAGGTAATTTGACCTTTGCTGCAGCTGTTATATAAGTACCAGCCTCGATTACACAGTTGTCACCTAGTGAAATACCCAACCCTGAATTTGCACCCAATAAACACTTTTCACCAATAGAAATAACTTCTTTACCGCCACCACTAAGAGTTCCCATAATTGATGCGCCGCCACCAACATCGGTTCCATCTCCAACAATCACACCAGCTGAAATTCTTCCTTCAACCATTGAAGTTCCAAGGGTTCCGGCATTGAAGTTAACAAAGCCTTCATGCATCACTGTTGTACCTGAAGCTAGGTGTGCGCCAAGTCGCACACGATCTGCATCAGCAATTCGAACACCAGAAGGAACTACATAATCAACCATCCGTGGGAACTTATCAACGCCGTAAACACTGACATGGCCATGTGCAGCTTTTAGTCGTGCACGAGTCATTTCAAAATCTTCGACCGAACATGGACCGACAGATGTCCAAACAACATTGCTCAAGATTCCAAATACACCATCAAGTGCTAGCCCGTGTGGCTTCACTAGTCGGTGGGACAGGAGATGCAATCGCAAGTACGCATCAGCTGCATCAGCTGGTGCTTTAGAAATATCGATTTCAATACTTACTAATTCGCGTGAAACTCCACGCGCATCATCGTTGCCAACAAGTGCGGTTAGCTCTGCGGGAACTACAGATGAAAGTTGCGACAAGGCAGGGGATGGAAACCAAACATCAAGGGTTACGCCCTTGGCGATGGTTGCGATTCCGTGGCCAGATGCGGTGGTCGTCATGTCCCAAGCGTAGCCTCTATTGTTAGCCGCATGCGTATTGCCGTCTTTTGTTCATCCTCACCCTCGATCGATAACAAGTATGTAGAGCTTGCTTACGAGTTGGGGAAGGGAATTGCTACCTCATCTAATGAGTTAGTCACTGGCGGCGGCCATATTTCCATGATGGGTGCGGTCTCTAGAGGAGCGCGTGATGCTGCGGGCAAGACAATCGGCGTGATTCCGCAAGCTTTGGTCGATATTGAATTTGCTGATCATGACAATGACGAATTACATGTTGTTGAAACAATGGGACAACGAAAGCACATGATTACCGATATTTCAGATGCATTTATAACTTTACCCGGAGGCGCTGGCACCCTTGAAGAGTTTTTTGAGATCTGGGTCGGGCATTACTTAAAGTTTCATTCAAAGCCAGTTGTGATTCTAGATCCATTTGAAATTTATGCGCCCTTGCACGAGTTAATTGTTCACTTAGAAGATGAGAAGTTCATTAAGCCAGGAATGCGTGAAATCGTTCAATGGACAACTACTGTCGATGAAGCATTGCGAGCATGTCAAAAATGAGAAGTAATCACATTGCAATGAGCCTTGTCATTGATGCTCCAATTCAAAAAGTCTGGGATGCATTAGCTGATTGGGAATCACAAAGTGAATGGATGCTTCAGACAACTGTTGAAGTTACCTCTGAGATTCGCTCTGGTATTGGAACATCGATTGCAGCTTTCACCGGAATTGGAAAGCTAGGAATTATGGATCACATGACAGTTACTTCATGGAATCCTCCAAATGTGTGCGATGTTATTCATACTGGAAAAATTATTAAGGGCACGGGGCGTTTTGAATTAACTGCGCTTACTCCACAATCGACACGGTTTGATTGGTCAGAAGAAGTTCTTGCGCCGCGAGCGCTATTTCTTCTCATTGCACCAGGCTTGTACGTAGGAGTACGTATCTCACTGTCCTCCTTGCGCCGCCAGTTGCATCAAAGGAAGTAAAGTTGCCCCATGGGCAAGCAACCGCAAACACTGGCGCAAGCCCTTGCCTCGTTACCCGAAGAAGAGCGCATCATCTTGTCCATGCACTATTTGAAGTCGATGAGCGCCTCGGAGATAGCTTCAATTCTTGGAGTTCCCGAAAGGTCTGTGGAGGCAATAATTCGCCAAGGCAAGGCCCGCTTGAGCGCGATTCTGGGCATTTAACCTAATCTGGAATTCGCACTAAGCCTCAATCTGAGAGATACTTACCCCCTTGCTTCACACCTAGCAGTACCAACGATTTAGAGGAGTCTTCCCATGGCAGCCATGAAACCCCGCACTGGTGATGGTCCAATGGAGGTCACAAAGGAAGCTCGCTCCCTAGTGATGCGAATCCCTCTTGAAGGTGGCGGCCGATTGGTTGTCGAAATGAACGCCGAAGAAGCAAACAATCTCAGCGCAGCACTACACGCAGCTGTAGCTCTCGTTAAGAAGTAATTTAGTTTTAAAGGCACTAGCCTTACCAATCATGTCAGCGCTACCTCAATATGCTCCCTTTGAGATTTCAAAGGCTGTTAATGCTCACTCAATCGCTCTGGGTTTCTTCAAGAATTTAGATGGTAATTTTGAATTTGTATCACCCCTTGCATCCCAGGTTGAAAAGTTTTTTGCTCTCAACTTAGTTGATGAGTTAACTTTCTTTGCACCAACAGGAAAAGCTGGAGAGCTGTTTGAAATTCCTGTCAGCGCTGAAGATTCCCAGACTGATCGTTTGTTTCTTGTAGCAATTGGCGATCAAAGTAGCTCATCAGCACGCTCTGCCGGATCCGCAGTTGGTCGTAAGGTTCGAGGAAAGAACACAACAGTGTTTTCAGGATGTGTTGTTTCAGAGATTAAATCCTTTGCAATTTCTGTTTCATTGGGAGCTTGGGTCTGGAATTTAAAGACAGACAAGAAAAAAGAAGAGCCAACAATTTTTGTGGCAAGCAAGGATGCTCAGACAGTTAAAGATGCAGCAGCAATTGCGCATGCGATCTGCAGGACTCGCGATTTGGTTCACACTCCTGCAAACATTAAAACTCCAGCTTGGATGGGAAAGCAAGCAGAGGAATTTGCAAAGGGAACTGGCCTAAAGGTCGAAATATTTGCTGGTGCAGCTCTGAAAGAGTTTGGTGGTCTTCGCGCTGTTGGCGGTTCATCACCCAAGCCAGGGCCACGAATGATTCAAGTTACCTATCAACCAAAGTCCAAGAAAAAGTCAGTTAAAGCTTTGCCACACATCGTTTTGGTAGGCAAGGGAATCACATTTGATACTGGTGGAGTTTCGCTTAAGCGCCCCTACGACACAATGATGGCAATGAAGAGTGACATGGCTGGATCTGCCGCAATTCTTGGCACCCTAACCGCACTTGAAGAGTTACAACCAAATGTGAAAGTAACCGCGCTGATGATGATGGCCGAAAACGCTATCTCTGCCACAGCTCAACGCCCTAGTGATGTCATCAAGCATTACGGCGGAACAACTGTTGAAGTAATTAACACCGATGCCGAAGGACGTTTAGTTTTGGCAGATGGATTGGCGTATGCAGATGCCAATTTAGATCCAGATTATTTGCTAGATATTGCAACCCTTACAGGAGCAGCAACACTTGGATTAGGTCGCCAGTATGCCGCTATGTATACCCGCGACAATGCTTTAGCTGTTGCGCTTTCAAAGGCGGGCGATGCAACTGGTGACCGTGTCTGGCACATGCCGCTTGTTGATGATTACAAGGAAGCTTTACGAAGTGATATTGCCGATCTCAATCACACAGCAGACAAAGCTAAGTTCTCTGCCGGATCTGTTACCGCCGCACTTTTCCTAGAAAATTTCACAGCAAATAGACGTTGGGTCCACTTAGATATTGCAGGTACTGCTCGCAGCGAAGTTGATGCAGGCGAAAACTCTAAAGGTGGAACAGGTTTCGGAGTACGCCTTCTAACCGAGTGGATAACCTCGTTATCATGAGAGTAGATCCACACACATTTGCCGAGAATTTCATTCCCGAAGACCACTTTAAATCTCAAGCACGTGCACGAGGTGTTGAGTTAGGAACGGTTGATACAACTCCGGGAGCTGGCGCTTTTCTAAAATTTTTAGCTTCTACTTTAAAAGCACAATCAGTTGTTGAGGTTGGTACAGGCTCAGGTGTAGGAAGTTTGTGGTTGTTCGATGGAATGCTTCCCAGCGGAACATTGACATCTATAGATGATGAGATGGAGCATTCACAGATTGCCAAGCTGGCATTTACAGATGCAGATATTGCTCCTAATAGATATCGCTTGATCACTAACTCTGTGTTGGAAGTAATTTCAAAGCTCACTGATCGCGCTTATGACTTAGTTGTTGTTCGGCACAATCCCGAAGATTTGGGTTACGTCATTAACGAAGCGCAGCGAATTTTGCGAAGTGGCGGGGCGCTAGTAATCGATAACTATTACGGTGGCGGAAAAGTGTGTGATGCAGCCCAGCGCGATCCACGCACTGTGGCACTTCGGGATACTGGGAAAATCATCAAAAACGACACGGATCATTGGGTGAGTTCGTTAGTCCCAGTCGGCGATGGATTACTGATCGCAACAAAGTTGTAGCAAAATAGCGCCATGATCTTTCCTCGTAAAAAAGTAGCCCCTGTCGCCGCCCCATGGTGGCAGGCAAAACCTTCTCCTAAAAGTTCAAGGGGATCTATTGCATTGATTGCAGTTTTAGCCGGAGGCGTTGGCGGAATTTTGGGAGTAAATGCGACAGGTGCATCACTCTTTAATCGAGTCAATCTTGTTTCATCGACTAGCACGATCGAACGAGCGCCGGATTCAGTTGCTGGCACCGCGCAAAGAGTTTTACCTTCAGTAGTTTCGATTCAAACTCGTTCGCCGTCAGGTGGGGGAACAGGTTCAGGCTTCTTCATTGATAGTGATGGCTATATCTTGACCAATAACCATGTCATCAGTTCTGCAGCACAATCTGGCGGAAGTATTCGAGTTAAGCTCAATGATGGTCGAACCTTTACGGCAAAAGTTATTGGACGCGATGCATCTTATGACTTAGCAGTTTTAAAAATTGCAGCATCAGGTTTAAAGGCCATGCAATTGGGTGATAGTGACTTGGTCGCAGTCGGGGACGCAGTTATAGCAATTGGTTCTCCATTGGGATTATCGGGAACAGTCACTACGGGAATTATTAGTGCCAAGAATCGTCCAGTTACTGCGGGAGATTCTTCAAATGAGAGTTCTTTCATTAATGCATTGCAGACTGATGCCGCAATCAATCCGGGAAATTCTGGTGGTCCACTTGTTGATTCAACTGGAGCTGTCATTGGTGTTAACTCGGCGATTGCATCTTTAGGATCGAACCTTCAAACTGGTTCAATTGGACTTGGCTTTGCTATTCCGATTAATCAGGCGCGCAAAACTGCAGATCAACTGATTAAAAACGGAGTTGCTACCTATCCAGTAATTGGAATTTCTCTCGATATGAATTACATGGGTGAAGGCGCTCAAGTTGCATCTTCTGGCGGTGGAATTTTGCCTGGCGGCCCTGCTGAAAAGGCAGGCTTGCGAAGTGGAGACATTGTTGTCGCGCTGGATGGAAAGCCAATTAGTGGCCCAGAAGAGCTTATTGTCGCTGTTCGATCTAAGAATGTTGGTGATGTTGTAACCCTTACCTATAAGCGCAATGGTGTTGAAAGAACTGTGTCTTTGACTCTAATCGCGGCTAAGAAGTAATTGGCGTAGGCTACAGAAATGTTTGATTTCGGTGCAGGTGAACTTTTTGGCCTGGCAATCCTTGCGATGCTGCTTGTCGGACCAGAGCGACTTCCCAAAATTGCAGTAGATGCTGCGCAATGGGTTAAGAAACTTCGCGGATTGGCAAATAAAGCAACGACCGAACTTCGAGACAACCTTGGTCCGGGGTTTGAAGACTTGCAACCTAAAGACTTGAACCCAAAGACTTTTGTAAAGAAGCAAATTTCAGATCTGTTGGAAGAGGAAACTGCTAAGCCAAAGGTTAAGAAACCTACGGCGATGATTGATCCAGATTTACTATGACTCTTCTGGAACAAGTTACGGACGCGCTTTCAAAGGTTAATGATCCAGAACTTCGCCATCCAATAACAGAACTTGGAATGATTGAAGATCTTTCGGAAATCGGTGGTTCGGTTTCCCTAAAAGTTTTACTCACAATCGCAGCTTGCCCAATGCAAGATAGGTTAAGAACTGATATTTCTAACGCAGTTACTAGCGTTGAGGGTGTAAAAAGCGTCGATCTTGTTTTCGGAGTTATGAATGAAGATCAACGTAACTTTGTGAAAAAAGTTGTTCGCGGAGGTCGTGAGAAATTCATTCCATTTGCACAACCTGACTCACTGACACGTGTTATTGGCATCGCATCCGGTAAAGGTGGCGTAGGAAAGTCATCAGTTACTGCCAACCTTGCCGTTGCAATGGCTAAGAACGGTTTGAATGTTGGAATTTTGGATGCCGATGTTTATGGACACTCAATCCCGCGTCTTATGGGTTTGATGGGACAGCGACCAACAGCAATTGACCAGATGTTTATTCCACTCGAGTCTTATGGCGTAAAGACCGTTTCCATGGAAATGTTTAAGCCAGAACGCTCAGATCCTGTTGCATACCGTGGTCCTTTACTTCACCGTGTGCTGGAGCAGCTCTTATCTGATGCCTATTGGGGAGATCTGGATGTTCTGCTGATTGATTTGCCACCAGGCACCGGAGACTTAGCGATCTCTTTGGGGCAATTGATTCCGACTTCAGAAATTGTTGTTGTAACAACACCACAGATTGCCGCAGCAGAAGTTGCTGAACGTGCAGGACGTATTGCGCATCAGATTCACCAACATGTTATTGGCGTTATCGAGAACATGTCAGCGTTTCCGTGTCCAAACTGTAGTGACACAATTTCTTTGTTCGGTGAAGGCGGAGGAGATGAAACATCTCGTCGACTGTCGCAACTTGTTGGTATTGATGTACCGCTACTTGGAAAGATTCCATTTAGCCCTGCGCTACGTACTGGTGGAGATGAAGGATCACCAATAGTTGATGCCGATCCAACTTCACCTGCCGCAGTTGCAATATCCGAGGTTGCGGAAAAACTGATGAAACGAAGTAAGTCTCTACTCGGAGTCCGATTGGGTGTCTCGACGTAATTCTTTAGCTAACTCATCAACAAGGTCGGCAAGTTCAGCGCGAACAAAATCTCGTGTAGCAACCTCACCAAGTGAGTTGCGCAGCGCTGCAAGTTCGCGAGTTAAGTATTCGGTGTCTGCGATAGATCGTTCATTTTGTGCGCGATCTTCATTGAGTGCAATTCGGTCACGATCTGCTTGGCGATTTTGCGCAAGAAGAATCAACGGTGCTGCATACGATGCCTGCATCGACAAAATCAATGTCAAGAAAATGAATGGATAATCATCAAACCTTAAGCCGGCAGGTGCTGCAAAGTTCCAGATAATCCAAAAAGCAATAAAGACTGTCATGTATACAAGAAAACGTGCGGTACCTAAGAATCGCGCAAAGCGTTCGGACATGCGACCAAAAGCTTCAGGGTCATAGTTTGGTCGAATCGAACGACGAGTCTCGCGCGGAGTATCTAAGCCATGGTTGCGTGCCATCTTTAACCCTCCTTAAATACTCTCTGATTCAAAAGAAACTGGTGAATTTTCACGGTGATCATGTCGCCAGTTTTCAGGTAACAAGTGATCCAGAACATCGTCAACTGTGACAGCTCCTAAAAGGCGATCATTTGCATCTACAACAGGTAAAGAAAGCATGTTGTAGCTGGCTAAATGTGATGAAACCTCGTGCAAGGTCGCATC
>JBIIZR010000015.1:0-13244 GCA_044346185.1 Candidatus Planktophila sp.
TCGAAGATATCGGTGCTTTTGAAGTTAATGAAGCTTTTGCGGTCCAGGTAATTGCTTTCTTGGATCACTTTGGAATTGCAGATGATGATCCTCGAGTAAATCCTTACGGCGGTGCGATCGCTGTTGGGCACCCTCTTGCATCATCAGGTGTGCGCTTAATGCTCAACCTTGCTCGTACCTTTGAATCACAACCTGAGGTTCGTTATGGCATTACAACTATGTGTATCGGTCTAGGCATGGGTGGAACAGTTATCTGGGAAAACCCTAACTTCAAGGGAGCTAAGTAATTATGAGCGCAGATATCACTCTTCCAGCTGGAGCACCTGAAGAGGTTGTTACCAATGCACTAGTCCGAGATGTAGACCTTTCTGCCTTCGGCGGTAAAGGTGTCATGGCTCTGATTACATTAGATAACGGCCTTGATCACAATCGTCCAAATACCTTTGGCCCACAATCCGTCATGGCACTTGATACAGCAATCACAGATGCGATTGGTCGCAACCCTGCAGCTATTGCAATTACGGGTAAGCCATTTATTTTTGCAGCAGGTGCTGATCTTTCTGCGCTTTCATTCTTGAATGATCGCAGTCAATCACTGGCAATTGGAAAACTAGGTCATGATGTTTTTCGCCGTCTTGGCGAGTCAAAGATTCCTACCTTTGCCTTTATCAATGGATTAGCACTTGGCGGAGGTCTAGAAGTTGGTCTGCATTGCCACTACCGAACCCTGGCATCAACCGCCTTTACCGCTTTGCCAGAAGTTTTCCTTGGTCTGGTTCCAGGTTGGGGCGGAGCAACAATTCTGCCTAAGTTGATCGGACCAGAACGTGCTGTTCAAGTCATCATGCTTAATGCACTGAATAACAACACAATGATGAAAGCAAAGGATGCGCTTAAGCTTGGAGTGGTTGATTCAGTATTTGAGCCAGCAGATTTCATTGAACGTTCTATTGGTTTTGCAGTTGGAATCCTCAATGGAACCACAAAGATCGAACGTGCCGATTACAGCAATGATCCAGCATGGGAAACCGCACTAGCAACTGGCAAGGCGGCAGCCCTTAAGAAGTATGGAGGAGCAACGATTGCATCTCCAATGAAGGCGCTAGAACTAATCGCTGCAGCTAAGAGCAACACCTTGGGTGAAGGTTTTGATGCTGAAGATCAAGTCCTTGCTGATTTAACTATGTCTGACCCACTTCGTTCTTCTTTGTACGCATTTAATCTGATCCAAAAGAAGCGCAAAAAGGTTGAAGGTGCTCCAAAGCCAGCTCTTGCTCGCAAGGTAACTAAAGTTGGTGTTGTAGGTGCAGGTTTAATGGCATCTCAGTTGGCTTTGCTGTTGGTACGAAACCTTAAGTGCCCTGTTGTCATGACAGATATCGATCAAGAGCGCGCGGACAAAGGTGTGGCGTGGGTAAAAAATGAGCTGGCAAAATTAGTTGAGAAGAAGCGCATGAGCCCAGAATCAGCTGGCCGCTTAGCTCTTCTTGTTTCAGGTTCAGCAGACCAATCAGTCTTTGCCGGTTGTGACTTCATTATCGAAGCAATTTTCGAAGAGCTTTCGCTAAAGCAAGAGCTGTTCAAGAAGCTAGAAGGCATTGTCTCTGCCGAGTGCGTACTAGCAACAAATACATCCTCGCTGTCAGTTGAGCGCATGACTGAAGGTTTGAAGAATCCAGAGCGAGTCGTTGGTTTCCACTTCTTTAATCCGGTTGCAGTAATGCCATTGCTCGAAGTTGCTCGCACATCAGCAACTGATGATGCAACTACAGCCACAGCCATCGCCGTCGGTAAAGAACTCAAGAAGACAATGATCATTTGTAAGGATGCTCCTGGCTTTGTTGTGAACAGATTGCTGACTCGTTTTATGGGTGAAGTTACCGATGCCGTCGATGAAGGAACATCACCTGAAGTTGCAGATGCTGCGATGATGGAGATCGGTTTCCCAATGTCTCCCTTCCAATTGCTAGATTTAGTTGGTCCTGGTGTTGCGCTACACGTATCAGAAACTTTGCATCACAATCTTGGGCCTCGCTACCGAATCTCACCAACTATGCAACGTATGGTGAAAGAGGGAGTTCGTAATTTCTACGTCAAGGGCGAAAATGGCGCGGTAAGTGCCAACCCTGCAGCCCTTGCACTGATTGAAAAGGGAACAACTCCATCGACTGCAGAACAAGTTCGTTCACGAGCGCTGAAGGCGTTAGCTGAAGAAGCTCGCATGATGCTAGATGAAGGTGTCGTCACAACTCCTGCAGAAATTGATCTCTGCATGCTGATGGGCGCTGGATGGCCAATGCACTTGGGTGGAATTTTGCCGTACTTGGATCGTGAAGGAATTAGCGAATCTGTGACAGGCAAGCGTTTCCATGAAAAGGGCGTTGCTTCCCTTCCATAAATCTAGGAAATCCAACCTGCAATCTGTTGCACTATGGCAGCGGGAGTGATTTTTAGATCATCCAAAATTTCGTTGCGCTTTGAATGCTCAATGAATTCCAGCGGCACGCCAATTGAATGCACGGAGCATGCGCTGCCCGCTTCTCGTAAGCTTTCAGAAATGGTGCTGGCGATTCCTGCGTGCTTAATTCCATCCTCCATGACGACGATAGTGGAGTAGTTGGCGCACAGCGCAGTCACATTCGAGGACATTGGCTTAACCCACAATGGATCAATCACAGTTACTTCGATTGATTCCTTGTGTGCCAGTTGTGCAACCTCTAACGCCATTGAAGCCATTGAACCGATGCTAATCACAAGAACTTGGTTGGTGTCTCCGCGATGCAAGATATCGATGCCATCTATGCGCTCAAGTGCCGGGATATCTGCAGGAATTGCACCCTTTGGAAAACGGATCATGGATGGTGCGTTATCAATTTCGATGCATTTACGTAACAATTCCTTAACGCGTGCGCCATCACGTGGTGCACCAACATGCATATGAGGAACTATGCCGGTCAGGGCGAGATCCCAAATTCCGTGGTGAGACGGGCCGTCATCGCCAGTGATTCCAGCACGGTCTAAAACAAATGTGACTCCCGCATTATGCAGAGCAACATCTAATAACAACTGGTCAAAAGCACGATTTAGGAAAGTTGAATAAATCGCAATTACGGGATGCACGCCGGCGTAGGCAAGGCCTGCCGCACTTGTTACCGCGTGCTGTTCTGCGATTCCCACATCAATTGTTCTATCAGGAAAATTCTGTGCGAATTTATCTAATCCTGTCGGTCCCAGCATCGCTGCCGTGATTGCGACAACTTTAGGATTTTCTCGACCGATTTGAGTAATCTCTTCGGAAAATACATTGGTCCACGAAGTAGCTGATGCCTTGAGGGGTTTTCCAGTAATAGGATCAACGATTCCTACCGCATGGAATTTTTCTGCGATGTCATCGATTGCTGGCTTGTATCCTCGTCCCTTTTCAGTAATCGCGTGAACAATTACTGGCGAGCCAAACTCCTTGGCCATCTGCAAAGTTTTCTCCATGGCCTCGATATCGTGGCCATCAATCGGTCCTAGGTACTTAAAGCCGAGATCTTCAAACATGCCCTGTGGTGCGAGCATGTCTTTCATGCCCTTTTTGATTCCATGCAGGGTGCCGTAAATGTATTTTCCAACAAATGGTGTGTTGTGCAACATTCGTTTACCACGGCTCAAAATGCGCTCGTACTCTTTGCTTGCGCGTAAAGTTGTTAAATAAGTAGCTAATCCGCCGATCGTTGGTGAATATGAGCGTTCATTATCGTTTACGACGATAACTAAATTTCTATCTGATTCTGGCGAGAGATTGTTAAGCGCTTCCCAAGACATTCCACCTGTTAAAGCGCCATCGCCGACAACTGCCACAACATGACGATCAGGTTGGCCTGTTAATGAAAATCCACGTGAGACGCCGTCAGCCCAAGAAAGGGCGGTTGATGCATGAGAATTCTCAATTACATCATGGTCACTTTCCCGGCGATTTGGGTAACCCGAGATTCCATCTCGTTGGCGCAAGAGTTCAAATTGATCGGCTCGACCTGTAAGGATTTTGTGAACATATGACTGGTGTCCGGTATCAAAAAGAACTATGTCTCGTGGAGACTGAAAAACTCTATGGATGGCAATAGTTAATTCAACAACGCCAAGATTTGGGCCAAGATGTCCACCAGTACGAGAAACTTTCTCGATCAGGAACTCACGAATATCCGCAGCCAGATTAACCAATTCTTCAGGACTCATTACCCGAAGTTCATCTGGCGACTGGATATTAATTTTCATCGTGAGAGAGTAAGAAGTTACTCAACCAACAATGAACGAAGGACGTATTGCATGATTCCACCGTGGCGGTAGTAGTCAGCCTCACCCGGTGTATCGATACGGACCTTTGCAGTAAATTTCTTATCTCCTGCGGTAACGGTTAGCTCTTTTGGAACTCCCCCGTCGTTCAGAGCAGTGATTCCGGAAATAGAAAATACTTCGGTTCCATCTAATCCCAAAGTAGCTGCAGTTTCGCCATCCTTAAACTGCAATGGAAGGACTCCCATTCCAATCAAGTTAGAGCGGTGAATGCGCTCAAAGCTTTCGGCAATAACAGCGCGTACGCCTAGCAATGCAGTTCCCTTTGCCGCCCAGTCACGAGATGACCCAGATCCGTACTCTTTTCCGGCCAAGATAACTAGTGGAACACCCGCTGCTTGGTATGCAACTGATGCGTCATAAATAGTTGTTTGTTCCCCATTAGCTAAGAAGTTACGAGTAAATCCACCTTCAACGCCATTTAGTAGCAAGTTCTTAAGACGAATATTTGCAAAAGTTCCACGAATCATTACTTCGTGATTACCTCTTCGTGAGCCATAAGAATTGAAATCTGTTCGCTCGATGCCGTGCTCGGCTAAATACTTACCTGCAGGTGAATCCGCCTTGATATTTCCAGCTGGTGAAATGTGGTCAGTTGTAACTGAATCACCAAGAACGGCAAGAACTCGAGCACCTGAAATATCGGTTACTGGTGTTGGATTCTTTGGCATGCCTTCAAAATAAGGAGGCTTTCGAACATATGTGGACTTTGGATCCCATTCAAAGACCTTGCCTGTAGGTGTTGCAAGAGACTTCCAGCGATGATCGCCTTCAAAAACAGTTGCATAATCCTTGGTGAACATCTCTGAAGAAATCGAAGAATCAATCACGGATTGAATTTCTTGCGGAGTTGGCCAAATATCCTTAAGGAACACATCATTTCCAGCTGAGTCTTTACCTAAGGAATCAGTTTCAAAGTCATGATCCATGGTTCCTGCAATTGCATAAGCAACAACAAGTGGTGGAGAAGCTAGGTAGTTCATCTTTACATCTGGGCTAATTCGACCCTCAAAGTTACGGTTTCCAGAAAGAACTGCTGTAACAGCTAGATCTGACTCATTGATTGCCTTACTGATCTCAATCGGAAGCGGACCTGAGTTTCCAATACATGTCACGCAACCATAACCAACCAGGTTAAAGCCCAGCGCTTCCATGTACTTTGTAAGGTCTGCGCGATCGTAGTAATCAGTAACAACTTTTGATCCTGGTGCCAAAGTGGTCTTAACCCAAGGCTTTGATTTAAGGCCTTTTTCTACCGCTTTCTTTGCAAGCAAAGCCGCACCGATCATCACAGATGGGTTAGAGGTGTTTGTACAAGAAGTAATCGAAGCAATGACGACATCACCATTTTTTACACGAGTTGATCCCGCTGTAACTTCACCCTTGTTGGTTTTTTCACCGTAGTAGCTAGGAACAATCTTTTCGTAAGCCATCTTTGAATCACTTAAAGAGATTCGATCTTGTGGACGCTTAGGACCAGAAATTGATGGGACAACCGTCGATAGATCAAGTTCAACTACTTGAGAAAAACGTGGTTCGACTGAAGGGTCATGCCACATTCCTTGAGCCTTTGCGTACTTTTCAACCAAGGCTACTTGTTCATCAGTTCGGCCAGTTAGACGCAAGTAGCGAAGCGTCTCTTCATCAATTGGGAATATCGCACATGTTGATCCATATTCAGGACTCATGTTTCCGATTGTGGTTCGGTTGGCCATCGGAACTGAGGTCACGCCTGTTCCAAAGAATTCAACAAACTTGCCAACGACGCCGACCTTGCGCAAAATCTCTGTGATTGTCAGAGCCATATCTGTTGCAGTTGTTCCCAGAGGAAGTTGCCCAGTTAGCTTGAAGCCGACTACGCGTGGAATCAACATTGAAACTGGTTGGCCTAGCAAAGCGGCCTCGGCTTCGATACCGCCAACACCCCAGCCAAGGACTCCAAGTCCGTTGACCATTGTTGTGTGTGAATCTGTTCCAACTACTGTGTCTGGATAAGCTCGAAGCGTTCCTTCGACGGTACGTGTCATAACAACACGTGCAAGGTATTCAATATTTACTTGGTGAACAATTCCAGTCCCAGGTGGAACAACCTTGAACTCATCAAAGGCGGTTTGACCCCAACGCAAGAAACGGTAACGCTCCTGATTGCGCTCGTACTCAATGTCAGTGTTTTGCTCGAAAGAATCCTTGGTTCCAAACTTATCTGCGATAACTGAGTGATCAATAACTAATTCGGCCGGTGCCAGAGGATTTACCTTTGATGGATCTCCCCCAAGGTCGACGATTGCTTCACGCATTGTGGCAAGATCGACAACACATGGAACGCCAGTGAAATCCTGCATGATCACTCGAGCTGGTGTGAATTGAATTTCAGTATCTGGCTCAACGGCAGGATCCCAGGAAGCAAGAGATTTGATGTGATCGGCTGTGATGTTGGCACCATCTTCAGTGCGCAATAAATTCTCGAGCAAAACCTTGAGGCTATATGGAAGGGTGGCAGCGTCATCGATCTGCGAGATATCAAAAATCTCGAAACTCTTACCCGCAACTTCTAGATTCTTCTTTGCGTTGAAAGAGTTTTTACTCATTATTTGCCTTTCGTCGATGCGTGTAACCAGCGCTCAAGATACCTCAGCACGCTCATACAGGGCAACACATTCGATGTGATGTGTCATAGGAAAGAGATCAAAAGCACGCAATTTCACCAATGAATAACTGTGATCTTCAAGATAGGCGGTATCTCTGGCAAGGGCAGCAGGGTCACACGCCACATACACAATAGCTCGCGGATTTAGCGCCGTTATCTGCGTGATTACCTCCTTGCCGGCACCTTCACGTGGTGGATCCAGAACAACGACATCTGCAGCTGTGACTCTCGGTAAAAGTTTGGCCACATCTCCGGTAGCAATAGTTATGTTTTTAAATGCAGCAAAGTTTCTGCGTGCATCCTCTGTTGCAACTTTGCTACCTTCAATCAGATCGACCTGACCTGCTGGTCCTACCGAATCAATTATTGCGGCGGTAAACAGTCCAACGCCTCCGTATAAATCTAGAACATGCTCTGCAGGTTTTAGTTGAGCAAATTCAAGTACTACATCCGTTAGAACTTCGGGTGCTCGTACATGGCTTTGCCAAAAAGATTCTTGACTAACTTCGAGAGTTCTTCCATGAACATTTTCATGCAGGATGTTTTGACCTTCGGTGATTCTGGCCTTTTCTTCACCGCGCGTTGGCGCTAAAGCGATGGTCCGCTCCCCTGTACTTGAAGCACTGATTTCAACTCGAACATCACCTTTCAGTGGACGAGCTGCAATTTCAGAAAAGTTCATACTCTTGACGCAAATAATGCAATCATCAACAGGGGCAATGGAATGCGATCGCGATTTGTAAAAACCTAATTTTCCATTTCGATTTGTGGTGGCGATTGCACGTGTTCGCCAACCAACGGAATCTCCAACTTCTTCGACTTCCACTCGCAATTCTTTTTTAGCGATTCTAGAGAACTGTTCTGCGATGACATCAGATTTGAGCGTTCTTTGATGCGCTGGTGCTATGTGCTGGAAGTCGCAGCCACCACATCCCAAGCGATGTGAATACTGACATGGCGGTTGAACTCTAAATTCAGAAGGTTGTGTAATCGAGACAACATCGGCACGGTTGAAGGAGGAACCGACGCTTGTGATTTCAATGGTGCACTGCTCGCCAGGAATCGCATGCCGCACAAAGATAACCGCCCCGTTATGGCGGGCAATGAAATGTCCCCCGTGCGCGACCTTTTCAATAGTGACATCGATCAAATCACCAATTTTTAGCGCTGAACTCTTGTTTGATGCCATGGAAGGAAGTTTATGGGTGTAAGTTACTTCCTGTGCACGTAGTAATCATGGGTTGCGGTCGAGTTGGTTCATCTTTGGCCATCGAACTCGAAGCCGCAGGACATACCGTTTCAGTCATCGATCAAGCCCGCGAAGCTTTCCGCCGCTTAGGTCCAAACTTTAAAGGTCGTACCGTTACAGGTGTTGGCTTTGATAGAGACACACTTCTAGAAGCTGGAATTCAAGAAGCTGATGCTTTTGCAGCTGTTAGTAATGGTGATAACTCAAATATTTTGGCCGCTCGTGTTGCTCGCGAAACCTATGGAGTTCATAACGTCGTCGCGCGAATTTACGATCCAGGCCGTGCTGAAATTTACCAACGTCTAGGCATTCCAACGGTTGCAACAGTGTTATGGGCAACCGATCAGATTTTGCGTCGATTAGCTCCCGAAGGTTCTCGTTCAGAATGGCGCGATGCAACCGGAATGGTCCAGTTGTGCGAAGTTCATCCTCAGGATGATTGGTACGGACGCCCAATTTTGCTCATCGATGCAATGACACCCGCACGTGTGGCTTTTATTACTCGATTGGGTGAGGGATTAATCCCAGATGAGCACACCGTTTTACAGCAAGGTGACCTGGTCCATGTGATGGTCTCAGATAATGATGTTGTTCGCACCGAAGAAATTCTTGCAAGTAGCCCAGAAGGTCAACGTTAATGAGAATTGCAATTGCAGGAGCCGGAAATGTAGGACGCGCTATCGCCCGCGAACTTTTGGATAATGGCCATCAAGTTCTCTTGATTGACAAGGATCCCAAGGCGCTTAAGTTAGAGAGTGTCCCTGATGCTGAATGGCTAATGGCTGACGCGTGTGAAATCACTTCGCTAGACAACGCTCATTTGAATAACTGCCAGGTTTTGGTCGCTGCAACCGGTGATGACAAGGCAAATCTTGTGACTTCACTACTGGGTAAAACTGAATACGGCGTGCCACGTGTTGTTGCCCGCATTAATCATCCAAAAAATGAATGGCTCTTTGATTCCTCATGGGGCGTCGATGTTGCAGTATCAACTCCGCGAATCATTGCTGCCCTTGTCGAAGAAGCTGTCAGTGTTGGCGATGTTGTTCGCTTGTTCTCATTTAGAAAAGGCCAAGCAAACCTGGTGGAACTTACGCTTCCAGATGGTTCAGCCTGTATCGGAAAAACAGTTGAAGAAATCGAACTTCCAGAAAATGCTGCGCTAGCTGCAATCGTTCGTGATGGACGCGTGATTACCGCTAAAGCACATGACGTCTTTATTGCCGGTGATGAGCTTCTCTTTGTTGCATCTGCTGATGCTGAAGCTCAGATTAAAGCCTGCTTTATCTCTTAATCAGTTACTTTTTGCGCAGGCGGTCCGGCCTTTATGACCAACCAGGTTGCATATGCAGTAATGAAAAATAATGGGTACCCCATCGCAAGATTTACGGTACCCAAAAGATTGACGTTTCCGCTTCTATAGATCGGATACTGAACAGCGATTCGAACAAAGAACATCGCGACCCACAGCCAACTTGCTTTGATATACATCTTCTTTCGAGCTGGGTTACTACGCCACGTAAAGTTTTCTCCCAGCAATGGACCTAAAACAAGTCCCAGTATTGGCCAGCCCACAAGGTTTGCAATCAAATACACGGTTCCATAACCAAGGTTTGTGAGCAACTTTGGAATGTAAAAATCTTCGGCATTTCCGCTGCGATTAGCAAAGTATGCACAGATTAAAACTCCGATTACTCCAGAAACTGAGTGCTGGATCGTATCTTTCTTAATAAGTCTAAAGATCGCCAACAATAGCGATAAGGAAAGTGCGGACCAGGTTGCTGTAGAAACCTCTTTAGTAAAGTTGAAAACAATCAAAAATACTACGGCCGGAACACCCGAATCAATTAGCCCTTTTTTACCGCCCAAAGCGTTAACAACTTTGTCACGATCTTCATCATGTTGGCTCATGCGCGACCCGTTGATCCAAAACCATCAGTGCCACGTCCTGAACCTGGCAAATCCTTTACTTCAACAAATTCGGCACGCTCTACCTTTTGAATAACTAGCTGAGCGATGCGGTCACCCTTTTTGAAAGTTATGGACTCGTGCTGATCATGATTAATCATGATGCACTGCAATTCGCCTCTAAAGCCTGCATCAACTGTTCCTGGAGCATTAACCATTGTTACACCGTGCTTAATGGCTAGGCCTGAACGCGGATGCACAAAAGCTGCATACCCATCGGGCAAAGCGATTGATATTCCAGTTGGTACAAGGGCTCTCTCGCCGGGCTTTAAGGTGATATCAATTCTAGAAACTATATCCGCACCTGCATCTCCGCCTTTTGCATAACGTGGCAGCGGAATTGATTCATCCAAACGCGTAATTAGAACCTGAACATTGCTCATGATTATGGATTAACCCCAAAGGTTGCATCAACATAAGCCATAAGTTCTGGCGTTTTTGCTAATTGCTCTAAGTATTCTTTAGGTGCATTATTCAAAAAGTGATCCATGGAGACAACGATAAACAGCGCAGCTGCCTTTACTGCAATTTCACCATCAGGTGAGTTCAAGCGACCAATAGCTTCGGTATAAACCTTTCGGTCTACCTGACCTGTGATCTGAGCACTAATGTGAAGCGTTGATCCCACCGGTACTGGCTTTAAGAAATCTGTTTCTAGACGCCCAGTCACCGCAGGTGCTCGCAATAACCACATGAGTTTTCCAAGTGCCTCATCAAAAGCTAAGGACAAAAGTCCCCCGTGTGCAAGACCGGGTGCGCCTTGGTGATTTTCCGTCACTGTAAATTCTGCAGTTACATCCATACCTTGACCGGCAAAAGCAACTAAGTGAAGTCCTGTTGGATGAAGTTCTCCGCAACCAAAGCAATGACCAAAGTGAGATGGAATTTTGCTACCGATTGCGGGGGCTTTCGGATGTCTTTCCGGGATCATCGCTCCTTCAGGAGCGGTCGTACTAGGAATGCGTGCCATACCTGAACTTTACTCCTTCAATATCCGATACGGTAATCCCCGTGTCCAATAAAGGTGTGAGTTATAAGGAAGTGATACGTGCACCACTATGGCTTGTTGCCTTTATGTACTTCTTGTTTCTCTCGATGGTTTTATCAATATGGGCCGCCCTTGGAAACACGCCAGCACTGATTACCTTTGGAACGCTGACCCTTTGGCTCATTTATTTGTACTTGAAAACTGCACTAAAGATTGAGGTTGACCAAACTCATTTACGGGTTGGCGGGGCTTCGATCGAACACAAATACATTGGGGAAGTTACTGCTCTGACTTCTGCCGAAGTGAAGTTGATTCGCACCAGAGATGCAGATCCCATAGCTTACCTTGCAATTAGATTTTGGAACAGCAAAGCCGTAAAACTTCAGGTATTGGATGACCGAGACAGGACTCCGTACTGGTTAATTACGACAAACAAAGGACAAGAACTAGTAAAAGCACTTAAGAGTTAGTTGCACTCTTTACAAACAGCTTTTGCGCCTTCACCCTTAGCCAACTGCGTCATGTGATGGACCAAGAAACAACGAGAGCATGTGAACTCATCAACTTGCTTTGGAACAACACGAACAGCAAGTTCTTCACCTGAAAGATCTGCCCCCGGTAGTTCCAGGTTTTCAGCGGCTTCAGCTTCATCAACATCGATTTGACCGGATTGAGCATCAACACGCTTAGCCTTGAGTTCTTCTAGAGACTCCTCATGAAGTTCCTCATCAGTTTTTCTGGGTGTGTCGTAATCTGTTGCCATTGCTCTCACCGCCTTTTAGTCTCTCGACTTTAACTCTTCAATTAGTGCTTGCGGGCGCATCATGGCGCACTTCAAGCCTTCCATGCTCTATAACACTCGGCGTGTCGGGGTTATTCCCCACTCATTGCTGAGATTTTTCAATCCTTTGAGCCAAGCCGCCATCTACACGGGCATGAATTGAGGTGCCTTCTGCGATGTACTGCTCGGAAAAAATCTCGCCGCGCTCATGAATCGCGTGCACTAAATCTCCCCTGTCGTACGGAATTACAACATTAATTTCGACAGAGGGACGAGGCAGCGAACTTTCAATTGCATGAAGTAAGCCTTCTACACCAAAGCCGGTGCGCACTGAAAAGGCATAACTATTGGGTTCTTTACGCAAAATTTCCATAATGACATTTGGATCTGCGATATCTACCTTATTGATAGCGATGATTTCGGGAATATCCTTCCCACCGATCTCATCTATAACCAGACGTACCGCTTTGATTTGTTCAAATGGATCAGCGTGTGACCCATCAACAACATGCACAATCAAATCTGATTCTGACACTTCTTCAAGAGTTGATTTAAAGGCATCAATAAGTTGATGCGGAAGATGTCTGACGAAACCAACAGTGTCGCTCAATGTGTAAATCCGACCATCACTTGTCTGAGTCTTGCGAACCGTTGGATCTAGCGTTGCAAAGAGCGCGTTTTCAACTAAAACTCCGGCATCGGTCAATTCATTGAGTAATGAGGACTTGCCAGCGTTTGTGTATCCGGCAATTGCCACCGATGGAATATTGAATCTGCGCCGCTCTTGGCGTTTTGTATCACGAGAAATCTTCATCTCGGCAATCTCGCGTCGAAGCTTTGCCATCTTGTCTCTAATACGACGGCGATCTGTTTCGATCTTTGTTTCACCTGGTCCGCGCCCGCCAATACCCGCACCACCTGCAGCACGTCCACCTACTTGGCGCGAAAGCGAATCACCCCAACCACGCAAACGTGGAAGTAGGTAAGCAATTTGTGCCAGTTCGACTTGAGCTTTACCTTCTTTGCTCTTGGCATGCTGTGCAAAAATATCAAGGATCAATGCGGTTCGATCTACAACTTTTACTTTTAACTTATCTTCGAGCTGTCGAAGTTGTGATGGGGATAGTTCACCGTCGCACACAACTGTGTCTGCGCCAGTGGACATTACAACCTGCTTGAGTTCGACAACTTTTCCAGAACCAATATAAGTGGCTGGATCTGGTTTATCTCGACGTTGAATCAAACCTTCTAGAACTTCTGAACCTGCAGTTTC
>JBIIZR010000078.1:0-13130 GCA_044346185.1 Candidatus Planktophila sp.
ATCTTTATTGTTGTCTATGTAGCGGTTGCAGTTGTTGCAGTGCTCGGAATTCTTCAGTTCAACACTGTTGGTTTCATTTTTGTTTTATTCATGAGCGCCATTCACTTTGGTATTGGCGATGCCGCCTTTATCAACGAGATTGATAAGCGAAGTAATGCTGAGAAAAAACTTAATCGTTGGCTCTACATTCCAGCAGCTGGCTTTACACCCGTTTTTATTCCACTTGTTAACTCGGCCAGTACCCAAGCTTTGGCATCGGTAAACCCCGCCTTAATCAATTGGCACCAAGGCTTTGATTCGCAGATCCTGTTTGCTGTCAGCACCTTTGCGCTCCTTGCAATTCTTACCATGATTATTGGAAAGCGAAACAGAGAAGCTTTGGATCTAACTCTCTTATTGTTGCTGGCACATCTTGCGCCGCCATTAATCGCATTTGCGGTCTATTTTGGATGTTGGCATGCGATGCGCCATACCGCACGGCTTACTCTCTCGCTTCCACGAAGCATTGAGAACCTCAATCAAGGAATGCTCAGAAAAGCATTCTCAAATGCAGTGATTCCAGGTTTACCAGCACTGATTGGAACCTTTGTGGTCGCAGGATTCATGGCCTTAAGTGGCCGAGATTTCTCAGACCAGTTCTTCTGGATGGCCTTAGTTGTTGTGTGGGCGCTCACTGTTCCTCACATGGTAGTTACCGCGAAATTGGATCGTGCAGCATTAACCTAAGGGCATGAAGTTAAAGGCCTCTGTAATCGTCGCATTGCTCATTGCGGCTTCATTTTCACCAGCCCAAGCTGCCCCAAATTATGCATTTCCAATTACAGGGTGTGAGTACACATATCCAAAAGCTCACCATAGTTATCCGGCAACAGACATTTTTGCTAACGCAGGATGTCGCTATGTTGCAGTAACTTCAGGTGTAATTGATGAAGTCAATCGAGTCGATTCATGGTCAGGCAAAACTAATCTTGGCATTGATCGCGGTGGTCTATACGTTTCATTTATTGGTACGGATGGTGTTCGTTATTACGCATCACATTTGCGTAGCATTCCGCAAAGTATTCAACCAGGTGTCACAGTTAAAGTAGGTCGCTTACTTGGAACAGTAGGAACATCCGGTAGCGCGCGGGGTACAAAACCACATATTCACTTTGGTCTCTCATGGAGCACGCCACCGCAAACGTGGTGGGTGCGTCGCGGAATGGTGTGGCCTTGGAAGTATCTAGATGCATGGAAAGCTGGAAAAGATCTGTCACCTGCAAAAGAAGTTGAAGCTAAGCGTTTAAAAATTGGTGATCTTCCACCAGAACCGGTTAATGAAAAAAGGAAGTAAATAAAAAACCCCGCCAGTTACCCGGCGGGGTTTTTTATAAGTTAGTGTTGATTAGGCAGGGTTTACTGCATCAGCCTGAGGACCCTTTGGACCCTGTACGACCTCAAATGAAACTGCCTGACCCTCTTCAAGGGACTTGTAACCGTTTCCTTGAATTGCTGAGTAGTGAACGAATACATCTTGTCCGCCACCATCAACTGCAATGAAACCGAAACCCTTTTCAGAGTTGAACCACTTAACTGTGCCTGTTGCCATGTATTTATTTCCTTCGATATGTGGGTGATCCGAGAAATCCTCGGTTCACGGTCTTCCTCTTGCTCCAGCGATACCGATTATGCAAAACATGAAACGGGTACTGATTAAGCGTCCGACTGAGGTGAACTCTACCGCCTGTGGGGCTGTATGCCTAAAGGGGGAGTAGACAGTTTTAGGCTCAGTGGTGTCTAATTGAGGTGTTCACAACGCAAGTTTGAGCCAAAAATGCTGCTGGGGAAGGTCGCATTTGGGCAACCTTGCAAGGAGAACCATGGAACGTTTAACCACGCCTTCAAACCGTCAGCAGGTGCGAGGCTTCTTAACTATTCATTCGACGCCATCTGCGTTGCGCCACCATATTGATTGGGCGATTCAAGCCGTTCTTGGAACTTTGGTAAAGCCAACGTGGACTTCGCAGCCGTTGATTCCAGGTTCATACCGAACTCAAATCGAGTTTCGTGATCGCCAGGGCGCAGCTGCCGAATTAGCAAGTTCATTACGTAGCTGGCATTACTTAAACTTTGAAATTATTGAAAACGCAGACAATGGTGGGGAATTATTTAGATGCACCCCTGAACTAGGAATCCATCGCGCCCTTGTAGACCAAACTGGTGCGGTGATCCTTACTGAAAATCAATTGAGCGCAGCTCTGAAAAACACCTTAGATGAAGAAAGTATTAGAGAAGCAATTGCCGCTCTGTTGGGAAGTGCTTGGGAAACAGAACTAGATCGATTCAGGAGTGTTGACCTTCAAGAGATCGCTCACCTTCGCGCAATCTAGCCGTAAGATACAGACATGACTCAACTTAATGAAAGCCCAATCATCACCGTAGAACGCCGCAAAGCTGTAACAATTATTGTTGCTGCTGTAATCATGTCACTTGCAATTGGTGGTGGATTAATGCAAGTTGGTTCAGGTTTTGCTTCACGTAGCAGCGATGGAATAACTGTTACTGGATCTGCAAAGACAACAGCGACGGCAGATAATGCGGTATGGGTTCTCAATGTCAGTCTTTCATCTCCAACTGTTGCAACTGCAGTTAAAAAAGTTGATGCAGATGTTGCGGCACTTTCACAGTATTTAACAGCAGGTGGGATCCCTGCTGACGGATTGACACTTGGCGCGGTAGCAACCTTTGCAAATGAGGAGTACAGCAACGGAAATGCAACGGGAAGAATCTTGTCTTACCGTGCAACTCGCGAAGTAACTGTGCGATCAAATGATGTGCAGTTAGTTTCAAAACTTAGTCAAGGAATTGGAACACTTCTGGCAACTGGTATAAACGCAAATAACTATGGACCTCAGTACTACATCTCAAATCTTCCAGAGCTTCGCCCACAGTTAATGGCAGAGGCGATGAAGGATGCAAAGGTGCGTGCAGAAGCCCTCACTAAGGCAGTTGGTGGAAACATAGGATCACTTGTAAATGTAAAGGCTGGTCCAATCCAGATCACAACGCCGGATTCGACGATGACCGCTGATTACGGCGCTTATGACACTTCGACTATTGAAAAGACTGTTACCGCGACAGTTTCAGTAACTTTCAAGAGTTAATTGGTTGTTCGGCCGTGCCAAATGCGGCCGGAAACCAACCACACTAGAACACTGTGGGCGGGGACTAAAACCTTTGCAGAGGGTGCGGCAATAACCGGTTCATATGTTTCCATTTTTTGTGAAGCATCAAAAATACATCTGAAGGTTTCTCCCCAACTGGCATCTGGCAAGGTAAATGTAGTTTCCTCACCAGAAGAATTCAGCATCAGCAGAAGAGCTTTACTTGGGTCTGCCTCTACAAAAACAGTGATGCTGCGCTTTTCTTCATCCCGCCAATGATCATCGCTCATCTCATTGCCTCCCAATGAAAACCAGGCAATGTCTTTTCTGTTTGTACCCTTATCAACTGCACCTGTAAAAAACTCTGAAGCAACATCAGCCAAGTAGGTATCTCGAATCTGAGCAAGCGATTTAACGGTGTTTAAAACATCTTGTTGTTCAGCAGTTAAATCCCATGGCAATGCCCAACCACCATTAAATGATGCCTCAGCTTGTTGTGTGTTATCGAGCGGCAGTGAATAAGCGTTATTTGAACCATTTTGAGTTCTGCTGACTTCATCGCCCATGTTGAGCATCGGAACACCTGATGAAAGCATCAAAGTTGCAAGCAAAGATTTCTTGAGGCGAAGTCGAATCTCTTGAATACCTTGATCATCACTTTCACCCTCATGTCCAACATTCCAAGAGCGATTTGAATCATTTCCGTCAGCGTTGTTTTCAAGGTTAGGCAAATTGTGTTTTTCGTTATAGGTGACCATGTCATGGATTGTGAAACCATCATGGGCTGCTACAAAGTTAATAGATGAAGTTGGTCCGCGGTAATGAAAGATATTGCTAGAGCCACTGATACTTGATGCGATATCTGAAACACCTTCACCAAATCCACGAGCTAAGTCGCCCAACCAGAATTGGCGAACAGAGTCACGATAAGCGTCATTCCATTCGCGCCATGGGTGCGGGAAATCTCCTAATGAATATCGCGTGACATCCCAGGGTTCTGCAATCATTTTGAAGTTTCGAAGGACCGAATCGGCACCAATTGCTGCCATCAACGATGAATTAAAGGCGCTATCACTTGTGTATAAAGCGGTGGTGAGATCAAAGCGGAAACCATCTATGCCGATTACTTCGATCCACCAACGCAGAGAGTCAATGATTTGTCGCACAGAATGTGGCTTGCTGGCAGCAAAGGTATTTCCGCACCCGGTTACATCTACATACTTTCCATTTGAATCTTGGCGGTAATAAGCATGTCCATCGATTCCTTTGTATGAAAGGGTTGGACCAGCAACTCCACCTTCTGCTGTGTGGTTGTAGACAACATCTAAAATAACTTCGATACCTGCTGCGTGCAATTGATCAACCGACCACTGAAGTTCAGCGATTGGGTCGGCAGTCGAGGCATACTCTTTATGGGGAGCGGTAAAAAGTAACGAGTTATATCCCCAATGATTCTTGCGACCACGGCTATGAATTATCGGCTCGGTAATGAACTGCGCAATAGGCAATAGTTCTAACGCGGTAACGCCAATAGATTTCAAATGTGCAATCGTGCTTGGGTGACCAAGAGCTTTGTAACTTCCTCGCTCATGTTCAGGTATTTCATGATTAAAAGCGGTTAAGCCTTTGACATGTGCTTCGTAAACAATTGTTTTTGCCCAAGGGACTAACGGGCGATTAATCTGGCGAATACCGTAATCTGTTACAACTGAATACGGAACCTTGCCGGCGCTGTCACGGGAATCTTTTTCAGCCAAGTCTCCATTGCCTGAAGCATCTACAGAAAAATGACTATAAATCTCAGGTGAATAAACAACATCGCCATCGATCACATGAGCGTATGGGTCGAGTAAAAGTTTTGCTTCGTTAAAGCGCATTCCATATTCAGGAATCCATGGACCGTAAACCCGGTATCCATATCTTTGGCCTGCTCGAACTCCGGCAAGGTAGCCGTGCCAAATCGGTCCATTGCGGTGTGACATGGCGTAGCGGGTTTCTACAAACTTTCCATTGACCTCATTAAAGAGGCAGAGCTCAACGGCATCGGCGGCGTTGCTCCAGATCGCAAAGTTGGTCCCACCATCTGTGACGGTTGCGCCAAGGGTTCGTGGATCTGCAGGAAGCATGGTGGGTATCTTGCCGTGGATAGGGGGCAAAAGGAGGGGTTTACGAGTGTGATTGAAGTAGCCAATTAGGGTTACTCACCAGTAACCTTTGGCTATGAAAATCGCCGTTTGCGTAAAGCAAGTCCCAGATTCATGGGCTGAAAAGAAGATGGTCAACGGAATTCTGGACCGTGAAAATGTAGATGCAGTGCTTAATGATCTTGATGAATACGCGGTTGAAGAAGCGCTGCGCATTGCAGAAGCACATGGTGGCAATGAAGAAGGTGGACCCAACACGGTAACGGTAATTTCAATGGGACCAGAGCGTGCAACTGAAGCGGTTCGAAAAGCATTATCAATGGGTGCAAATGATGCAATCTTGATTACCGATGCAAAGCTTGCAGGTGCTGATGCGCTCGCAACTTCAGCCGTACTTGCTGCAGTTATTGAAAAGGGTGGCTTTGATCTAGTTATCTGTGGAACTGAATCAACTGATGCACGCATGAGCGTTGTTCCTGCAATGCTGGCAGAGCGTTTAGATGCCGCGCAGCTAACTTTTGCATCTAAGGTTGAAGTTGATCCAGCAGGCAAAAAAGTTTCCATTACTCGTGTAACCGAAGCAGGCGTGGATGAAATGCACGCACAGTTCCCATGTGTGATTTCAGTTGTAGAAAAGATTAACGAGCCGCGCTACCCATCATTTAAGGGAATTATGGCCGCTAAGAAAAAGGTAATCGACAGCAGAGATCTGGCAGCGGTCGGAATCGCAGTTGAATCAGCATGGTCTTTAGTTGCAGATTCATCCCCGCGTCCACCACGTGCAGCTGGAATCAAAGTCACTGATGACAACGCTGCAGATCAAATGGTTTCATTCCTGGCAGAAAAGAAGTTGATATGAGCAATGTATTGATTTTGGCTGACTTTATTAGTTCAAAAGCCACAAAGACCAATGCAGAATTAGCAACAGCTGCAGCCCGTATTGGCGAAGTAACTGCGGTTGTTTTAGCACCTGCCGGAAAAGGTGCAGCAATGGCTGCCGACATCAACAAGGGTCCGGTATCTAAAGTTGTTATTGTCGAATCTGATGCTTTTGCAAACAACGGTGTTGCAGCAGCTGCAGATGTTCTTGCTCAAATCATTGCTGCGCAATCACCAGCCGCAGTCCTGATCGCATCTCATGCCTTCGGTAAAGAAGTAGCGGCTCGCACAGCGATTAAGAGCGGCTCTGGAATCATCACTGATGCAGTTGATGTATCTGCTGATGTAACTGCTACGCAGTTGGTTTTTGGTGGATCGACAACGGTTCATTCCAAGGTTTCGCACGGCACGCCGATCATCACAGTTCGCCCTAATTCAATTGATGCAAATGTTGCAGCTGCAACACCTGCAGTTGAAACTTTGTCACTTCAGGTTTCTGACTCATCTAAAAAAGCAACGGTGACATCTACGCAGCCCCCGGTTCAGGGTGGACGTCCAGAATTAACTGAAGCCAACATTGTTGTATCGGGTGGTCGCGGAACAAACGGAGATTTCTCTGCGGTCGAAGGATTTGCAGATTCACTAGGAGCAGCAGTTGGTGCATCACGTGCGGCAACTGATGCGGGCTGGTATCCACATTCATATCAAGTAGGACAAACCGGAAAAACCGTTAGCCCACAGCTCTACGTTGCATGTGGAATTTCAGGTGCGATCCAGCATCGCGCAGGAATGCAAACGAGCAAAACCATCGTTGTAATCAATAAAGACCCTGAAGCGCCACTGTTTGAAATCGCAGATTTCGGCGTAGTCGGGGACTTGTTTGCCGTTCTACCTAAGGCAACGGAAGGCGTTAAAGCCCACAAGTCATAGACTTAGGCCCGTGCCTTCAATCTATGTAGACCATGCAGCGACGACACCACTCTCGCCTGCTGCTTTTAAGGCGATAACTTCTCAGCTTCAAGAACTTGGTAACCCTTCAAGCCTTCATACTCATGGTCGTGCAACTCGAAAATCTTTAGAGGATGCACGTGAAGCGATTGCCCGTGAAGTTGGATCTCTTGCATCCGAAGTAATTTTTACTGCATCCGGAACAGAGGCAAACAACATCGCCCTTAAGGGTTTGTGGTGGAATGGAAAAGCACAGGGCAAAAAAGTTGTTGTGATTTCAGCTATCGAACACCATGCAATTTTGGATCCCGCACATTGGTTAGAGACACATGAAGGCGCTGAAGTAATACTTGTCCCAGTAAATGTGCACGGCGTAATCGATCTAGAGTTTTTAAAGGATTTAATCACTCAACGCGGTGACGAGATTGCTGTTATTTCCATCATGCATTCCAATAATGAAACCGGCGTAGTTCAACCAATTCGCGAAGTTGTAGCTATGGCTGGAAATATCCCGGTACATACCGACGCGGTGCAAAGCTTCAAAAAGGTTCCGCTGTCTTACAAAGATCTTGGTGTGACCGCCTTGACCTTGAGCGCGCACAAAGTCGGTGGCCCGCTTGGAATTGGCGCATTGATTTTGCGTCGTGCCTACGAAATCCCGGCCTTGTTACATGGCGGGGGACAAGAGCGCGAAATTCGAAGCGGAACACTCAACGCACCAAGCATCGTGGCGTTTTCTGCAGCATCAACTGAGCAATACCCAAGTTCTAATGTTGAAAATTTGCGCGATAATTTCATTAGCGCTTTGCACACCGCGATTCCAGATGCTTATGTCAATGGAGAAGCAAGTCAACGTTTACCCGGCATAGTTAACGTGACCTTTCCTGGCACACAAAGCGATACCCTGTTATTGCTTCTAGACAACGCGCATGTGTCAGCATCAACAGGTTCTGCATGCAGCGCCGGTGTTCATGAAGCAAGTCATGTATTACTTGCGATGGGCCACACCGAAGAAACTGCACAATCTTCCCTTCGCTTCTCTTTTGGGGCCGCATCTACGCAGGCAGATGTCGATTATGTAATGTCAGTGCTGCCAGGTGTAATTGCCACAGGACGGGCGGCGCACACAGTATGAAGTTAATTGCAGCAATGAGCGGTGGGGTTGATTCGGCGGTAGCTGCTGCCCGGGCAGTTGAAGCAGGACACGACGTAATTGGTGTTCACTTAGCACTGGCAGCAAATCCACAAAAATACCGTTCGGGTGCTCGCGGATGTTGCACAATCGAAGATTCTCATGATGCACGACGTGCAGCCGATGTCATCGGAATTCCTTTTTACATTTGGGATATGGCCGAAGAGTTTCATGATGGCGTAGTTGAAGATTTCTTAGCTGAATATTCGGCAGGCCGAACACCTAATCCGTGTTTGCGATGTAATGAAAAAATTAAGTTTGCAGCAGTTTTAGATCGCGCACGAGCCATGGGTTATGACGGTGTTGTCACCGGTCACTATGCACGCACCGAAATTGGATCAGCTGGAAAAACTCTTCATCGCGCAGTAGATCATTCAAAGGATCAATCTTACGTTTTGTCAGTTCTAACGGTAGAACAAATCAATGGTGCAATCTTTCCTTTGGGGGATACAACCAAGGTCGATATTCGTGCCGAAGCAGAACGCCGCGGTTTAGCTGTTGCACAAAAGCCGGACAGCCATGACATTTGTTTTGTTCCATCCGGAGACAATGCAGGATGGTTGCGTGATCGACTGGGCAGCGAAGTAGGTCCGATCGTTGATCAAGATGGAAACAAAATTGGCGAGCATAAGGGTGCCTATACCTACACAATCGGCCAGCGAAAAGGTTTAGGGCTGACCGTACCAACGGCAGATGGTTCACCTCGATTTGTTCTAAAGATTGAGCCAGTGACCAACACTGTGGTTGTTGGTGCTCGCGAAGATTTAGCAATTACAACAATGCGCGGTGAGCGTCCAGTGTGGTGCGGCCCGGGGGTTGATTCAGAAGTTAAGACCGGATTTGTTCAGGTTCGTGCCCATGGTGCGGCCTTGCCATGTACCTATTACTTCGATGGAACCTTGCTGATTGCGACATTACAGGAGCCTTTATTGGGGCTAGCAACTGGCCAAGCAATGGTTATTTATGATGGTGATCGCGTCGTAGGTTCAGCAACAATTTGTGAGACAGAATGAGTAACAAAGCCCGTCATCGTATGACTGAGCTGATCAATGAAATCCGTGATCATCAATTTAAATATTACGTTCTAGATCAACCAACGGTTAGCGATGCACAGTTTGATGAGCTACTGCGCGAATTACAGAGTTTAGAAGATAAGAACCCAGAAATACGTGAACCAGATTCACCTACGCAACATGTAGGTGGAGGGTTTTCAACGCAGTTTGAACAACGTGATCACATTGAAAAGATGATGAGCTTGGACAATGTATTTGATACCCAAGAGTTGGCGCAGTGGTTTGATCGAGTAGAAAGGGAAATTGACCAACCACAGTATTTGTGCGAAGTAAAAGTTGATGGTCTTGCAATTAACTTAACCTATGAAAATGGTGCGCTGGTCAGGGGTTTAACCCGAGGCAATGGTGTTACTGGTGAAGATGTGACATTGAACGTTAAAACCATCAGAAATTTGCCACATCAATTAAAGACAGAATCTTCACCTTCGTTGATTGAAGTCCGCGGAGAAGTTTTCTTTCCGATTGCAGCCTTCAACGAACTCAATGACTCTTTGGAAGAAGCAGGTAAGCAGTTATTTGCTAATCCTCGAAATGGTGCTGCCGGTTCGCTTCGACAGAAAGATCCACGCGTTACTGCTTCTCGTCCATTATCGGTTGTTGTACACGGTGTTGGCGCCCGTGACGGAATTACTTTTGAATCACAAAGCACTGCCTATGAACAGCTAAAGAATTTGGGTTTGCCTACTAGTGATCGCTTTAAGGTGTGTGGCACACGGGCAGAGGTTGAGAAATTCATTCAGTACTACGCAGATCATCGCCATGATGTAGAACACGAGATCGATGGCGTAGTAGTCAAGGTTGATTCTTTATCGCAGCAACAACAGTTGGGTTTTACCTCACGTGCTCCAAAATGGGCGATTGCATACAAGTACCCACCTGAAGAAGTAACAACGGTTTTGCTAGATATAAAGGTAAGTGTTGGTCGCACCGGAAGGGTCACACCTTTTGCATACATGGAGCCTGTAAAGGTGGCGGGATCGACAGTTACCAATGCAACTTTGCATAATGCCGAAGAGATAGTGCGTAAAGGTGTGTTAATCGGAGACACCATCGTTATTCGTAAAGCTGGCGATGTGATTCCAGAAGTTCTTGGTCCAGTCCTTGATAAGCGCAATGGAACAGAGCGCGCATTCGTGATGCCAACGCATTGCCCAGAATGTGGCGACGAACTGCGTGCAATGAGCCAGGGCGATGTGGACATTCGCTGTCCAAATACCCAAAGCTGTCCGGCGCAACTTCGAGAACGTATCTATTACATCGGATCTCGCGCAGCTCTTGATATCGATGTTTTAGGTTACGAAGCAGCTATCGCCTTGCTTGATGCCAAGATCATTAAAGATGAGTCTGATCTATTTAATTTAACTGCTAAGAAACTTGCTACCTCTTCCTTCTTTACTAAAAAAGATGGAACTGCGGCAGCAAATGTTGACAAGTTGTTAGCCGCGCTTGAAGAAGCAAAAAATCGTCCTCTATGGAGAACTCTTGTTGCATTATCAATTCGCCATGTTGGCCCAACAGCTGCGCAAGGTTTAGCAACCGCACTTGGTTCCGTTAAAGCAATTTCAGAAGCAAGCGCCGAAGAGTTAGCAGCAATCGATGGTGTTGGACAAATCATCGCCGAATCTATTGTCGAATGGTTTGGCGTTAAGTGGCATAAAGAGATTATTTCCAAGTGGGAAAAAGCTGGGGTTTGCATGGTTGTTCAGCAAAGTGAGCAACTGCCACAAACATTGGCGGGGCTTACCTTTGTTGTTACTGGGGGCCTTGAATCATTTACTCGCGATGGAATTTCAGAAACTATTGCAGGCCACGGAGGAAAGGCAGCTTCCTCGGTATCAAAGAAAACCGATTATGTTTTAGTAGGAAGTGACCCTGGTTCAAAGCTGGCAAAAGCGCAGGAATTAGGTGTGACCGTCATTGATGAAGCGCGATTTAAAGAGCTATTGGCAGGTAAGTAGTAGTATTCCAACCATGATTACTCTTGCCAGCGAGGTCACTCGCGAACTTCCAGCCTCACCACTCTTTTTTGGAGTCTTCACATTTGTTGTGATGTCAGTTTTTCTATATTTAGTACTTCGCCTAGACCGAGACTAATTTGTCCCGAGTAGGTATTTACGGAGGCACTTTTGATCCGATTCATCTGGGTCATCTGCATGTAATTACCCAACTGATTGAAAAGAATTTAGTAGATCAACTGTTGGTTGTTCCGGCAGGCATGCCTTTACTTCGCGAGAACGCCCCGATTGCAACTGGCCAACAAAGACGCGCCATGTGTCAATTAGCTTTGGCTGATTTACCAACAGAAGTTGCAACCAAAGTTCAAGTCAATCCAATCGAAATTCTGCGAACCGGTCCAAGTTATGCAATTGATACCGTCGAAGCCGTTGCCCAGAATTATCCAGCTGACACCATCGTTTTTGTTATTGGCCAAGATGCCGCAGATAAGTTGGAGCAATGGCATCGCATTGATGAATTACGTGGCATGGTCGAGTTCCTAGTTATTGGTAGACCTGGATTTGCCGGAAATGGTGTTGATATCGGGGCCTTAGATGTTGCAGCCACCACTATTCGCCAAGGTTTGAGCGCAGATGTTTCGTCATCGGTAGCTGCATTTATACGAGAGAATAACCTCTATGACAATTAGCAGCAGAACTCTTGAGATCACCCAATTAGCCGCCAAAGCCGCGATCGACAAGATTGCCGTAGATGTTGTGGCGCTAGATCTGTCAGATCAATTGGTTCTTAGCGAAGTCTTTTTAATTGCAACTGGGCAAAATGAAGCTCAAGTAGATTCGATAGCCGATGAAGTAGAACGCCAGCTTGCTGCCTTTGGTGACAAGCCAGTTCGACGTGAACATGGTGCTGAGTGGATTTTGCTTGATTATTCAGATTTAGTAGTTCATGTACAAAGCGCAGAACTTCGCAAGTACTACATGTTAGATCGCTTATGGAATGACTGCCCAACAATTGAATTAGAAGCAGTGAGGGAGGCAGCCCTTAATGGCCGCTAATCGAGTTCTTTTATGGCGTCACGGCCAAACTGATTGGAATGTTGTCAATCGTTTTCAGGGTCATTCCGATATTGACCTTAATGATGTCGGACGATTCCAGGCAAAACATGCTGCGCAAATTCTGGCTGGCATGAAACCTACGATGATTATTTCAAGTGACTTAGGTCGTGCACGAGATACCGCCCAATCTTTGGCGAACCTGACAGGCCTTGCCGTTGAAATAGATGAAGATCTGCGTGAAACAAATGGTGGTTTATGGGAAGGCAAGACCGGTGCAGAAAATCGCGCCGAAGATTTGCAAAACTTTATTCGATGGATTGATGGTGATGACAATCCTGCAGGCACAACTGGTGAGCGACGTAGCGAAGTTGCAGAACGCGCGGTTCGTGCAATCAAAAAAGCCTTGGGGGAAAAGACTGATCAGTTATTGGTTGTCACAACCCATGGTGGAACCGCCCGCTGCATCTTGGGTTCTTTACTGGAACTTCCGATGTCTCGCTGGGGAGTAATTGGTGGTTTGTCTAATGCATCGTGGTCGATTCTGGAACGTAATCCGCGACAGTGGAATTTGATCGAACACAATGCTGGCTCGATTCCAGAGCCTGTATATGGCGAAGAAAGTGGTGCAACTTCTGCATAAGGCCGCCCGCAGTAAATGCGGTAAGGTCTGCACTCGCACAAAAATCGGGGCTATAGCGCAGCTGGTAGCGCACCTGCATGGCATGCAGGGGGTCAGGGGT
>JBIIZR010000016.1:0-13121 GCA_044346185.1 Candidatus Planktophila sp.
GGGCGGTCGTCCAATGGCATGGCCACCCGGTTAAAGATAGATTTACCCTCATATGGAGCGAACGCTAATCACCGTACCTAACGCCATTCCGATGGTTGCTGTTGTTGGTCCGCATGATGCAAATCTACGAACAATCGAAGCGGCATTCCCTTCGGTCAACATCACCGTTCGCGGAAATGAAATCACTTTACGTGGTCCTCATGATGATTGTGCCAAGCTAGAAAATCTATTTAACGAATTAATGGTTGTTATTCGCAGCGGTAATATTCTAAATGTCGATGCGGTTAGCCGTGCGATCGAAATGTTAGAACACAAGCCAGCTGATCACCCTGCAGAGGTTATGTCGCTCAACATTGTTAGCAACCGTGGACGAACAATTCGACCAAAGACTGCAAACCAAAAGCGATATGTAGATGCAATTGAAGATCACACAATTACCTTTGGAATCGGACCAGCAGGAACAGGAAAGACATATCTTGCGATGGCGATGGCAGTTGCCGCCCTTAATGCAAAGAAGATCAACCGAATTATCTTGACCCGCCCTGCAGTTGAAGCTGGCGAGCATCTTGGTTTCTTGCCAGGAACTCTGAGCGAGAAGATTGATCCATACCTGCGTCCATTATTTGATGCGCTACACGACATGATCGATATCGATTCGATTCCGCGTCTGATGCAGTCAGGTGTAATCGAGGTCGCACCTCTTGCATACATGCGTGGCCGTACATTAAATGATGCTTTTGTGATTTTAGATGAAGCGCAAAACACAACGCCCGAGCAGATGAAGATGTTTTTAACCCGTCTTGGCTTTGGTTCAAAGATGGTTGTTACTGGCGATGTAACTCAGATCGATTTACCTAACGGTCAGAATTCTGGTCTGCGCGTGATTAGAGATATCTTGAAAGACATTGATGACATCGCATTCCTAGAACTAACCGCCGAAGATGTTGTGCGTCACCGTTTGATCGGGGACATCGTGCGGGCCTATGACAAGTTTGATGAACAACGACAAGCATTGCGTCCGATTCGGAAATAAATGACTATTGAAGTTACAAATACTTCAGGCCAGCTAGTTCCAACCGCTGAAATGACCTCCCTGATGACACACGCTATGAAAGCGTTGGATCTTAATCCCGAATGCGATTTAAACATCGCCTTTGTTGAAGATGATTACATGACCGAACTTCATATTAAGTGGATGGATGAGCCAGGAACAACCGATGTTTTGTCATTTCCAATGGATATGCCAGAAGACCCAGGGGAGGCGGTCACCCTGGGCGATATCGTGATTAGCCCTGTTGTGGCAGCAGCCCAAGCATTAAATCAAGGACATTCAACTGAACACGAGATCTATATTTTGGCTACACATGGATTGCTTCACATTATTGGATATGACCATGCTGACAAGGCTGATGAAAAAGTAATGTTTGATTTGCAGGAAAAAATAGTCACCGATTGGGAAAAGAGATCATGAGTCCGATAGCAATAGTTAGCATCATTCTTCTGCTTGTTTTTGCAGGGTTTCTTGCCGCGAGCGAATCAGCGCTTACTTCGATTTCACGTGTGGTGATTGATGAACTAGAAGGCAAGCGTGGGGGAGCGTTACTGCGTAAATACAGTGCTCAACCTGCTCGCTACTTAAACGTAATTCTGCTTGTTCGCAAGCTCTGCGAATTCACCGCAACAGTATTGCTAGCTGTTATCTTGCTTCGTAATTATTCTTCAGCCCAAGCAATGGCATTGACCGTTGCAATCATGGTTGTACTTTCATATGTAGTTGTTGGTGTTGGACCACGCACACTAGGCAAGCAACAGCCCCACAAATATGCTCGTTACGGAATCATCGTGGCCTACGGAATGGCGTTCTTGTTGGGACCTGTTACAAAGATTCTTATCTCGGTCGGAAATGCATTGACTCCGGGTAAAGGTTTTCGCTCAGGCCCGTTTACCTCTGAAGCCGAACTTCGTGACCTGGTAGATCAAGCGCACGAACGTGGCTTAGTGGAATCAGATGAGCACGAAATGATTCACTCAGTTTTTGAACTAGGTGACACCCTTGTTCGAGAACTTATGGTTCCCCGTACCGACATGGTGTGGGTAGAAAAAGATAAGAGTTTGCGTCAAGGTTTATCCCTAGCGCTTCGCAGCGGATATTCGCGTATCCCAGTTATTGGCGACAGCATCGATAACATCGTGGGAATTGTGTATGTAAAAGATCTTGCCAAGCGCGCTCTAGATCATCACGAGGCGGAACAAAGCGAAACAATTGAACAGCACATGCGACCAGCTAATTTTGTTCCTGAAATCAAGATGGCCGATGATTTACTGAAAGAGATGCAGAAGAACCAGATTCACCTCGCAATCGTTGTCGATGAATACGGTGGAACCGCTGGAATCATCACGATTGAAGACATCATTGAAGAAATTGTGGGCGAGATTGAAGATGAATTTGATGATGCAGAAGAAGAGTTTATTTGGCTTTCAGAAGATAAGGCTCGCGCCAGAGCATCGCTACATATTGAAGATTTAGCTGATGAGCTAAAGATTGATATTGAAAAAAGTGATTATGAAGATATCGACAGCGTTGGTGGATTAATGGCTCAAAAGTTAGGCCGTGTTCCAATCGCTGGATCGACTATCTCGTGGGAAGGTTGGGCAATTACTTCAGAGCGCCCGCAAGGCCGCCGACGAAGAATTTCATCTGTTTTGGTTGAACGGCTTGAAGAAGAGATTGAAGACTCCGAGTAACGATAGAATTGTTTAATGCGCATTGTTCGATTCACCCCAGGTCCTGACGCTGGCTTAGGCCAAGATCCTCTTTTTGGCGTTCTCGAAGATGATGCAACCATCAGCATTATCAGCGGAGATCCGATTTATTCAGGAATCCAAAAGACCGCAGCAAAGATCGAGTTGAACAAAGTCCGTCTATTAGCGCCAATCATCCCACGATCAAAAGTTGTGTGTGTAGGAAAGAACTATGCCGATCACGCTGCTGAAATGGGTGGGGTGGTTCCTGAAGAGCCAATCATTTTCTTAAAGCCAAACACTTCAGTTATCGGTCCAAATGACACAATCGTGTGGCCAGATATGTCGGAGCGAATTGATCATGAAGCAGAGCTTGCAATCGTTATCGGGCGAATTTGCAAAGATGTTCCACTAGAACGCGTTAATGATGTGATCTTTGGTTACACAATCGCAAATGATGTAACTGCGCGGGATATTCAAAAGAAAGATGGCCAATGGACCCGTGCAAAGGGCTTTGATACCTTTTGCCCAATCGGTCCTTGGATTGATACAGACTTTATTCCGGGAACTCAGAAAATCACCGCAACAATTGCTGGCGAAGTAAAGCAATCTGCTCAGATCAGCGACATGATCTTTGATGTTCCAACAATTGTTAACTTTGTTTCTCGCGTGATGACACTATTGCCAGGAGACATTATCTTGACCGGAACACCAGCTGGTATTGGCCCCATGGTTGCTGGCGAAAAGGCAACAATGGCTATCGAAGGCCTAGGCGAACTAACTAACAAAGTGAGTGCAAAGTAATGTCAAGAAAAGTAAAAGTTCGCTTCGCACCGTCACCAACTGGTGATCTGCATGTCGGAAACATTCGCACCGCATTGTTTGATTGGGCTTACGCACGTCATACAGGTGGAACTTTCTTATTCCGTATCGAAGACACAGATACAACGCGCGTCACAGATGAATACATCAACGCTGCAATTGACACTTTAAAGTGGCTAGGTCTTGATTGGGATGAGGGTCCCGAAGTTGGTGGCGATAATGGTCCATACCTTCAGTCACAACGTTTAGATATTTATGCCGAATGGGCACAAAAGTTTCTAGATCAAAAGGATGCCTATCACTGCTACTGCTCACCTGATGAGCTTGAAGCTGTTCGCGAAGCACAACGTAAAGCAAATGTCGCACCTGGTTACAACGGACATTGCCGTGATTTAACGGATTCGCAGATTGCTGCATATAAGGCTGAAGGTCGCGGGGCAGTAGTTCGCATGCGTATGCCTGATGGCAGCACAACCTTTAACGATTTAATCCGTGGCGATGTCACCTTCGATCACAACTTCGTTCCAGATTTTGTATTAGTTCGCGCAGATGGTTCACCGCTATACACATTGGCCGTTGCAGTCGATGACATCTTGATGAAGGTTACCCACGTGTTGCGCGGCGAAGATCTGCTTTCTTCAACTCCTCGCCAGATTCGTGTGTATCAAGCGATGGGCGTAAAAATCGAGGATTACCCAGTATTTGCTCACCTTCCTTTTGTTATGGGACAAGACAATGCCAAGCTTTCAAAGCGAAACGGTGAAGTTTCAATCGCCTGGTATCGCGAGATGGGCTTCTTACCAGAGGCAATCTGTAACTATTTAGCACTTCTTGGATGGTCACCAGGTGATGATCTAGAAAACATTACTATGAAGCAGTTAACTGAGATGTTCACAGTTGAAAAGGTTCATAGCTCACCTGCTCGCTTTGACATGAAAAAGCTCGAAGCGATCAATGGTGACAAGATCCGTGCATTGACACTAGACGAGTTTCTAAAGTGGTCTCTTCCATTTTTGACTAAGGCAGATGTAATTACAGGAACCGATGCTGAGATTGACCTAGTTAAGAAGGCGCTGCCTATTATTCAGGAACGAATCATCATGCTCAATGAAGTTCCAAAGATGCTCAAGTTCCTGTTTACCAAAAACTTTGCGGTAGAGGCCGAATCTGTTTCAAAGATTACTGACGATGCTTCTAAGGAAATCTTGAAGCGTTCAGTTAAGGAGCTAGAAACTGTTTCTGATTGGACCCACACAAGTATCGAAGCGGTTCTGCGCGCATCATTGATTGAAGAAATGGCCCTGAAACCACGTATCGCCTTTACTGCGTTACGTATCGCAACAACTGGCAGCACCATTTCTCCACCGCTATTTGAATCAATGGAGTTACTGGGTAAAGAGGCCTGTTTACTGCGTATTAACGCGGGATTGGCACTCTAAAACCGCTGGTATTCTTTGCCATTGCAAGGTGCAAACCTTGGGGTATGGGGTAATTGGCAGCCCTGCTGATTCTGGTTCAGTAAGTCTAGGTTCGAGTCCTGGTACCCCAGCGCAGTACAGATGTAAAGAAAAAAATATGGACTAGGGCCCCGTCGTCTAGCGGCCTAGGACTCTGGCTTCTCAAGCCAGCTACGAGGGTTCGAATCCCTTCGGGGCTACCACTGATATCTCTCTTCTCACACAGTAAATGTGCGAGAAGAGAGATTTTTGTTTTGTGCATCGCGATAGGTTTAAGACATGCGAGTTATCAGTACTGAACAATTAAAAAGTATTCTCGCTAATCTGCCTAGCAATCCACGAATCATCGCATCAGGAAACTTTTCAACGCCCAAAACTTTGCTGGCAATTGCCGATGAAGTAATCCCAGAATTCAAACTGCACATGCTCAACGCTCACGGCAACGGAATACCTGATCGCGAAGGCATTACATACGAAACCGCATTTGTGGGTCCGGCAATGCGCAACCATGAGCGCCTTGAATACATACCATCACGACTTTCTTTACTGCCCGTCTTGATCCGCAACTTTTATCGCCCCGATGTTGTCTTTATTCATACTTCACAGCAACGCTTTGACACCGTCAGCCTTGGTACCGAAGTCAACATTCTGCCCCGAGCAATTGAAACAGCCCGTGCACACGGGGGATTGGTGATCGCACAATCAAATAAGCAGATGCCATACACCTATGGTGATGCTCAGATATATGAAAGTGAGATCGATTATTTAGTAGAAGTAGATGAACCATTACAAGAAAAGCCTGCTACTAAGATTACCGATGTTCAGGCAGAAATAGGTAGCCGCATTGCAGCGCTTGTAGAAGATCACTCGACCCTGCAATTAGGTATTGGCGGAGTTCCCGATGCGGTCTTGTTAGCGTTGAAACAACGCAAGGGCTTGCGTATCTGGACCGAAATGTTTTCTGATGGCGTCCTAGAACTTTCAAAAACTGGCACCTTAGATGACGAGGTTTTGATTACCGCATCCTTTATCTTCGGTAGCAAAGAGCTATATCAATGGCTTGATCTCAACAAGAAAGTTCGCATGCTTCGCACCGAACGGACCAATGATCCAAGCCAGATTGCACGTCAGGCAAAAATGACTTCAATTAACAGCGCGTTAGAAGTAGATCTCTTTGATCAAGCAAATGCCAGCAATGTTCGCGGAAAAATCTATAGTGGCTTTGGTGGTTCGACTGATTTCATCGTAGGAGCACTACACAGTCGTGGCGGGCAGTCATTTGTGGCACTTCCTTCATGGCATCCAAAGGCCAACGTTTCTACGATTGTTCCTCGCTTGCAGGCAAATGTGACACATTTCCAACACTCATTTGTAGTAACTGAACAAGGTGTCGCGGCTTGCTTTGGTCATAGTCAAAATGATCAAGCGCTTAACATCATTAAGAACGCCGCGCATCCTTCAGTTCGCGAAGAGTTAACCGCAAAAGCTGCAGAGTTTGGCCTTATCTAGCCCACATCATCAGGGGTAGCGCATCTTCGAGCATATTCTGCGCAATCCACGTTGCACCATCTAAGTTATCACCTGCAGATTGGGCAATTACTGCGTTCGGCAACTTGGCACTAATTTCTAATGCAATCTTGGTTGAATACGATGCATTTCGAACAGGGCCACCTTGAATAACTATTTCAGGTAAATCAGCCCTTGCCCCTGCACATCCATACCAAGCAGCGACCACAGTTTGTGCAAGCAAATACGCACCTTCATCCACAATTGCCGTTGCAGTCGAAACTCCAGCATCGGCAGCGTCAAGAACTTTTCTAGCGGTGTTAATCGCAAGGTTTACCGCATCAACACTATTTTTAATCTCGAGCGCAAAGTAGGCATCGATTTCATTTGCGAAGTAATCAGCCATCTCAGAATCATCGCCTCGACCTTGTCTGATCGCCAACGCCTTGGTAATTGCTAACTTTCCTAACCAAAATCCGCCGCCCTCATCACCAAAAGTGCTGCCCAATCCATCACGATGAGAGTACTGACCTTCGCGCCCGCCAATTGCAACAACGCCGCCGCCAACCGACAGTACGACACCATTGCGTCCGTTGAGCGCACCAACATAGCCAGCCAAACCATCATCAATGACAGCTACTTGTGTAGCGCCAAAGAATTGGCGACACAGCTCTAAATATTGCTGTGGCTCTGTAACAACGCCATAGAAACCAGTGCACGATAGAGCAACTACATCTGCTTGAAATCTTTGTGTTGATTCAAAGGCAGCACGCAAAGCTTGTTCTGGATTTTCTCCAGCAACTTTGCCGCGATCACTGGTAATCAACAAATCTCCCTGTTTAAAGCGAGTACCGGATTGGCCCAAATCGACCGCCAGCACTTCTTTGTTACTCATAAACAAAAGAATACTTGAATGAGTGTGGGAAGATAGCCCTAGCACCTAGGCAAGAGGAGAAAATCATGGCGGCAGTAAAGAAAGCAGTTGCTAAGAAAGCTGTTGCTAAAAAGAGTGTCGAGATCGAGACCCGCCACGTGGGCATAGATTGGCGCTCTCTTTACTTATATGCCGTCTGCCTGATTACTCTATTAGTTGTTTTGTTTTCAACCGTTGCCCTTATTAACGCCATCATGAACGCGGTCTTCCCAGATCCTGCTTACATCGATGTTTACGCCAAGCCAGAGAACGCTCCATCTGCAGCGATATTGGCCCAGCAAGAAGAGAACAACCAGATCCAGGCGATTAAGAACATCTTTTCATCATTTACAACAATTGCTATTGCTGCACCGCTGTATTTGTATCACTGGCGCCAGACTAAAAAGTCTGCGTAGTTATCCGATTAGTTCGCGGTTGCGCTTAACTTCGCGCTCGTGATTGCAAGGGCGCTCAGTATGAGTGTCATAGCAAGGATCGCATAACAAAACTAACTGGTGACATTCAGCCTTTTGGCAGTTTCTAAACTGTTTAGTTGCACCATTGCATTCGGCGCATTCGCCAATCAACTTGGTGTGATCGCTGAAATCAATTGTTAAGCGATCATCAAATGTGTAAAGAGAGCCTTCCCAGAGGCCATCATCGCCAAACTTGTTTCCGTAACGAACAATTCCGCCCTTGATCTGATAGACCTCTTTAAAGCCGCGGTTCTTCATAACGACAGACAAGATCTCGCAGCGAATTCCGCCGGTGCAGTAAGTAACGATCGGCTTGTCTTTCATGTGGTCGTACTTGCCGCTTTCGATCTCTGCAACAAAATCATGTGATGTCTCTACATTAGGGACAACAGCATCCTTGAACTTTCCAACCTTGGCTTCGAAGGCGTTGCGGCCATCAAAGAACACGACATCATCGCCACGTTCTTCGACAAGTTTGTTAACTTCTTCAGGGCGAAGATGAACTCCGCCACCAATAACGCCATTTGCATCAACCTTGATCTCGTCAGGGTTTCCAAAAGCAACAAGTTCAGGGCGAATCTTGATCTTTAGTTTAGGAAAGTCTTGCCCGGTTCCATCAGACCACTTGAAATCGATCTTCTTAAAGCCTGGATACGCCTTTGTTGCCTTCACATACTTCTTTAAGTCTTCCATTTTGCCGCCGAGAGTTCCATTGATTCCATGAGGAGAAACAATGATGCGACCTTTGATTCCTAGGGACTCGCATAAACTCTTTTGCCACAGTTTTACGGCATCAGTATCTGCAATTGGCGCAAAGCCGTAATACAGAATTACTTTGTCGAGATCCATATCCGCATTCTAACGTGGGGGGTGGTTAGACTAAAAACCATGAAAATGCTGCGCGGGTTAGTACAGGCTTGTCACTTCGGCCCAACCTTGATGGTTTCAACCGTCGCCTTTCTCATTGCCCAAGCCTTGTGGTGGGAAGGCCCTGCCTATGTCATCGCTATTGGTGTGCTTTTGGGACAGTTAATCGTTGGCTGGACAAATGATTTACATGACTACGAAGATGATCTAAAACATGATCGAGTTGTAAAGCCATTAGTTTCGGGATTGATTACACCAAAGCAACTGCGCACGGCAATCTTCGTGGTTACTCCACTAGCGGTGATCGTAAATCTCATTGGACCTTTGGGATTAAAGGGCGGCACGGTTTATTTACTGGGTATCGCTTTTGGACTTGCTTACAACTTCTACTTTAAGTACACACCACTTTCGCCTTTGCCATATGTAATCGCCTTTGCAGCGCTACCAGCATCAATTGTTTTGGCGGTAGATAAAACTCCACCATTGTGGATGATGGCTGCAGGTTCACTGTTAGGTGTAGCTGCGCATTTTGCAAATGTGCTGAAAGATTTTGATGAAGATGGACTATCAGGGATTCGTTCTCTTCCGCGCATCATTGGCGAAAAAGCATCTAGGTTAGCAATTGCCGTAATCCTTTTGGCAAATACTGTTTTGCTGAACTCGGTAAGTTCACAACCAGCACTTTTGATTGTTGGAATCCTCGGTGCATTGTTAACAGTTAAAGCTCCAGGAGCAATTCTTTTTAAAGCAATCATGATTGTGGCACTTGCTAACTTAGTTTTATTGATCTCAGCTCTTGGTACTGAAATTGGAAACAAAGAGTTTCCCAATAAAGCCAGCGTCACTATTGGTGCAGATCGTCCGGCAGAGGTTTTCTTTCCTGAATCAAATCAATCGAACAACCCAATTGGCGTTCTGATTAATCTGCATGGTTATTCTGGAGATTCGATTTCGCAAACTAATTACACCTACCTTAAAGAATCAGCGTTGGCAGCGGGTCTTGCTTACATTGCTCCCGATGGAATGATGGATCGATCAGGAAATCGCTATTGGAACGCCTCTAATGCTTGTTGTGATTTTGCCAAGAGTGGCGTAAATGATGTGAAATACATTGACGGGTTAATTGATGAGATGGCAGATGCATTTGTATTAGACAAATCCCGTGTCTATTTATTTGGTCACTCCAATGGCCACTTCATGAGTTACCAATATCTATGTACTAGCAAGAACCCAATTGCCGCAATTGCGGGTTTGGCAGGATCTATGGATGCCGATCCCGCGCAGTGTTCAGGTAAGACGGCCAATGTTCTGCACATTCATGGTGATGCAGATGCAACAATTTCGTACGCGGGCGGAGCATTATTTGCTCAGAGCTATCCATCAGTTGATGAGGTTATAAAGCGATGGAGCAACAACAACCAATGCACCGCCAAACCTGAGAATCAGTTGGATGTCATCGCCACTATGTCGGGAGCGGAAACATCAGCCTTCCCTTTTGATTGCAGCAAAGGCTCTTTAGAGTTATGGAAGTTAAACGGAGGAGTCCATGTCCCAATTTTGGATCGTGGTTTCGCCGATAAAGTGGTTTCTTGGCTTACTCTTAAGCCATGACTAAAGAGATGAATACTTCAAAGCTACGCCGCTACAACATCATCGCTGGCGTATTCCACCTGGTTCAGATGATCGCTGTCTTGGCACTTGCAAATGACTTCACCCTTCCAATTGTTGCTCGTTATATGTCTGGCCCTCCAGGAAGCACATTTGCTGAACCGATCACTTTATTCGACACACCAGTTGGTTTAGGTGTTGCTCTATTCCTAGGCCTATCGGCCTTCTTCCACTTCTTAGTTGTTTCACCAAAGTTCTTTGCACGCTACAGCGCAGGCCTAACACAGAATCGCAACTACTTCCGTTGGGTTGAGTACTCAATTAGCTCATCTGTAATGATTGTTTTAATCGCACAGATTTGCGGAGTTTCAGATGTTGTCGCACTAATTTCGGTATTTGGTGTTAACGCTTCAATGATTCTCTTCGGTTGGCTTCAAGAAAAATATGAAACTCCTGGGAATGGCGGCTGGATCCCATTTATCTTCGGATGTATCGCAGGAATCGTCCCTTGGTTGGGACTTGTTTTCTATGTGCTGGCTATTGGTGGACCATCAAATGCCAAGGCTCCAGCCTTTGTTTACGGAATCGTTGTTTCACTCTTCGTTCTCTTTAACACCTTCGCAGTTGTCCAGTACCTGCAATACAAGAAGGTCGGAAAGTGGTCTGACTATCTTCGTGGAGAAAAGACTTACATCACCCTTTCTTTGATCGCTAAATCAGCACTTGCTTGGCAGGTCTTTGTCGGGACTCTGTTCGAATAAAAAGTAGCCCTCGGGCAACCCGGGGGGTAGGCTTTCCACAATCAACTGGAGGACAGCATGCAGATTTGGATGTGGTTAGCAGCAGGTGGTGCGTTGTTGGTTGCTGAAATGCTGACAGTTGATCTTTTGTTTGCATCACTTGCCTTTTCGGCATTCATGGCAGCTATTGCTAATGCAATGGGATACAACATGGCGGTTCAAGGCTTCACCTTCGGAGTTGCAGCGATTTTGTCATTATTCATTTTGCGCCCAATTGCTCTGAAGCACTTGAAGAAAACAGCTCCTAATTTTGCAACAAATGTAGATGCACTGGTTGGAGCAGATGCACTTGCTTTAACAGAGGTCAATGATTTATCAGGTCAAGTAAAGTTAAACGGAGAAACCTGGAGCGCGCGTACGCAATCAGGGGTAATCACATCAGGTTCACGGGTTGAAGTGCTTTCAATTGAAGGTGCAACTGCAGTTATCAAGCTAAGGGGTTAGGCAATGATTAATTACTCATTCGGAGTACTAGTTCTTCTTGTAGTTATTTTTGGAGTCATCCTTGCGCGCTCAATCCGCATAATCCCTCAAGCAAGTGCCGGATTAGTAGAACGCCTTGGCCGCTATCACCGCACGCTTGGTGCTGGCTTAACCATCATTATTCCTTTTGTTGATCGTCTAAGACCATTAATCGATATGCGCGAGCGAGTTGTTTCATTTCCTCCGCAACCAGTTATTACTGAAGACAACCTGGTGGTTTCAATCGACACAGTAATCTATTTTCAAGTCACTGATCCAAAATCTGCAACGTATGAAATTGAGAATGTAATTCAGGGAATCGAGCAGTTGACCGTTACAACCCTAAGAAATGTTGTTGGTGGCCTTGACCTAGAAGCAGCGTTAACTTCTCGTGATTCAATCAACGCTGCTTTGCGCGGAGTTCTAGATGATGCAACCGGCAAGTGGGGCGTTCGTGTAAACAGAGTTGAACTCAAGGCGATCGATCCACCTCCAAGTGTTCAAGAGTCAATGGAAAAGCAAATGCGTGCAGAGCGTGACAAGCGCGCCGCAATTTTGACCGCAGAAGGTGAAAAGCAGAGCCAAATTCTTACTGCAGAAGGTGCACGTCAAGCAGAGATTTTGCGAGCAGAAGGTGATGCACAAGCTGCAATTCTTCGAGCAGAAGGTGAAGCCGCTGCGATTAAGAAAGTATTTGGTGCTGTACACGAAGCTAATCCAGATGAAAAAGTCTTGGCGTATCAGTACTTGCAACAGCTTCCAGCAATTGCAAATGGAACCGCAAGCAAGGTTTGGGTTATTCCGGCTGAACTAAGTGGGGCAGCAGAGCAGATTGTTAAAGCCTTCAAGAAGTAAGCACCTACACTGACTTCATGAATGGGTCACTTGCACTAGTTGGATCAGGTGAATACCTGCCTGCAATGGCGGCATTTGAAAAATCCTTGATCAATGATGGCCTTGCCAATGGCAAAGCGTCGGCCTATGTCCAAATTCCAACTGCGGCAGGGCTTGAAAGTCAGGACAGCCTTAACTATTGGAAAAACCTTGGCCAGCAACAAGCAGAACGCATAGGTGTACAACCAATCTTCTTGCCGATCTACAGTCGCGATGATGCATTCAAGCAAGAACATGTGGATGCAATTAAGAACACCGCGTTGATGTACATGTCAGGGGGAGACCCACATCATCTTGCAGACGTTTTGATTGACACACCGGTATGGGCAGCAATAGTTGAAAACTGGCAAAGCGGTGCATCACTTGCGGGCTGTAGCGCTGGTGCGATGGTTCTTTCAGCTCAGATTCCAAACTTTCGTCTATTGAAGAAAGCGCCAACTGCAGGCCTGAATCTGCTTCCTGAAATTCGTGTGATCCCACACTTCAACAAGTTCTTCAAGTGGATTCCAGAAAGTGCGGCCAAAGTATTGCTACATGTTCCTAATGATTCAATTCTTATTGGTGTCGATGAAAT
>JBIIZR010000076.1:0-3979 GCA_044346185.1 Candidatus Planktophila sp.
TGCTTCATCCCAACCAGCAAGAACAACAATTGGCGCAAGAATTACTGACATCAAAATCAAGACCAGTGCAATTGCATCTACACCTAAAGAGAAGTTGATTCCAAAGCTTGGGATCCAAGCGTAATTTTCAACAAACTGCAGATTCACATTGTCACGCTGGAAGCCAACCGCCATTGCGATGGTTACAGCCATTACGACAAGAGTTGTACCTAGAGCTGCTTGCTTTGCAGCCTTCTCATTGCTTTTTGGAAGTGCAGAAATGATTGCTGCACCCGCCAAAGGCAAAAGCATTAATAGTGATAACCATTTCATGACTAAATCACCACCCAAATAGCTGCGATAAGCGCAATTGCGCCTACCAAAATCATTGCTGCATAGCTTCGAACATAGCCACTTTGGAGGCCTCGTAGCGCCGATCCTGAACCCATAGCTACCTGACCGATACCGCGAACAGCGCCATCAACAACGACTTCATCTGCTGCAACCAAGGTTGCAGTTAATCCCTGCCCTGGACGCATGAAGACCGCTTCATTGAATCGATCCTGCATCAGGTCTTGACGTGCAATCTTGGTAAAGACTGAAACATCTTCTGGGGCCACTGATGGAACCTCTTGGCGTGTGTACTTGAAGTAAGCGATCGCGACTCCGATAGAAACCATAGTTAAGGCAAGTGCTGAAACCACAATTGGTTCTAGCAAGTGCTTCTGATATTCCTCGCTGTGATTAAACAACGGGTGAAGCCAGTTTTCTAACGCATCGCCACGATGAAGTAGGTATCCGGATGAAACTGAACCAATTGCAAGAATTGCCATTGGCAACCACATCAACCACGGAGACTCGTGTGGATGAGCATCATCATCCCAACGCTTTGTTCCCGTAAAAGTAAGAATCATTACGCGGGTCATATAGAAAGCGGTTATTGCCGCGCCAATCAAAGTTGTTATGCCAAGAATGATTCCCTTTACACCGCCTGCATCAAATGCAGTTTCAATGATCATGTCCTTTGAATAGAAACCAGCAAATGGTGGGACACCTAAAATTGCAAGATAGCCAAGACCAAAGGTAATAAAGGTGATTGGCATGAACTTACGGAGTGCACCGTACTTGCGCATGTTTACTTCATCATTCATTCCATGCATTACGGAACCAGCACCCAAGAACATTCCTGCCTTAAAGAAGCCGTGAGTTAGCAAGTGCATGATTGCGAATGCGTAACCAACTGGACCTAATCCAGCAGCCAGAGTCATGTAACCGATCTGTGACATCGTTGAAGCAGCAAGAGCTTTCTTGATGTCATCTTTTGCGGTACCGATTACAGCACCAAACATCAAAGTTATTGCGCCAACAATCACAACCAATAGCTGCGCAGTTGGTGCGGCATCAAAGACAAAGTTTGTACGAGTAATCAAGTAAACGCCTGCTGTAACCATTGTTGCAGCGTGAATAAGTGCTGAAACGGGGGTTGGTCCAGCCATCGCATCGCCAAGCCATGCTTGCAGTGGGAACTGCGCAGACTTTCCAGCTGCGGCGCCCAGAAGCATGATTCCCATACCGGTCAGTGCTGCTTCAGATGTGTTGTTTACCTGCTCTTGTACACCTGCAAATGAAACAGTGCCCATAGTTGCAAAAGCGATCATGATCGCAAAAGACAATCCCATGTCACCAACGCGGTTCATTACAAAAGCTTTTTTAGATGCGGTTGCATATGCAGGCTTTTGATTCCAGAAACCAATAAGTAGGTAAGAGGCAAGACCAACGCCTTCCCAGCCAACATAAAGGCTGAGGTAGCTATCGCCAAGTACCAAAACCAACATCGCTGCAATAAAGAGGTTTAGGTAAGCAAAGAATCGGCGACGATCCTTGTCTTCAGACATGTACGAGATCGAATAAATATGGATCAAAGTTCCGACACCAGTAATCAGAAGAACAAAACAGATAGAAAGCTGATCAAGCAACAAACCTGCGTCAACCTTGAAATCTCCTACGTTGATCCACTCAAAAAGTTTTTGTGAAATTGGGCGCTGTTCAGTTGGGCGATCGAGCATCAACATCAATTGATACAGACCCACACCAAATGCCGAAGCTGACATCGCAGTTCCTAGTAGGTGTCCCCACTTGTCAGTGCGACGTCCACCTAGAAGAAGAATTGCTGCACCAGCCAGCGGTAGCGCAATCAAATAAACCAATGAAGTTGAAGTAGTCATTGTTATCGCTTCAACAAACTAGCATCATCGACAGATGCTGATCGGCGTGATCGATAAATCGTCACAATGATTGCTAGGCCCACTACTACTTCGCAGGCAGCAACAACCATCGTAAAGAAAGCCATTACCTGGCCATCTAGGTTGCCGTTAATGCGTGAGAAAGTTACAAATGAAAGGTTTGCAGCGTTGAGCATGAGCTCGATACACATAAAGACAACGATTGCGTTGCGACGAACAACTACGCCAACGGCTCCGATAGTAAAGAGGAGCGCTGAGATGTAGAGGTAATTGGAGGCGTCCATTACTTCTCCTCCTCGATCTGCGTATTCACTTCAGCAAGATCAAAGCTCTTGTAATCCAACATGTCACCGCGGGCTTCAAGGCTTGCGTTGACTGATGTTGGTGCAGGAGTTCCATCTGGAAGAAGAGCTGGAACATCTACAGCGTTGTGGCGAGCATAAACACCAGGACCAGGAAGTCCCGCTGCGCTGCCCAGTGACTTACCGCGGAAACGGTTGATTGAAAGTTGGCGCTGAGTTGGTCGAGCGGTTGTGCGTTGACTATGCGCAAGAACCATCGCACCCATAGCGGCAGTGATTAATAGTGCAGAAACAACTTCAAATGGGAAAACGTAAGTTGAGAACAGTGCATATGCAATACCTTCAACATTTCCATTTGCATTTGCATCAGCCAATCCAACAGCTTGGCGACCTAAAGTAGCTCGTCCTAATAGTGCGACCATTAATCCACCGAAGCCAACCGCCGCGGTAATGGCGATTGGGCGAAGTCCTGCAATAGTTTCTGTTAATGAATCGGATGTATCAACACCGACCAACATCAAAATGAATAAGAAGAGCATCATTACGGCTCCGGTGTAAACAACTACCTGGACAATTCCAAGGAAGACTGCATCTTGAGCGATGTAGAAGATTGCCAAGACAACCATTACAAATGCCATCAAGATTGCAGAATGAACCGCTTTCTTAACGAGCAACATTCCAAGTGCTGCAACTACAGCCATTGGTCCAAGGATCCAAAACATAACCGCTTCAGGTTTAGCTGTTTGGCCAACCTCTAGTGCTAACTGCATCATGACTGAATATCCCCCGGGTTTTTAGCCTGTGATGGATGTGCACCTTTCACATCACCGTTGTAATAGTTGGTATCTGTCATATCTGGGTACATGGGATGTGGCGGCATAAGCATTCCCTGGCGCAATGGAGCCAAAAGATCCTGCTTTTCAAAGATCAATTTTGCACGAGAATCATCGGCAAGTTCGTACTCGTTTGTCATGGTTAATGCACGAGTTGGGCAAGCCTCAATACACAATCCGCAGAAAACGCAGCGTAGGTAGTTAATTTGATAGACCTTGCCGTAGCGCTCACCTGGAGACATACGATTTTCTTCGGTGTTGCTTTCACCTTCAACATAAATCGCATCTGCTGGACATGCCCATGCACAGAGTTCGCAACCAATGCACTTTTCTAATCCATCAGGGTGGCGATTAAGTTGGTGACGACCATGAAAACGATCTTCAGTTGGAGCTTTAACTTCTGGGTATTCAACGGTCAAAGGCTTCTTGAAGATCGTTGAGAAGGTAACCCAAAATCCCTTCATGGCACCAAAGAAGCCCACCGGAGGTGTTTGTTCTACTTCATAAAATTCAACATCGTTAATACCAAGATCCTTTGGCTTTAACGGTTCGAGGTTTTCAGCCACGGTCGCCCCCTGTGCTCTTTGAGACATTAATAGTTGAAACCTCCATAGGTAATGAA
>JBIIZR010000017.1:0-12798 GCA_044346185.1 Candidatus Planktophila sp.
TTGCTGGCCACAGCGAGTTTTTGCGCATATAACCTGCAAGTTTTTCAACTGAGGTTAAGACAAACCCACTTGGGATTTTCTCTTCAAGACCCATTTTTTAGTCCCATTCCAATCCGCCGCGGCGCCAAACATATGCAAATGCAACAAAGACAGTTGCAATAAAGATCGCCATTTCAACCAAACCAAAAATGCCGAGTGAATCAAAAGCAACCGCCCATGGATACAAAAAGACGATTTCAATGTCAAAAATAATGAACAACATCGCTGTTAAGAAGTACTTAACTGGGAAACGACCACCTTCGGCAGCTTGCGGCGAAGGTTCAATTCCACATTCATATGCATCTAACTTGGCCCGGTTGTAACGCTTTGGACCTGCGAGCGCTCCGGCGACGACCGAGAAAACCGCGAAGCCTAAGCCGATCGCGCCGATCACCAAGATTGGGATATATGGATTGGATCTCACGGTCGAAATCCTAAGGTCGAAAGGCCTATGCCCTCGACCGCTAACCCTTAATCCCGCTGTGAACTGCAACAACACCAAAAGTCAGGTTTTTCCAGGTGACCCCGTTCCAGCCCGCCTTTTCCATTCGAGCTGCCAGCGCCGCTTGATCGGGCCAGGCCCTGATCGATTCGGCCAGATACACGTAGGCATCAGGGTTAGAGGCGGTCCGCTTGGCGATCATCGGCAGCAGTTTCATTAGGTATTCCGTATAAATGGTACGAAACGGAGGCCAGGTTGGATGGCTGAACTCAACCACGACCATTCGGCCCCCTGGCTTTGTGACCCGTCGGGCCTCGGCCAACGCCTTATCGAAATCGGCTGTGTTTCGAAGGCCATAAGAAATGGTGACGACATCAAATTTGTCCGCCTCAAAGGGCAGGTTCAGCGCATCGGCCTTGGAAAAGTTCAGATATGGGCGAGCTTTTCGGCCCTGCGCCAGCATTCCCTCGCTGAAATCGGTGGCAAATACGGTGGCCCCAGCTTTAAAAAGTGGTTCAGAGGATGAGCCTGGACCAGCTGCCAGATCCAAAATCACCATTCCCGGTGCTGGAGCGATGATTTTTGTTGCAGCTTTACGCCAGGCCTTGGTTCGGCCCAAACTCAAAAGATCGTTGACGAGGTCATAACGCTTGGCGACGCCATCAAACATGGCCGCGACTTCATCGGGATCTTTGTTCAAATTAGCGCGGGACATGCGCATATTCTCCCTTGAAGTAGGCTCATCCACAACTCAGCGCCACAACAACACAGGCACGATTTAGAGGAGAGTTTTTCCCCAATGGTTCAACTGGTTCCAGTTACAACGACCCGCCTTGGCGAGCATTTGCCGTTGTTGGATTTACTTCCAGATTCTCAACCTCTTGCATGGGTGCGCAGTGGTGAAGGTTTGGTTGGTTGGGGAACGTATGCAACAACAACAGTTAGTGGCCCCCATAGATTTGCTGATGCGCGTCACTGGTGGCAAAAACAGTTAGAAAAATTAACGATTAACAACACGGTGCACGGAAGTGGCACTGGTCCAGTTTTGTTTGCATCTTTTTCATTTGCACCTGAAGATGTGTCAGTTCTTGTTATTCCACAAGTAGTTGTTGGAACAAAGAGCGGTAAGTCTTGGATTACCTGGATCGGAACAGATTCGCAACCAGATTTGAAAACAGAGCCAGATCATTTCTCTAATGGTGCGATGAAATGGAATGAAGAGCCTGAGGCAAATGATTTATGGAAAGCCAAGGTTGCTACCGCGGTTTCTAGAATTCAAAAAGGCGACTTAGACAAAGTTGTACTTGCTCGAGATTTGACCGCGACATCAAACAAAGCAATTGATCCGCGCACCATTTTGAACAGACTTGCACTTGAGTACCCAACAACTTGGAAGTTTGCTATCTCAGGTTTAGTTGGTGCAACTCCTGAGCTACTGCTGCGCCTTTCACGCGGAATGGTTACCTCACGCGTGCTTGCCGGAACAATTAGCAAAACCGGAGATGATGCTAAAGATCTTGCTTTAGCAGGCTCACTTGCCCGGTCTTCGAAAGACCTTGCAGAACATGAATATGCGGTGCGATCGGTTGCAGATGCCATCGAACCTTTCTGTTCTTCAACAAATGTTCCAGAATCACCGTTTGTGTTGCACCTTGCAAATGTGATGCACCTTGCAACGGATGTAACTGGTGCTTTGGTTGAAACACTTTCGCATGTTGATGCTTTTACAATTTTGGAACAGCTTCATCCTTCGGCTGCAGTCTGCGGAACTCCACGCCCACAAGCTGCACAGTTGATCGCTGAAATAGAGGGAATGCCCAGGGGCCGCTATGCAGGGCCGGTCGGCTGGATTGATGCTGCCGGTGATGGCGAACTTGGAATCGCACTGCGTTGTGGGCAGATAAATGGGGATTCGATTCGAATTTTTGCTGGGTGCGGGATCGTAGATGGTTCAGATCCTGAAGTTGAACTGGCTGAAACTTATGCAAAGTTTGCTCCTATGCGGAGCGCACTTACATAGAACTGTGTCTTTAGAACGACTTTAGTGAGTCATAAATAGCTTTGAGATTATCTGCATTACTTTCTCGATCTGGAACATCGCAGACAACAACACTAATACCTGAAATTGGTGACTTAATTTCTGCCTCTAGCTCTTTGATAGAAGAAATCTGTTTTGCTGAAACTCCCATTGTCTTAGCAATTTCTGCTGGGTTAAGTCCATGTGGTGTTCCGAACACAGTTTCAAACCCTTGTGAACCTCTTTGCGGCAGAGTTGAAAAGATTCCACCACCATCATTATTGATGACAATAAATCGGCAGTTGATTTCTTCTTTCTGAATCAAACCTGTTAGGTCATACAGGAATGAAAGATCACCCAGAATCGCAATGGTAGCTTTATGAGCATAAGCAATTCCAAGAGCTGTAGAAACATTCCCATCAATGCCAGCTAAACCTCGGTTGGCATAGGTAATAACACCGCTACGTGGAACTGCAAAACCTTCAAGGTCTCGAATTGGTCTAGATGATGAAACAAACAGTGCGGTTTCATTAGGGATTGCTGCGGCGATTGTGCGCGCAATAACCGCTTCATTCCAACCATCAAGAGATGCAACCAGTTTTTTGCTTCGTTCAGCTACTTTGTTCCAGGTAGCAATCCATTCATCAGATTGAATGACACCCTGTAAATCAGGAAGCGATGTAAAAACACGATCGGCCTGGCGATCGGTATCAACCGTTGCTGTTCGGGGATCCACAACATATGTAATCGGACTTAATTTAATAAATGCATTGATTGAACGTGAAAGAGTGGTTCTACCAATCACTAAAACAGATTGTGGAATCAAAGTGCTTCTAATTTCTTGAGAAGTTAAGAAAATAGATGCGTGCGCGATTGCATCAGGAAATGACAAAGGATCTTCGGTAATGACGGGCCAACTAAGAGTTTTTGTGAACTTGGTGATTTCTTCGACTGATAAGCCGGCGCGATCGTGACCGATTACAACAACTCCCCGTGCGCCTACCAATCGCAAGGTTGCTGATTTAGCTCGATTCACAAAACTCTTTGGTGCCACAACGATTTCAGATAGCCAGTCAGCTGAATCATCAGGCAGTAATGGCTCATCAAATTGAAGATTTAAATGAACTGGCCCCGCCCTCAAACTATCTAGAGGTAATTCCATCGGGTAAACAGGCCCATCAACATCTGCAAAATATCTGACCGCTTTGCCAAAAATACGAGCCTGCTCTGTTGTTTGGTTTGCACCAGTTCTGCGCAACATTGCAGGGCGATCTGCGGTTAACACGAGTAGCGGTGTATTTGTGTGATGGGCTTCTAGAACTGCTGGGTGATAGTTAGCTACCGCAGTTCCGCTAGTGCAGACAACTGCAACGGGACGGCCAGTCGCCTTAATGATTCCTAAAGCAAAGAAAGCTGCGGTGCGCTCATCAATGCGCACATGAACCGTGATTAACTTTTGTTCAGCAGCGGCAAAAAAGGCTAGTGATAAGGGTGCATTGCGTGATCCTGGTGAAATCACAACATCTGTGATTCCTGATTCAATAATTTGGCGAACTACAACGCGGGCTAGTGAGGTTGAATTATTCACTTTAAGAGCTCCGCGGTTCTCATAATCCGATTCTTCCACCATTCGAAGCGATCCGATGCCACATCTAAACCATCTAACTGTGGTTCAAACTCTGAAATTTGGATCTTTCCATCAACAATTGGCAAATGGGCTACATCTGCTGCAAGCAACGACCCGGTACCAAGACCGCAATCAAAGTTCATTTCTTCAAAAGATGCGGCAAGAGTTAAGCCGTAATTGATTCCTACGGCGCTTTCGAGTGCACTTGATACAACAACAGGTAATTTGTGATGCTCGGCAATCGCGTGTGCTCTCTTGATTCCACCCAAAGGTTGAACCTTGAGCATTAAGTAATCAATTGCACCGTTTAAATCAACCTTAAAAGGGTCAGCAGCTTTTCGTAGAATTTCGTCTCCGACAATCTTGACTGAAGTTCTACTTTTCAACTCGCGTAATTCTGAAATAGTTGCACAGGGCTGTTCTGCATATTCAATTTCGCCAACTATATCTAAAAATGTTTCGGCCTGGTCAACACTCCACAGCCCATTGACATCAATTCGTATCTTTGCCTGTGGTTGCAAAGCACGAATGACATCAATGCGCACCAAATCTTCGGCAAGGTTGGTACCTACTTTTACTTTAAAGGTGTTGACCCCCGGAAATGAATCAACAACTCTCTTTAATTCATCTTGGTCATTAAGTGCTGGAATAGTTCCATTTATGGCTACCGATGTGCGATAAAGCTTAGGTTTTGGCGTGGTGGCTGCTTCTATGGCACTTGCTAACCATGGTACTGATTCGGCATCGTCGTAATCCAGAAATGGTGAGAACTCTGCCCAACCATATTCCCCTTTAAACAGTGCAACTTCACGAACAGTTATGCCACGAAATTTAGTTTTCATTGGCAGCGCAATTACGCGCAAGGTGTCCAGAAGTTGTTGATCCATAAATTATGGGCGCTTAGGGAATTTTCCGAAGTCAGGCTTTCGCTTTTGTTGATACGCATCGCGACCTTCTTGACCTTCTTCAGTCATATAAAACAGAAGTGTTGCATCGCCAGCAAGTTGCTGAACCCCAGCTAAACCATCGGTAGCAGCGTTCAAACTAGCCTTTAGCAAACGTAGCGCCATTGGTGAATTGCGTAGCATCTCACGGCACCACGAAACTGTTTCGGCTTCTAGTTCGGCAACAGGAACAACTGTATTTACTAATCCCATATCTAAAGCTTCTTGCGCACTGTATTCGCGCGTCATAAACCAAATCTCGCGGGCCTTCTTTTGACCAACATGTTCTGCTAATAGTCCAGCGCCGTAACCACCATCAAATGACCCGACCATAGGACCTGTCTGACCAAACTTTGCATTGTCTGCAGCGATAGTTAAATCACACACCACATGAAGCACATGGCCACCACCAATTGCCCAACCCGCAACCATTGCAACTATTGGTTTCGGTGTGCGGCGAATTTGAACTTGAAGATCTAAAACATTGAGGCGGCCAATTCCTTTCTTGGCCAACTTATCTTCGCCTAAATATCCGTCATCGCCACGCACACTGATGTCTCCACCAGAGCAAAACGCTTCGGTTCCTTCACCAGTAAAGATGATTACGCCGACTTCTTCATTATCGCGAGCCAGATTAAATGCTTCGATCAATTCAATAATTGTTTGGGGGCGAAATGCGTTGCGAAGCTGTGGTCGATTAATAGTGATCTTGGCAATTCCATCGCCCATTTGATATCTGATATCTACAAAATCTTCTCCGCCAGGTGCCGTCACCCATTGTGGAATCTCACGGCTACCAAATTCGCGCTTGATCGGCTTGCTCACATTTCCCCCATCGTCGTTGCTAGCGATAGCCTACGACGGCAATGGATAACTCGTCACAACGAAAAATTCTGCGGGTCAGCCCTGCATGGGAAACTCCGCTATTAGCGAGGGACATCACAGCGGCTCTCGCAGGTAATGGCCCCACCCTTGGATTTGGTGAGGTCAATTCAGAGTTCGGCCCGACGCAAGCCGCGGTCGTAATTGGCACATCGGGCACAACAGGCACACCCAAGGAAATCTTTTTGTCCTCGCACGCTTTGGTTTCATCTGCTCGCGCCTCTAACGCTTTTGTCGGAGCAAAACTTGGGGACACTTGGTCGTTGCTATTGCCTTTGACTCATGTAGCTGCGGTTAATGTCTTTGTTCGAGCCTTTGAATTAGGAACAATTCCTGTCGATCTTCGCAATCATTCAGGTGAATATCCACGAGTTAACTTCACTGCAATTGTTCCAACACAACTCTTCCGTGCACTCAATGGAGATGATCATTTACTGAAACATTTACAAGGAGCTCAGAAAGTTTTGGTGGGTGGCGCAGCACTTTCAAACGCTATCCGCAATCAAGCAACTGCTGCTGGAATAAATGTTGTGACCACTTATGGAATGAGTGAAACTTCAGGTGGATGCGTGTACAACGGTGAAATTCTTGAAGGAACAGAGGTCGAAGTTCGTGGTGGTTCTATTTTTATTCGCGGACGTATTCTGGCATTAAATCTTGATTTATCAGATGGTTGGTTTGAGACTAAAGATTTAGGCGAATTTGTAGATGAGAAACTTGTTGTAATTGGTCGATCAGATGATGTCATCATTTCTGGCGGCGAAAATCTATCGCTCAATAATGTCGAAAGCATTTTGAATGAAAACTTTCCAGATATTCATTGCGCTGCCTTTTCAATGGATGATCCGCAATGGGGGCAAACCTTGCACATTGCTGTTGTTGGTGAAGTCGATACAGACCGGATTAGTTCAGTGCTGGAAGAAAAAGTAGGAGCTTTTGCAAAACCAAAAGGTATTCATTTCGTAAACTCGCTACCCTTGCTTGGTATTGGAAAAGTTGATCGCAAGAGATTGGCACAAGAGTTATCAAATGAATAAATGGATACTTGGCGCACGCCCCCGCACTCTTCCTGCTGCAATCGCGCCAGTTGTAGTTGCAACCGCACTTGTCGGTGCGGATTTCAATTGGTTTCGTGCGCTCTTAGCTTTAAAGGTAGCGGTATGGCTTCAGATCGGCGTTAACTTTGCCAATGATTACAGCGATGGAGTTAAGGGAACGGATGCTGACCGCGTTGGTCCTATTCGCTTAGTCGCCAGCGGTATGGCATCAGCTAAATCTGTAAAAGCTGCTGCCTTTATTTCTTTTGCAATTGCAAGCGCTGCTGGCACTTGGCTAGCTTTCTTAACTTCACCATTACTAATTCTTGTTGGCGTTATCTCTATCGCAGCTGCTTGGGGATATACGGGAGGCAAGAATCCTTATGGTTACAGAGGGTTGGGCGAATTATCTGTATTTCTCTTCTTCGGTGTAATCGCAACAATGGGTTCTTACTACGCACAAACCGAAGAGCTAACACTTTTGAGTTTTATCGTCTCTGTGCCAATGGGCGCACTTTCATGTGCCATTCTTGCAATTAACAATCTTCGTGACAGGCCTAAGGATGAACTAGTTGGCAAACTAACTGTTGCCGTCCGTATTGGTGATCGTAAAGCTCGACTTATGTATGTAGGGCTTCTGCTGCTTGCTCACATCGCTGCTGTCGCGACATTGATTCCAACCGTGCTTCTTACCTTGTTAGCACTACCCTTGAGCTACTCAATCTCAAGGCAAGTTTTAAGTGGTATTTCAGGTAAAGATTTGATTCCGGCTCTTGGTAAAACCGCAAAACTGCAAATGACTTTTGCTCTCTTGCTTGCTGTTGGCTTAGGGATACAATAAGAACATGCTGAAATTCATCCCCGTGGTTCTAATCTTTGGATTAACCATCTATGCGTTGATTGATTGTGCGCGCACCGATGAGTCACAGATTAAAAACTTACCAAAGTGGGGTTGGTTACTTCTGATAATTATTTTGGGACCGCAAGCGGTTGCAATAGGCCCAATTGCTTATTTAATTGCTGGTCGTAACAAGCCAAAGAGAGGTAAGGGGCCTAAGCGCCGCATGCTTCCACCAGATGATGATCCAGATTTCTTAAGGAAGCTCTAGAGCCCCGAATACGTGTGCTTTCCGGTTCCCCAAATATTTATATAAACATAGTTGAACAAAAATGTTGAGCCAGCAAATAGGCACAGCCATGCTGCACGTCGACCGCGCCAACCAATGGTTACGCGGGCATGTAGATACGCGGCGTATGCAACCCAAGTAATAAAAGCCCAAGTTTCTTTTGGATCCCAACCCCAGTAACGACCCCACGCACTTTCTGCCCAAATTGCTCCTGAAATTACGGAGAATGTCCATAGCGGAAATACAAATGCCACAAGGCGATAAGACAATAGATCAAGTGTTTCTAAATCTGGCAAACGTTTAGCCCATGGTGTTCGCTCGCCCTTTTTCTCCATGCGATCTAAATACAAGTATGCAGATGCAATTACATTTGAAAGTAAAAACACTCCACCAGAAATGATTGCAGTTGAAACGTGAATAACGAGCCATTCGGACTTAAGGGCAGGCACCAATGGAGCACTTGGAACGTATAAAACCGTGATCGCAGTTCCAATAGTTAAAAGCACAGAGACAGAAACTAAAAGTCCCAACCAACGAAGGTCATACTTTCGAAGCGCCAAAAGATAAGCGCCTGAAAAAGCTAAAGCACCAGTAATTGAGAACTCGTACATATTTCCCCAAGGTACTCTTCCGGCAGAAATGCCTCGTGCAATTACTCCAGCAAATAGAAGTAGAAAACCTAGAATCATCAATGCAGTTGCAATTCGTGCAACTTTTTCAGTCCGTTTGTAATCCAACACTGCGGATTTATCTGTAGGCACTTTTACCGCCCAAGCAGTTTCAATCAAGTGCGCAAGAAATGAGATCGCATAGACAGCCATCGCTGAGTACACCAAGTAATTTGATGCAAAAGCCCACGAACGTGACATCTATTTCTCTCCCTTTAACATCTTCACAAATCCCTGCATTTCAACCTCTAAGCCCGGAGCTGCATTCTTCGCCAACGCTGCAACTTCGACTTGGTCTCCTACTCGAATCCAAATTCTTCGTCTGCGAGTAAATAGAGAAGCTAACAACCCAAGGATGGCAACAATACCGCCAAGCAATGCAAGGTGCTTTCCAGGATCTGCTACAAAGTTAAGGTTCACCCATTGCACATAACCTTCAAAAGTTATTGATCCACCTTCATATTCAAAGCTCTCGCCAGGCTTTAACCCCTTTAAACCAATCTGAGTCATATCCGTTGTATCAAGTCGATAAACAGATTGTGGAATTCCTGAGTCCAAATCTAAATCACCGCTCCAGACTGAAAGTAGCAATCGAGGATTTAGTGCTTTAGGAAAAGCACTTGCTCCCCCACTTTCTCCATCGCGCACATAAGTTGGAAGGAAGGATCCTAAGAAGCCAACTTGTGGAACTGCATCAGGAACTTTGATTGCACCGATCGAACGAAGGTTTGCATCTTGTGGCAAGAAAGTTACTGGACCTTGAAAAGCGACATCACCCATTGAGTCCCGAACTGTCACAACAGGTGCATAACCATTGGCTTGTAAGTAGATGCGCGTCATGCCAATTGTCATCGGGCTATTAACTTTGATTGTTTTCTTTTCTATTTTCGTAGAACCGTCTCGAAGTAAAGAAACGTCGAGGGTGTAATCCTCTGGCGCGCTGGTTTCAAGGTTGTACTGTGCATCAAATTTATCAGCGGTCAACATGAATGTAGGGATACTTGAATCTCGAAAAAGCTTTCCGCGCATTAAAGTATCGTAACTAGTTGAAGTATTAACAAATCGCTCACCAACGTTAATAATCGCTTCACCCCGCATTCCAAAGAGTGAGCTAAAACTAATTCCTAGTAGGATCAAAATCAGAGCTAAGTGAAAGAATAGATTTCCGGTCTCGCGAGTAAAACCTTTTTCAGCTGCTAGAGAGCCATTAGTTTCTAGGACTCTAAAGCGCTTTGATTTAAACCAATCGCGAGCAAGGTCAAGTTCATTGCCTTGTGGGCTCCACGATTGATGATGTTCTAATCGAGACAAATTCTTTGGCGTGGCAGGTGGCAACACTCGCGCAGCCTTGAAGTGTTCAAAAGTGCGTGGAAGTACACAACCAATAAGTGAAATGAAGAGCAAAATATAAATCGCACTAAACCAAGGTGACCCATAGACATCAAATAAATAAAAGCGGTCCATCCAACGTGCTTGTTCTGGTGAATCTTTGAAGTATTGCCCCACCTGAAGTGGGTTTTGAGTTCTTTGCGGGACCAGTGATCCTGGAATTGCGGCGATTCCTACCAAAAGAAGCAGAATCAAAGCTGTACGCATACTTGTTAGCTGTCTCCACATGAAGCGAAGTAGGCCAACATTGTCTAGTTCAGGAATTTGAGTTTGCTGGCTCATCAGATCACCGGAATAAAGTCAGAGATTAGAGAACGCATTGAGTTCATTATCTGACTCCAGAAACCCAAAACTTGTAATAGACCAAGAGTTATTAGAAAAATGCCCCCGATTTTCGAGATCACATCACCGCGGCGGTAAATCAGCGAGCGAAGTTTTGCCGACTTATCTAAAGACAATCCCGACACAATAAATGGCAGACCTAAACCTAAGCAATAACCAAATGATAGAACTGCGCCTCGAACCGCACTAGATTCCTGAAATGCCAAGGTTTGCACCGCAGCAAGTGCTGGTCCGATACATGGCGTCCAGCCAATTCCAAAGAGAATACCCAACATTGGTGCACCCAGTAGGCCCCCAGTTGTTCGCATCTTCGGACGAATTGTTGGAGAAAATGGGAAACGACCATAAAAAACAAAACCAAGGAAGATAGTCAAGATTCCTAGTACCCGAGATATCAATTCTTCATTTGCAGAGAGTTGGTTTCCTAGGCCACCAAAAATTGCACCGTATGAGATAAAAACCAAACTAAAGCCTAAAACAAACAGGGTTGACCCCAACAATAACTTTCCGCGACTAACTGAAAAGCCTGCCGCAAAAGACAAATAGCCCGGAACAAGTGGTAGCACGCATGGCGAAAGAAATGAAATCACGCCAGCAATAAAAGCAAATGGAAAAGCTGTTAGTAAAAACCCTGAAAAGATTTGCTCGACAAAGAACTCTCTCATTCGGCAGAAACTTTCTCAATCAGTTCAGATAGTGATGCCACTGTAACAACGCCAGAGATTCTGGCAGCTACATATCCTGATTTATCCAAAATTACCGTTGTAGGAATTGCATTGGCCGGTAAAGAGCCTTTAAAACCAAGCAGAATTGAGTCATCAATAACTGTTGGATAAGGAATTTTGAATCTACGCTCGAAAGCTTCAGCGTTTGCTGGATTATCACGGGTCAGAATTCCGATGAATGCAACATCTGTGTATTTGTTTGCCAAAGCAACCAAGGTCGGAGCTTCTGCGCGACAAGGCGAACACCACGAAGCCCAGACATTAACTACGGCGACTCTGTCTTTTTGGTAAGTGTAGTTATCCCCTGACAAGGTCATTCCGGTAATGGCCGGAGCAATCTTGCGATCTGAACTTTTAATATAAGTAGTCGACCCATCGCCAGAAACAAAACTTTCCTCAGAAGCTGAAGTTCCTCCACCGCCACAAGCCGTTAATGCAAAGGCAAGAACAATAAATGCGGCGAGTTTTTTCATTACTTCTTCTCGGGTAACAAGTGGCGAGCAGGTTCTGAATATGAAAGTCCTGTAATCATTCCTTCGTCATCAAAATGAACACTAGTCACAGATGCCAGGGTGCACTCTCGTTTACGAGGATCATGAAGCAAGCGACGATTTTCAATTGCACTTCTTAAGATCCAGATTGGTAGCTGGTGAGATACGCAAATAGCATCTTTACCATTAGCAGCTTTATTTGCTGCAAAGATTGCTGCAAGCATGCGAGAGATTTGCTCCTCGTATGGTTCTCCCCAAGAAGGTTTCCATGGATTCCACAAATGTTTCCAAGCAGCTGGATGACGCAAAACTCCATCGCCAACTCCAAATGGTTTTCCTTCAAAAATGTTTGCGGCTTCAATCAAACGATCATCGGTAGTTATTGAAATATTATGTGCAGCTGCAATAGGTGCTGCGGTTTCTTGAGCACGCTGCAGGGGTGAAACATGAAGAGCTCCCAGATTTAAACTCTTTGACCATTCGCCAATTGTTTGTGCCATCTCTTGCCCACGCTCAGACAATCTCCAACCAGGCTGGCGACCATATAAAATTTTCTCAGGATTATGGACTTCTCCATGACGAACTACATGCACCGTTGAACTCATTGGTAAAGCATAAAGCGTCCCTAAAGCAGTTCTCTCGCTAAGGTAGTGACATGGCACTCACGAGCAAACGGGCTGCCTTCTTCGATGTCGATAACACGCTTATCCGCGGTTCAGTAATTTACTTCTTGGGCCGAGGTATGTATCAGCGTGGTTACTTCACCAAGAAGGATATTTCTCGATTTGTTTTAGCCAACCTGAGATTTCGCTTAACGGGCAAAGAGAACACTGAAGAGATCCAAAGATTTCAAGATGCCGCGACAGATTTCATTGGTGGTCATAACGTAAAAGATATCGAAGCAATTGCTCAAGAAATTTATGATGAATACGTCTCGCCAGCAATTTGGCAAGGAACAATTGAAATTGCTCAATCTTTAGTTGCCGAAGGCATTGAAGTCTATTTAGTTACAGCGGCTCCAGAAGATATGGCAGTGATCATCGCAGAACGTTTAGGTCTGACTGGTGC
>JBIIZR010000018.1:0-12752 GCA_044346185.1 Candidatus Planktophila sp.
TTGCGACAGCGGCACCTGGTGTAACAGTGAAAGATTGATTCTCGACAACTGCTCCGCCGCCGCCGCCAGCGCCAAACCATCTTCCAGAGATTCCGCCACTACCTGAACCGCCGCCGCCAACAACTAACACTCGTACAGATGTAACTCCAGTGGGAACTTGCCAGTTACAACTTCCAGTATTTCCAAAAGTTAAAACCGTTTCGAGACCAATATTGGTTGTTGTGGTTGGTACACAGTTGTTAGCACTAGCTGGAACAGGGATTGAAACAAAAAGACTAGTCAGCAGAATGGCGGAAATTATTGATGCGATCTTGGAGCGCGCAGCACCGACTTTCATGCGCACTAAACCAAGGTTCACTTTTACCTCTTTATAAGAGTAAATAGGAGAAGTGCTAAGCGTAAAAGTGGGGTGAGGAACGGGTCTACCAATTTAGACAATTGGGGTGATATTCACCTGTAAAGATCACCCAAAAAGGGTGAGAATGAGAGTTCTCTCAGCACAAACAACAGGTGACTAGAGAAGAAAAACTCCCGCGAGATTACTTGCTGGCAAGACGAGCTTCGCGGCGTGCGCGCTGCTCTGCAGGATTTGGCACTGGAACAGCTGAGATAAGTCGCTTGGTGTACTCCTCGCGAGGACTCTTCAGAATCTGATCACGTGGACCAACTTCAACAAGGCGACCATTTTGCATCACTGCAATTCGGTGCGAAAGAATATCTACAACAGCCAAATCGTGACTGATAAATAAACATGCAAACTTAAGTTTGTTCTGAAGTTCCTGCAAGAGATCTAAGAAGCGCGCTTGAACAGATACATCCAGCGCTGATGTTGGTTCATCTGCAATCAACAAATCTGGTGTCAGTGCGAGTGCGCGGGCAATACCTACGCGCTGACGTTGTCCGCCAGAAAGTTCATGTGGGTAGCGATTGCGGTATGAACGTGGAAGCTCAACGCTATCCAGCAGATCTTCTACACGTCGATCAAGTTCGGCACCCTTTGCATCTCCTGATAAGAAGAGTGGCTCTCCAATGCTCTCACCAATAGGTAGACGAGGATTTAACGAGCTTGCGGGATCTTGAAATACGATTCCTGTATGTCTGCGAATCTCGCGAAGCTCTTGTGGAGTTGGCTTTGTGATGTCGCGACCGACTACCGAGATGGTGCCCTCTACAGCTGGAAGCAGACCGATGGCTGCGCGTCCAACTGTTGTCTTTCCAGAACCTGATTCACCAACCAGGCCAACGATTTCACCTGGAAAAATATCTAAACTAAAATCAGTTACGGCACGGAATGCCGGAATGCGACCGCTCTTTGGATATTCAATCGAAACATTCTTAAGGCTAAGCACTGCTGGAAGTCCAACTAAATCAGGAGCGAGCGTACGAACAGCAACAGAGCCAAGCTTAGGAACTGCAGCAAGGAGTTCTTGAGTATATGGATGCTGAGGACGATTAAAGATTTGATCAGCGGTTCCGTACTCAACTGTATTTCCATCCTTCATCACAAGGATGTCATCAGCAAGGTCTGCCACCACACCCATATCGTGGGTAATCAGAAGAATTGCAGAGTTAAGTCTGTCGCGAAGGTTGCGAATTAGATCAAGAATTTCTGCTTGAACAGTTACATCAAGGGCGGTTGTTGGTTCGTCTGCAACAAGTAGTCCTGGATCGCAAGCAAGTGATTGCGCAATCATGGCGCGTTGGCGTTGTCCACCTGAAAGTTGGTGTGGATACTTATCAAAGGATGCTTCAGGGTTTGGAATTTCAACCATTGTAATTAATTCAATTGCACGTGCCTTAGCCTCTGGTGGACCCATATCAAAGTGAGTGCGAAGAGTTTCAACAATTTGAAAGCCAATTGTGTACACCGGATTCAGAGCCGTCATTGGCTCCTGGAAGATGTAGGCAACTTCGCGACCACGGGCTCTGCGAAGTAATGTCTTCTTTGCGCCAACCATCTCTTGGCCATTAACTTTTACACTGCCTTCGATACGAGCATTGGACGCTAAAAGATCCATAAGACCCATGGCGGTGGTGGATTTTCCTGAGCCAGACTCGCCTACGATGGCAAGTACTTTTCCAGCTTGTACATCAAAGTTCATGTTGATCGCAGCTGGGTACCAGACCCCTTCCACCCAGAAGTCGACGCTGTAATTAGATACTTGAAGAACTGCCTGGTCCGCTTTGCTCATTTTGTTTCTCCTGCGATACTTGTGAAATGAATGAAACCTTTCGACCCCGCAGCAACTTTCTCTGGGCGGGTGTGTCGCTTGTATTGATCCTTCTCTTTGCTGCGAACAGTATGGTTGTGGCTACAAGCTCTGAACAAAACATCTTTGAATTTTTGATCTGCCTGATTTTGGTAGTTACTGCATACCTGATCTGGATTAAACCCAAAATGGTTCTGCGAGATGATCACATCGAAGTTGTAAATCCCTTGAGTACTGTCGTTATTCCTTACTCCGATGTGGTTGATCTCAACACCAAGTGGACCCTTACGATCACTCATAGCCGAGGCCAAACCAAGGTATGGGTCGCTCCTGCGGGTGGAAAGCAGCGATGGATCGCTGATAAAAAATTTGGTTGGCTCAGTAGCAACATTCCGTTTTCCCAATCTAGAGAAATCGAGATGGAGTCGATGAGTGCTAGTCTGCACAGTTTTAGCGGGCAAGCCGCCTACATGATCCAAGAGCGAATTAAGAGAATTCACTAGCTCTGCATCCTCTTCATCTCATTGGCTCTCTTGCGGTCCTTGGCGGAGATGTGTCTGCGCTGTCTAGGATCGAAGGCATCACGCAGTCCATCACCAATAAAGTTCACACAAAGGGCGATCGAAACGATGAGCGCACCAGGCCACCAGAAGAGCCATGGGCTAATACTGAAGGTTCCTTGATACTCGCTAATAAGTAAGCCCAGAGATACATCCGGTGCCTGGACGCCAAAGCCGAGGTAGCTCAGAGAAGTTTCGATAAGAATTGCTCCAGACATCAGAAGTGTGCCGACAACAATAATGATTCCCATTGCATTTGGAAGAATGTGCTTAAAAATAATTCTGCGATTTGACGCACCTGCAACACGTGCAGCATCGACAAACTCACGTTCGCGAAGTGTTAAGAATTCGGTACGGACAAAGCGCGCGAGCCCCATCCAGGCAAAAAGGCCAAGCATCAGCGCAAGTACCATCACACCCAGGTTACCGAATCTAAATCCGATCACAGCTCCAATAACAATGACTGGAGTAACCAAGAACATATCGGTAAGGCGCATCAATACCGCATCGACAATACCGCCAAAATATCCAGCTATTGCTCCGATTGTGGTTCCAATCAAAATTCCCAAGACGCTCACGATAACCATCACCATCAGTGACTGCTGAGCGCCTCTGGCGACCATCGCGAAGTAATCTGTTCCAATAAGGTCAGTTCCCATTGGGTGGTTACCGAATTGAATACCATCACCATCTAGAAATGATGGTGCCAAATCAAGTGTGGGACACCCAGTAACACCACCATTACAGGTGCTAGCAATCGCTCCTTCTGGGTCGATATCGGTGATCGAGTATGGCCACCATCCGGGGATGTTAAAACCAAAACTTTTAAACCCGACGCGGATACCTGTTGCAGTAAAGACAGTTATGACGATACCGATCAAGGTAAAGAGTGAAGCCATAGCAGCTTTGTGGCTTTTAAATCTCTTGATGACAATTTGACGCTGGCTTAGCCCGGCTGTTTGTAGATTTGCAATCTCATTCTCATCTTTTTCAGGAGTGACAACAGACTGTGGTTTCATTTCGCTCATGGCAACCTACTTCCTGATTCGAATTCTTGGATCAACTACGCCGTACAAGAGATCGGCGATGAAGTTAGCAAGTACTGTAAGGGTGGCGCTCAGGATAAAAACACCCATAAAGAGATTCATGTCATAACCCCTGATGGCATCGTTGAATAATCGCCCCATACCCTTCCATGCAAAAACACCTTCAGTGATGATCGCACCACCGAGAAGTCCAGCAAAATCATTCACAAGAATTGTTGTTAGTGGCAACATCGCATTACGCATACCGTGGCGAACAATTACGGTGCGCTCGGTTAGCCCTTTTGCACGGGCGGTTCTGATGTAATCCATATTCAATACTTCAAGCAGGCTGCCTCTAGAAAAACGCACATATCCAGCGAATGAGATCAGTGTCAAGGCGATTGTCGGCAGAACTAAGTGCGCAGCAGTATCTAAACCAGAGACCCAATAGTTCTCTAACTGTTCAGGTGTGAGCATGTCATTATTCTGACCCAAGGTCGGTACGGGCCTGCCGCTCACGGCATCAGAGTTCATGTAGCCCGGGAATTCCTTCATGAAGCGATCAATAATAATCGGAAATGTTGAAAGTAAGGCGGTGAAAAGACCTATGCGAGTGTAAACGCGGCGATCGATCTTGCTAACAAAGTGGCCAATTGTCATTCCCAGCGAAATGGTGATGGCAAAGATTGCAAAAATGTTCAATACAGAAGCATTTTCATTCATCAAACCCTGAAGTGGGTAATACAAAATAGCTATCGCAGCTGCCGTACCGAACCCCGCAATCCGCCCTTTCTTGTTATCGAGTCCTGAAATAAGTTGAATGACTATAACTGCGTTACAGAGCGCCAAAAACGAAACTCCAAAAATTCCAAGTGCTGGCTCCAAGAACCAGTTAGATCCGCTCATAAAAGACAGTGTGGCTGCCGTAAAGACCGCACCACCTGCGATAACTGAGAAAAACTGTCGCCGGCTCCCGCCCACGAAACCAGCCATAATGAAGCCGATAACTAGCGAGGTAATGGCGATTGTTGTCGGCGCAATTTTGGGGTCGGCCAGAAAGTCATTGAATTGAATCGCCATAAACTCTTTAAGAAGAACCGCGACCCAGAAGATGGGAAGTGAGAAAAGTAGAAAGGAGAAAAAGGTCATTACATAGTCAAAGCGGCTGTATTGGCGGATCGCTGTAATCATTCCCACTGAGACTCCAAGGATGATTGCAAGGAATGTTGCCGTGATAACAAGCTTGACTGTCACTGGAATGGCTTGGCCAAGAAGTTCAGTGACTGGAATACCGCTTCGACTTAGACCCATGTCGAAGTCTCCCCAGAGACCGCCCAAGATCCCGCGAAGCCAAGAGAAGTATCTTATTGGTGGCGGGACATCTAACTGTAGATTCTTGATCGTACTCTGGATCAGGTAGTCCTTGTTCTCTTCTGTGCTTTCAGAAAAGGCAGAAAGAGGGTCAGAAGAAAATGCTTGCAGGTTGTAGGCCAAGAAGCTAGCCCCAAAGACGATGACCAACATCATTCCTAGTCGTCGCAAAATATATTGAAACAAAGCATCTCCCTTACTGCAGTTACACCCCAAAAAATCAGGATAAAGAAAAAATGGCTGACACTCAGTAAAGAAACTGGGGCGCCCTTGCGGACACCCCAGTTTCTTTATTTACTGGTTGTTTTTATTGGTTAGTACGACCACTCGAAGAAGTTCCAAGTGAGTGTATCCCCAACTGGTGCTGGCTTTACATTCTTAAGTGCTTTGTTGTAAGCCGCGATTGTTGGATTTGTATACAACGGAAGACCCCAGTAGTTGCTCATAACGATCTTATCCGCTGCTATGCGTTTAGCCGTTACTTGTGCCGGGGTAAGAATATCGCCCTGAAGGCTTGCGATAATCGAATCCATTGTTGAATCTCTCCAACCATGGCTGTTATTGCCACCATCTGACTTGAAGATGGCAACTGCATTTGACTGACTAATAGAATTCAAGCCAAAAGCGTACAAAGTTGCATCGTACTTAGAGTCTTTCATGCCAACCGGGAAATTACTGACTGCGTTGTCGATAACTTCAAAACCAGCCTGCTTGGCGTTTTCCATCAGCAACTTCGCAGTTGCATTGCGAAGTGTGGTGCTGGCGTGCCAGAACTGGACCTTAACTGCAGGAGTTTCCGGTGAGGCGTTCGGGAAGTACTTCTTAACAAGGGCCAGAGCTTCAGCATTACGTGTTGCCTGTGTTCCCTTGCTATAAATAGATACTCCTGAAGCCTTTACGATTTGATTGTATTCAGGGGTACCTTGGAAGGTCCACTCTGTATCCAAAGGTGTCAGATCTGGCTTGATTGGCTTCATCAAAGTATCAATGATCTGTTCACGAGGAACTGCTAACAAGAAGGCCTTACGAAGGTCCTTTGCTCGCGCTCCGTTACCTGCAAATGGACCGCTGTATGTATCAGACTCGCCTGCTGCAGCATCTACGCGTAGGTGAAGGTGTGAATAAACTCCACCCGACTTTATCGCAGTTGTGACATTTGGAAGAGCCTGTAGTGTGACGCGGTTAGCAGCTGTTGCATTTGAGTTGTAGTAGATGTCAATATCACCATTTCGTAGCGCTTGTACTGCAGCGGTGTCATCTGTGATGACCTTGATTACAACTGTCTTGATTGGGTTCTTGGTTGCCATCGCAGGACCTGACTTGTACTTAGGATTGCGTACAAAGACCATTGAGTCACCAAATGTAAACTTTGAGACAATAAAGCCACCGTTTGAGATTAGAAGCAATGGATTTGTATCTTTGTCAACCTTAGTTACGTTGTAACTCTTGGTCCATACATTGCCGATAGCCTTTAGGTGAGCAGTGTTCTTAGAAGTAAATGCCTTCACGAACTTTGCCTTTGCAGCAGCATTTACAGCTGCAGATTGCAGACCCTTCTTACCATCTGCAAGAAGTGAAAGAGCATGTATAGGACTTGGTCCTGGGGCTAGTAGCTCCCAATCTGGAAGTGGCTTATCGAACTTGACTGTAAGGCTCATCTTGTCCGCACTGACTGTTGGAAGACCAACAACGTGAGTTCCGTATGTGCCACCATAGCCAACGGCATCAAATGCTGGCTTGATATCGGCAGTCTTTGGATCTCCAAGACCTGCATCCTTTGAGTATTTGTCTGAGGCAACAATGTGTGAGAGAAGAAGATCTTCGGCATTAATTGGTGTGCCATCAGACCATGTCTGTCCCTTTTTCACTGTGTATTGAATCTGGAAGTCTTTAGCTGCTTGCTTAATAATTTTCATTGTTCCGAAAGCAGTGTTCGGAACCAACTCTGTATCAGAGTTGTAGTACTGAAAACCCATTCCTGTCAAAGAGCCGACCGTGGCGTTGTAGCTTGTATTACCGTCGCTAGTGCCTGAGTTTAATGAAGTAATGTCTCCAGCCGAAAGTAGAGTCACTGTCGATTTAGTCGCAGATTGTGCAGGTGCAATTGCTCCTACAGAAAGAGCTGCGGCAACCATCGCTGTGGATGCAAAAGCAGCCACTGCGCGTAATGCCAGTTTTCTTTTCATATAAATTTCTCCTTATTAGTGGGACCCCAGACGCAACACCGCATCCCCAAGGAGGATAGAAATGTACGACCAGACCAAGTGAGGAGAATCTTAAGGTACTTAGCGTGCATTTATCTACCCGGTCTTCGCTAACGTATTGATAACGATTTAATAGCGAAAAATGGCCTAAGTGGGGCCAAAGGGGTGATTTATATGCGTAATTCCGAGCATTGGGTCGGGATTTGGGAGTGCGCGCGAAGGGATTCGAACCCCTAACCTTCTGATCCGTAGTCAGATGCTCTATCCGTTGAGCTACGCACGCTTATTTATTTGTGAATCACAATAGTACCCGCTTTTTATACATCGCCCAAATGCCCCTAGATCATTTAAACCTGGCCCATTTAAACCCTGGCCCATTTAAACCCTGGCCCCTTTAAACAAATCCTTTTATAAATCAAGCGCAATCGAACAAGGCAAAGGGCGCCCGATTGCTCGAGCGCCCTTTGCTTTACTACTTATTCCTTACTTATTAGCCAACTTTCTTAATGCGGCCATCTGCTGCAGGAACTTGCGTTACCTTTTTAGCAGCCATGTCGGCCTTAAGTGCATCTACAAATACATCTAATAGCGCGCCTTGAACCTTGGCTTGTGATGGTGTGAATACGTTGAGGTATCCATCTCCACCATAAACGAGGAAGTCAAGAGTCGCAAGTGTGTACTCCTTTGAATCCTTTGCAATCGCTGTTCCGTCAAGCTTTGTAACTTCGACGATACGTGAACCGATTGGCTTAGATGCATCAAATGAGAACTTGAACCCGGAGATCTGTGGGAAGCGACCATCTGCTGGATACTGACCACCAACACCGTTTTCAAGTGCCTTCCAAAGATTTGCACCTGTAACAACTGTTGTTGCAACTTGGTTACCAAATGGATACACGGTGAATGCATCACCAAGTGTTACATCTAGCGGACCAGTACCTGTGCGAACAAGACTTGTGTTTGCTGGTGTATATGCTTTTGCCGGGAATGAATCGCGGATGTTTCCACCATTTGTGAGCACAAAGTCAGTCTTGTACTTTGTTCGCAAAAGATCCGCCGTGTAATTGCCCATTGGGTTTTCGCCAGAACGCTGAACGCGAGGCGAGCCATCGATTGGGAATGTTGCTGAAACTTGACCGATCTTTACATCAAGCTTTGGAGTGAGTTGGTCTTTGTACTTCTTGACCATTGCAGCTGCTGTGACATCTTGTGTTGTAACTGTTGAAACAACACCTGTATTGATTGTTGCTGCTGCAGCTTTTAGTACGTGCTGAATTGATTGACCAACAACTTTTCCACCGCGCATACAGATCTGTGTACGTGTGTATTCAACACCTGCGTGACGAACTTGTCCCAGAACAGTTGGTGCAACACGTGTATTTCCGGGAATTACTGATGCATATGTTTGGTGGCTGTGAGCACCATAGATTGCTGCAGCGCCCTTGATCTGAGATGCCAATGTGTTTAATTGTCCCTTTGCAGTTCCATCTGCATTCTCTAACCATCCCTGGTGAAGAGCTGCGATTACGATCTCTGCTCCGGCCGCTTTAGCTTCAACGATTGCTGCATTTACGCCCGCTACGCCTGGGTTAATTGTGATGGTCTTTGTTGCGCCAGATGCATCCTTGTAATCAAGGTTGCCAGGGAATATCTGCTCGATTGTTTCAGGTGTATTTGACCCAACAACGCCGATCTTTACTCCACCGCGTTCGATGATTGTGTAGTTCTTAGCCTGCTTTGTGCCTGACTTAAGCGCATCTAGAGCGCCCTCGCTGTAGTTCGAAACTACCCATTGGAAATCTGATGCACCGATTATCTTCTTTAGGTGCTCGATGTTGCGATCATGCTCGTGGTTTCCAAAGATTGAAACATCAAGCTTTACAAGGTTGAGTGCTTCAATTGTAGGAAGCTCTTCAAACTCAGTTGAGATTGGAGGAGCTGCACCAATGTTATCGCCCGCAGAAATCGTAATTGTTGCTGCATTTGCTGTGCGATCTGCCGCCCAGTTGCTTGCTAGAAGTGGTGCACCAAAAGAAGTGCCGACTTCAATAGCACCATGTAGGTCGCTGAGTTGAAGAACTTGAACAGCCTTGTTGTTTGAATTTGCAACTGTTGCAAGTTGTGCAGCGGTGTAGCTCTTGGTTGATGCAGTTGGCTTTGAGAAACCATAGGCATTTACTGCTTGTACAACAGGTGTACCTGCTGGTTGTCCAACGACAACTGGCATTGTTACAACAGAGCTGTTTCTAATCGGGACAAAGATTGGGCATGAGCCCGCACCTGCAGAAACAACATGCCCGATTACACCTGGTGCAACTTCTGCACCGGCTACCCAGCGAACAACAACGCCACTTGCGCCAATATAGGAGGTGACTTTGGTTGGAGCGTTAGGCAGTGAATAGGTATTTGCCTGCGCTGATGGAACTAGTAATGAAACTAGTAGCGATGTAGCAAGGGCAAGAGAACCCCAGCTAAAGATTTTGCGTGATGTGAGGGTTTTGTTCATAAGCGCATCCTAATGAAACGATTATTTCCAAGTGCTATATGTTGCGTTACGAAACGGTTTCGAAAGGGTGAATGTTGTTACAGGCCTGCGTGCTTCAGTAACTCCGAGCGCTCAATACTCTTAACCCGAGGTTTACCCTTCGGCTCGCCTGCTGCAACTTCGGCTTCATTGATCTTCTGCCACAGTTCCTGGGTAACAACAATCTGATGCGTTATTAGTTCTGAAATATCGCCAGCATTTTTTGGACTCTTCAAATCTGACACTAGAAGCTCAATAACCGCTGCTGCATCTGATTTATTTGTACCAATTACTCCTGATGGGCCACGTTTTGCCCAGCCCACAACATACATATTCTCTGTCACTCGACCATCTGTGTTTACAACTTTTCCATTCTCATATGGAACGCCAGTAATCCCCTGTGCTTGATATCCAATTGCAGTTATAACTAGTCCGCACTTGATGGTTACATCACCATGTGGGGTTGAATACACAACACCTTCGACTCGATCTGTGCCAAGAATTTCCTTTGGTGTGTGTTGGAACAAAAACTCCATTGTGCGTTCATGTTCGCTCTTTGGATTTTCTGCAATTAAAAGCATCGCATCCAAATTATTCTTTACATCTTTATCTGGCTCTGAACCTGCTCGAACTATTGCTGCTTCGATATCTTCTTTGCGCATAACTACATTTGTATGTTCTAGTTTTGGAAGTTCTCGCAATTCAGGTGAGGTGAATGCTGCATGTTCTGGACCGCGACGCGCACTGATGTATACCTTGCGAATATTGCTCTGCTTAAATGCATCAATTGCGTGATCTGCAGTATCTGTTAGGTCTAGTTCGGTTGGTTCTAATGCCAACATACGGGCAACATCCATCGCAACATTGCCTGCACCAATTACTACTGCAGTGTCTGCATCTAAAGGTGTATCCACGCCAACAAAATCAGGGTGTGCGTTGTACCAAGGCACAAAGACCGCTGCAGATAATGATCCCCGCAGCTCTTCACCCGGTATCCCGAGCTTTTTACCGATTGAGGATCCTGTGGCAATGATTACTGCGTCGTACTTTTCTTGTAGCTGGGCAACGGTAATGTCGTCACCTACTTCAACATTGGCAAATAATCTAAAGTTTTCGCTAGAAGCAATCTTCTCAAATACCTTTGAGACTGTTTTAATCTTTGGATGATCTGGTGCAACACCGCTTCTAACTAATCCCCATGGTGTTGGAAGGCGTTCGATCATGTCAATTTCAAATACACGATCTTCGTTAGCAAGATTTTGTAGAGCTTGGGCTGCAAAATAACCAGCAGGGCCTGCCCCAACAATTGCAACCTTAAACTTCGACAAAACCGCTCCTTAATGCCCATGAAAGATTAAGAGAAGTCTATCTCTTACTCTCAGACACCCGTGTTATGGTCACTTTATGAAAAGAATTGCGCTTCTAATGGCCTCCTTATTGCTAGTAACTGGTTGTTCTGAACACACAGATGTAAGGGTTTGGGAGGATGGAGTTCCAGTAAAGCTTTATTTTGTTTCAGATACTCCTCGGGGGCTAAAACTATTCTCTGAAGAGCGGATATCTTCTGATTATTATGATTTAAATCTGCAAGTACTTTCCGATCTCATCTCTGGAAAAGTAACCCCTTTAGATCCAGATTACACAAATCTGTGGGGTGGGAGTAATGCGGTAAATTCTGTGAGCATTAAAGAATCTGTTGCAACCGTTGATATGGGTGAAATTTCCCTCAACGTTGGTGCTGAAGGTGAACAGCGGGCTATTGATCAGATTGTGTGGACTCTTACCGCATTGACTCCTGAAGTTAAATCAGTTGCCTTCACGGTGAATGGGAAAACTGTTGAATCCTTTGCCGGCCATGTTGATACAACCGCTACCTTTGTGAGAGCTATTGATTACGAAGTTCTCAATCCACTTCAGATCGGCTCCATTAATGAAGGAGTTGAACTAACTTCTCCTGTAACGATTTCGGGACAAGCCTGTACTTTTGAAGCAAATGTTGTGTGGAAGCTTTCTCAAAATGGCACAGTTGTACAAGAGAGTTTCACCTCTGCAACAACTGGTTGTCCAGATCGTGGAGATTGGAGCATCTCCTTTAATGAACTAAAGCCGGGCGAATACACAATCCAGGTTTTGGAGTATTCAGCAGAGGATGGTTCGCTTTTTGCGATAGATGACAAAAAGTTCAGGATTAAATAGCACTGCGATAAAGATGAGCGGAGACGAGGAGATTTGAACTCCTGAAGGGTTTAACCCCTTACCTCGTTAGCAGTGAGGCGCACTCGACCGGGCTATGCGACGTCTCCTTGTTACAGGCTTTACAACCCAAGTTTACCGCTTTCTTATGAAGTACCGCAACTATTTCGTGATTGACGCCCGGGCTTTTACTTTTCCATCTACGGCAATTGAAAAGGCATGGCCGGCGAGTTTTTGACTGCTAAGAAGAGATCCAAAACCTGCTTCGTCTGTTTGAATATATATAGTTTTTGTCTCTGTGCCTTTTTTGCTAGCCGCTACGACCATTTGTTTGTTTGCAACATTTGAGTAGACCATCACAAGAAATTTTTTGTTTGAATTATTCAACACTTCCATTTTTACCGAAGGTTTTACACTCAATGTCTGATCTACTTCTTTTGTCTGATCAATCTTGGGTTCTGTTAATTTAATCTGACCAGATTCATGATTTTCTCTCTTTAGGTTCACAAGCTCTGAATCTGACCAATTCTTCAAACTTATTTTGTAAGCAGAGAAATTGGACTGTGAAGGGTTTTCAAGATCGGTTTTGGAAAGATTTGGCATGGGGGTCTCAAAATAGTATTTTCCTGGCCCAAATGCCGATTGAGCTCTACTCATAACTAAAT
>JBIIZR010000059.1:0-3880 GCA_044346185.1 Candidatus Planktophila sp.
CCAAAGCTGGGGCAACTAAGTCGATCTGCCACTGTCTGGCACCTAATTCAGACAAAGCGGTTTCAACCTGGGAAACAGACAAAGATGATGTCGCACCGACCGGCGGTTTCCAGCAAACCCGACGAACATGTTCAGGGGTAATCAAGTTTTCTACCGGAATCTGATTTTCCTCGGCAATAAGTTCGATGGCAGCCCGTGCATGGGACAACGGAGCAAATTTTTCCGGGAACTTGTCTCGCCACAGTTTAATGGGCGGCAAAGTATCTGCATTAGTGCGCATTGCCGGCCACTGATCCTCAGGTAAAGCCACCGCGCTGGCGATTGAATCTAGCCATAGTTGAAGATTTTCCATCCAGCGTGCGCGCAGACCAAGTGGTCGCAGGCATTTTTCAAACTCTTTCTTTGTTGTTGGCACCGCGATAGCTAGTTCAACAATTGCAGAGTCGTTAAGTAATTTACCTGCCGCAATATCTTGCTGTGAAGCGATTTCATCGCGAGCAATCCATAGAGATTTAATCACAGCAAGTTGATCACGCCTTTTAATTTTATGCATTCCCGAAGTTCTGCGCCAAGGATCAACTCGAGGTGGCGCTGGTGGCGCATTTAGAATCGATGCAAATTCTTCGAGTGCCCAAGGCAACTTCTTTGCATCCGCTAAAATCGTGTACATGTGATTGCGCAGTTCTACAAGAAGTTCCACATCAAGGGCGGCATATGTCAGCCAATCTTTTGGTAAAGGTCTAGCTGACCAATCTGCTGCGCTGTGTTCTTTGGCAAGCAAAACACCCATGAGTGATTCAAGCAATGGGCCAAGACCAACACGCGGCAAACCAGCGATTCTGCCTGCTAATTCAGTGTCAAAAAGCTTTATGGGATTTATCCCAAGCTCACGCAAACACGGCAGATCTTGGGTACTTGCATGCAGGATTACTTCGTCGGTGTTAAGAAGATTGTTGAGCTCAGAAAAAAGTTGGTGGCCAGGGCCAAAGGGGATTGGATCAATTAAATGCAACCCACCATCTGTTCGCTTAATCTGTATCAGATACGCCCGTGCGCTGTACCTAAAGCCCGACGCCCGTTCTGCATCGACAGCAAACGGACCCGAACCTTGTGCTAATTGATCAAGTGCAGACCTAAAGGCTTCTTCGGTCTCAATGATTTCGGGGGTACCTGCACTTGGCTGCAAAAGTGGAATAGCAACAATCTCTTCACTCATAACTAGCGCCTGCGCGATGAGGAAATTGCTGAAACTCCTTCAGGCACCGGAGCTAAACCAGCAACTTCGGAGATCAAATTGCACCAACTTATGATGTGATTAATGATCTCCTTTGGGTCACCGACAATCGGAGTCCATGATGCACGAATTTCAATTTCAGTTTCATTGGTGCGCGGAGACAACTTTCCAAAGGAGGCGCTACTGACGCGAGTAACAGTTCCACTAGGTGAGTTATAAACACAATCATTTGATTCAAGAGATTCTAGAAACCAACTCCAGCCGACCTCTGGCAAAAGGGGATCTTCCTGCATGATTGGATCAACATCGGCGCTAACAAAGGTCACACACCTAAACTCGCCATCCCATGTCGCTTGCCCACCTGGCTCGTGCAGTAAAACAAAGCGACCGTTTGCGATTTCATCCTCTTGATCCCCAAGAAGTCCATTAGAGACATCTACGGAAAATGCAAAGGAAAAAGTTGCTAACTTTTGAGGGGCAGGAACTTCAGTCAGACTTAATTCAGCTCTTGGGGTTACGGTGCGAAGATGATCAATTAAACGCTCAAAACCATTCGCATCCACTGTCTAAGAATAAAGATGATTGAGCCTGAATCTTGGGAGGCGGGGCGGTAACCTAGCCCCTATGGCATCACTCTTAGCACTTCTATCAAGTGCACTGTGGGGATCAGCTGACTTTTTTGCAGGTCGCCTCAGTAAGAAACACCACCCATTTGCAGTATTGGGTTTTTCCCAGGTTATTGGTCTGGCAGTTGGGTTGTTGATCGTTCTTGTTTCTGGAGACTTATATGGTCGAGCAACTGGTTTAGATGGGTATCTTCTATCAGGTGCTCTTGCTGGTTTATTCGGTTACATCGGCTTGGCCTGTCTATACGAAGGCCTATCAACTGGACGCATGGGAGTTGTTGCACCGATTAGTTCAATGAGTGCTGTTATTCCGCTGGTGTATGCAATTGTGACCGGCGACAAGCTTTCGACGATTGCATCGATGGGAATTATCATCGCATTGATCGGTGTCTTTTGTGCAAGTGGACCAGAACTTTCAAACGGCTTGCCAATTAAACCCTTACTTTTGGCGCTGGGCGCTGCAGCAGGTTTTGGAATGTCGCTCACCTTTATGTCTATTGGTTCTCAGGAAAGCGCTTTGCTGACGATGGTGTCGATGCGTGGCGCCACATTTTTTGTAACTATTTCACTTGCGCTGAAATTTAGAACAACGGGTAAGTTTTCTAAGAAAGATCTTCCGATTCTGATCTTCATCGGAGCGGCGGATTTTCTAGCCAATCTACTGCTTGGTGTCGCAACCACAAAGGGACTTGTTTCAGTTGCGATGGTTTTCGGATCCTTGTATCCAATTGCGACCGCGCTTTTGGCTTTTAAATTCCTAAATGAAAGATTGCATAAAGTTCAGTACGTAGGAATAGCTTTAGCAGTTACTGGTGTTTCGCTAATCTCTGCCTTTTAATTACGAGCTGAATAAAAAGTTGTTCCTGAATCTTCGCGTTTATCCACCTGCGAAAAATTAGCAAGCAGCTGCTTAATATCTATGGTGTGTTCGCCGCCTGTTGCAGGGGTAACACTGAGTTCGAGTTGATCAATCTTTTTATGTTCAAGTAATTCATGGATCATCGAAATTCCACCTTCGATTAAGATCTTTTCGCCAAACAGAGCGCGTGCTTTTTCAACTGCCATAACTGGTGAACAATTCCAAAATAGAGCCAAGTGATTTCCCTGCACTGGATTTACGAGTGATCTGGAGATAACCACAAGGGGGACAGGAGTGCGGTTGTAAGGCTCATGACGGGCGGTGTTTCCACCGACGATGATCACATCGACTTCGCGCCGCCGTTGTAGAAACGCCTTTCGATCCTCAGGCGAACTTATCCCGGCAGATCTGCTTTCTTTGGAAGTAGAGCCATCGCTGCCGACTACCAAAGTTGCAACAACGCTCACATTGCCAAGTATTACCTACCCACCGTAATTCTTGTCAGTGGCTCTCTGTACCTTTGTTGCATGATCATTGATTGTTCAACCTGCACCATGGCCGCAATCGCATGCAATACCTGCGTGGTCTCTTTCTTCCTGGATAACACCTCACAGATCAGCGATGAGACTGTGGGTGCCCTGACCGTGCTTGCTGAGAGTGGCCTGACACCGCCACTGCAATTTAACGCTCGCACCGCCTAGTAAGAGATAAATTCACAGCCGAATCAGCCTTGTTCAGGTTGAGAGGTGGGTCTAGGCGCGGTTAGCCTTGTCCCTATGTCTTTCTGGCTGCGAATTCTGACCGCCTTGGCGGTGATGGCTGGCGTTTTGGCGCCCGTAACCGCATCTGGCGCTCAAACTTTGGCGCAGGTCCAGGCCAAGATTCGCCAACTAGAAGAAGATGCCACCGCTGCCGCCGAAGGTGCGCAAGAGGCGAAGGTGAAATTAGCCGCCTTAACTAAGACCCTCAATGGCATCAAAGCCAAAGCCGAGATCCAAGGCCAAACAGTTGCCACTCTTCAAAAATCCTTAGGCGCAATTGCAATCGAGCAGTACAAGTCAGGTGGCTTTGGCCAAAGTTTTGAACTCCTTTTTTCATCAGACCCATCCTTGTACCTTTCATCTGCAGGTGCTTTAGATGCCATTACGCGCAGCAAATCTG
>JBIIZR010000019.1:0-12610 GCA_044346185.1 Candidatus Planktophila sp.
CAACGCCTCTACCAACGGTGACAGTTACACCAACGCCTCTACCAACGGTGACAGTTACACCAACGCCTCTACCAACGGTGACAGTTACACCAACGCCTCTACCAACGGTGACAGTTACACCAACGCCTCTACCAACGGTGACAGTTACACCAACGCCAACACCAACACCAACACCAACACCAACACCAACACCAAGACCAACACCAACACCAACACCAACACCAACACCAACACCAACACCAACACCAACACCAACACCAACACCAACACCAACACCAACACCAACACCAACACCAACACCAAGTGCATCAGATTCAACGCCTCTACCATCACCATCGCCAAGTGCGAGCCCTAGTCCGTCGCCAACTAGAACTGAATACATTGATCCCACTATTTATATCAACTCTGCCCCCACTTATGTGTTGGTGAATAGAGTGAACAATTTCAACGCCCGAGGGGGAACATACGATGCCCCAATTACAGCATCAACAAGCACACCACAGAATTGCTCTGCATCGGTGGACTCAACTTCGAAAGTTTTACTTAACGGAAACTTCGTAATTTGGAGCATTATCCTGGTGAGGGGAATTGGGATAGGCACTTGTTCGGTCACTGTACTTAAATCAGGCGTAGCTCTGAAAACCGTTTCAATAAACATTCTCGGAGCAAATGATCAACTTACGAGTTCAATAAATAATTCTGGATACGTCGGGAATACATATCAACTCGCGGCAGGATTGAAGCTTGCTAGTGGAAGAGTGCTTACAATCAATTCTCAAACTCCCGCTCTGTGTACGATGAGTGGTGGAACTCTCTCATTAATTGCAAGTGGCATCTGTACGGTAAGTTTAAGTGCAGCAGGAACAAGTGCTTATAACGTGTATTCAGGAACTTATCAGTTCGCTGCCAATCCAAAAGGAAGTCAAGTTGTTAATGTGAGTATTCCTTCTCCATTGAGCCTTGCACAGAAAACGCAGAGATTCACATTTTCGGTCAATGCTCCATATTCATCATATGGGCTACCACGTACCAGTTTCATCTCGAATACCCCCTATATATGTTCTGTAGCAGGGTCTGTGACCAAGATTTTCACTCTTACTCTAATTGCGGCCGGAACCTGTTCGGTGACATTTAGCCAAGATGGAAATTTCGAATATCTACCTTCATCTCCCGTAACCGTTACAACAGTAATCACTGAACTATGAGAACTTATTTGGAATGCAGATAAAGGGGAGTCTTGCCAAAGGGTTGTTAACTGCCCTTGCTCTTACCCTAATCCCTGTTGCTGCAGTTTCTGCCCAGAAGATAGCTCCTGGAAGTACCTGCAAGGTTTATAAGCAGAAGGTTGTTTACCAGAATAAAACTTACACCTGCCTTAAATCAGGTAAGAAGGTAACCTGGAGTAAAGGCGTCGCGGTAAAAAAGCCAACCCCAACACCAACCCCAACACCAACCCCAACACCAACCCCAACACCAACCCCAACACCAACCCCAACACCAACCCCAACCCCAACACCAACCCCAACACCAACCCCAACACCAACCCCAACCCCAACACCAACCCCAACACCAACACCAACCCCAACACCAACCCCAACACCAACCCCAACACCAACCCCAACACCAACCAAGGAACCTGCTCCTTTGACCTTTTACGAGAGATTTAAGAAAACAGGATCGCATGGATTGAAGATGTTTGATGAGTGGCGATCAAATCCATCCACTGGTAATCCAGAGAGTAAAATTGAATATTGGTTTGGAAGTTCTGTGCCTCAAGAGATTGTTATCGGATCAAAACTCAAGTTAGATAATGCAGTTTTGCAGTGGGAAAGATTTCATAAAGTATCTCGCACAAAAATCTACCTAGATCTTGCTCTGAAAGATCAAATCATCGAGAAGTGTCAAGTGATGGCTCCACGTTCAGCATCCTTCACAATAGATTGGTGCCGAAGTCAAGCAGAGCAAAGTATTAGAGATTTCATCTATCACGCGGCAGCGTATGAGAGTGAAGGAAGCTGGCGCCCAATTTTGGCACCGAGGCTTTCTCCAGTTGCATCTGTAACGCATTCATACGTGCTTTTGCAACCATCAATTTTCTCGACAGATAGTTTTTTCCCAAGAATTGAACATGAGTGGTTTCATCAAATTCAGTTTGACCTCTCTGGAAACCACTACATCCGCGAGAACCCAGTCTGGTTTATGGAGGGATCTGCGGAGTATTTCGGACTCATCATGGCAGCAATGAATGAACCCGAGTATTTCGTTCGCCACCGTGCGCAAAGTTGGTTCCCAGGTGGTGGCGAGAGCAGAAATACAAAGATGACAAAAGCTGCTTTCTCAGCCTGGATTTCAAAGAACACCGTTCCTCGCCTCCCTTATAACGGCTGGTCTGACAACTTGCCAACCGATGGCACTCCTTATAAATACGGTGCAGTCCTGACTGAATGGTTGGTAGGAAAAATCGGCTTCAAGGGTATGGTGGATTTGTTAAGAGATATTGAAACTCTTGGGTGGAAAAAATCTTTTGAAAAACATCTTGGAAAACCCCAGGAGTCATTCCTAGATGAAATGGCAGATTATCTTTACGCCGAATACCAAATAGCTGAGCAGAATAGTTCTTGGCTCCACATGCCTAGATGCAAAAACCTTGACGCTACTCGCTTCCTACCTGAGCCCAATAAAGGGGTTTGCTTTTCAGGATAACTACTGATCGTGACCCAGCTTCAATATGAGAGACAGCCAGAGACAAATCTAGTTGTCAAATAATTTATAAATTCACCAGCGATTTTTGGAGTCAAGAGATCAAATACTGGATGCAAAGGTTTGGCAGATATATCCACTATTCAAGGGTTTGAACATAGAACTCGGATTCACTTACATAAGTGGGTGGTGAGGGACTCGAACCCCCGACCCGGTGATTAAGAGTCACCTGCTCTACCAACTGAGCTAACCACCCGAGGCATACAGGCGCCGGAAACGCTTGAATGCAGGGTGAAACCTATCAGCAACCTGCGCCTTGTCGCACATCCCCGACACACTCATACTTACTTCATGAGTCTTTTGGAAATCAGGATTGCCCTAGTTTTGGGGCTTCTTGTGGCGGGAATAACTCCCGCACAGGCTGAATCAGCTACCACCGCACTCTCTGTCATCGAGCAACAGGTTACAAAAGGGCGAGCTGCCAAAACCGGATACACACGTGCCCAATTCGGACCAGAAGTCAGTAAGGCAGATTTTGATCGCAATGGATGTGAGACTCGAAACGACATTTTGCGAAGAGATTTGACCAACTTGGTTTTTTTAGAAAAGTCGAAACCTTGCACTGTCTCAAGTGGAATCTTGGTAGACCCATTTTCTGGGGAGACAATTAACTTTGTTCGAGGAACTACCAGCAGCATGGAAGTTCAAATCGACCATGTAGTTGCACTTTCCAATGCCTGGCAAACAGGTGCCTTTAAGTTGAGTATTAAAGATAGAACCGCTTTTGCGAATGATCCCATGAACCTATTGGCGGTTAAGGGAAGATTGAATTCACAAAAGGGTGATGGAGATGCGGCAACCTGGTTGCCACCACTCAAGAGTTTTCGATGCGATTATGTTTCAAAGCAGATAGCTGTGAAACTCAAGTACAAATTGTGGTTCACCGCAACAGAGAAAGAAGCGATGATTCGAATTCTGAAAAGCTGCCCTGAAAAGGTTTTACCTAAAAATTAGTGCCCAGCTTTAAAGCGATCGTATGAAGCGTTGATTTCGATTTCTGCTTCATCATGTCCAACCCACTCGCCACCTTGAACAGATTTGCCTGGCTCAAGAGTTTTGTAGACTTCAAAGAAGTGCTTAATTTCTGATAATTCATAAGCAGGTACATCATTTAAATCCTGCAGGTATGACTTGCGAACATCACCAGCAGCAACACAGAGCAGTTTGTCATCTCCGCCAGCTTCATCAGTCATATTCAGCATGCCAATTACACGACAAGAAACAACGCAACCAGGGAAAGTCGGCTCATCCAACATGATTAGCGCATCTAGTGGATCGCCATCTTGGGAAAGTGTGTTCTTAACAAAGCCATAGTCATAGGGATAACGAGTTGATGTGAAGAGCATGCGATCTAGGCGCACCTCGCCGGTGATGTGGTCGATCTCGTACTTATTACGCGATCCTGCTGGGATTTCAACAACGACGTCGAAAATCATTTCAGTCCGGCTCTCTACTTGTTGGTGCAAGGGTAATTCCGAATTTAAAACTTGGGGTGAACGACGGGGCTCGAACCCGCGACATCCCGGACCACAACCGGGTGCTCTACCAGCTGAGCTACGTCCACCATGAGTTGCTAAGTCTACCCGTTGTTAAGCAGTGGTTGGCCCCTCATTTTGTGCTGAGATAAAGACTGCTTGGCGGTAATAGGCCAACTCTGCGATTGAGTCTTGGATGTCACCTAGTGCGCGGTGATTGCCGGTCTTTGCGGGAGCGGCAAAGTAAGCCTTCGGAAACCATCTGCGGGTCAATTCCTTTATTGATGAAACGTCAACTGTTCGATAGTGAAGGTATTCATTAAGCAATGGCATATCGCGTGCAATGAATGAGCGATCAACGCTGACAGAGTTTCCGGCTAATGGCGATTTTCCTGGTTGAGTCGATGCACTTTCTAAATATGCAATGACACGAGCTTCGGCTTCTTGCACCGATATCCCATTTGGAATTTCGGTGATCAGCCCAGATGTTGTGTGCATCTGAGTCACGAATTCATTCATGCCGGCAAGTTGTTCGGGGGTGGCTTTGATGACGACATCGACTCCATCGCCGATGACATTTAAATCCGAGTCAGTTACAAGGACGGCGATTTCGACCAGGACATCTTTTTCCAAAGAAAGCCCCGTCATTTCGCAGTCGATCCAGATCAGGTTGGGTTGTTCATTAGCCATGCGCGCCTGGCAGGAATCGAACCTGCGACAACCCGCTTAGAAGGCGGGTGCTCTATCCGACTGAGCTACAGGCGCCTGTAGGGGTCGAATGCTAAGTCTACCGACATGAACCACTAAGGTTTCATCCCATGGCTGAGTTCATTTATACGATGAAGAAGGCGCGTAAAGCGCACGGTGACAAGGTCATCCTTGATGATGTCACGATCATGTTTTATCCAGGCGCCAAGATCGGCGTGGTCGGTCCCAACGGTGCGGGTAAGTCCACCGTCTTGCAGATCATGGCCGGATTGCAGCAACCTTCAAATGGTGAGGCATATCTGACTCCTGGCTACACAGTTGGAATTTTGTTGCAAGAACCAGTTCTTGATGAGACCAAGAATGTAATTGATAACGTTAAAGAGGGTGTGGCCGAAACTGTTGCAATGCTTGCGCGCTTTGACGAAATCAGCGCCGAGATGGCAAACCCTGATGCAGATTACGACAAGTTGTTATCTGAAATGGGAGAGCTGCAGGAGCAGCTAGATCACCGCAATGCGTGGGAATTAGATTCACAGTTAGAACAAGCGATGGATGCACTTCGTTGCCCACCTGCTGATGCTGATGTTTCTGTTTTATCAGGTGGAGAAAAGCGTCGCGTTGCATTATGTAAGTTGTTATTGCAAGCACCAGATCTTTTGCTGCTTGATGAGCCCACAAACCACTTGGATGCAGAATCTGTTTTGTGGCTTGAACAGCACCTCAATAAGTATGCAGGCGCAGTTGTTGCGATTACTCACGATAGATATTTCTTGGACAACGTTGCACAGTGGATTCTGGAACTCGATCGAGGTCGTGCATATCCATACGAAGGAAATTACTCGACATACCTTGAAACAAAAGCAGCGCGTCTAAAGGTTGAAGGTCAAAAAGATGCAAAGCGCGCAAAGCGTTTGGCTGAAGAACTTGACTGGGTTCGCCAAAATGCAAAGGGCCGCCAAGCAAAGTCAAAGGCTCGCCTTGCACGTTATGAAGAGATGGCCGCCGAAGCAGACAAGATGCGCAAATTGGACTTTGAAGAAATCCAGATCCCACCTGGCCCACGTCTTGGAAATGTTGTTATTGAAGTTAATAACTTAACAAAGGGCTTTGGAGATCGTGTACTTATTGAAGATCTCTCATTTACTTTGCCACGTAACGGAATCGTTGGAATCATCGGCCCCAATGGTGCAGGTAAAACAACGCTGTTCAAGACTTTGATGGGAATGGAAGAGCCTGACTCTGGTTCAGTAAAAATCGGTGAAACCGTAAAGATTTCATATGTTGATCAGAGTCGTGGTGGAATCGATCCTAAGAAGTCATTGTGGGAAGTTGTTTCAGATGGCAATGACTTTATTAAGGTCGGCCAAGTTGAAATGCCTTCACGCGCATATGTTTCTTGCTTTGGTTTTAAAGGCCCAGATCAGCAGAAAGCTGCAGGAATCCTTTCAGGTGGAGAACGTAACCGTTTGAATTTAGCGCTAACGCTCAAGCAAGGTGGAAACCTATTGCTTCTGGATGAGCCAACTAACGACCTTGATGTTGAAACTTTGGGATCACTTGAAAATGCGTTGCTGGAATTCCCCGGCTGCGCAGTAGTGATCTCACACGATCGTTGGTTCCTCGACCGTGTCGCCACCCACATCTTGGCTTACGAAGGCGATGCAAAGTGGTTCTGGTTTGAAGGAAACTTTGAAAGCTATGAAGCCAACAAGATTGAGCGTTTGGGCTCCGAAGCTTCACGCCCTCATCGCATGACATATCGAAAGTTGACACGTTAATGAGATCTCAAAACAAACAGTATGTTCGTTGGGGCGACCTTGATGCATTTGGTCATGTAAACAATGCAACATATTTGGTCTATGCCCAAGAAGCTCGCTACGCATGGTCAAAGATGCTCGAGATGGTTGTTGCTAGAGCTGAAGTAGATTTTGTCGCACCTATTTACACAGGCGACTTTTATCTCGATATCGAAATCTGGGTAAACAAAATTGGAAACTCATCATTTGGTCTTACTTACGAGATGAAAAATGGTGATGAATTAGTAGCACGGGTTAAAACAGTTCAGGTTACGGTCTCTATGGATACAAAGAAATCTCGGCCCATCAATGATGCTGAGCGAGAGTTTCTGACTCAATATCTCGAAACGGAGTAATGATGAGTACGTTGGCTTCACGCGAAGAACGCCCTTGGTGGAGAGATGCAGTTACCTACCAGATCTACCCACGTTCATTTGCTGACTCAAATGGCGATGGCATTGGTGATGTCGAAGGTATTCGTTCACGTCTTCCTTATTTAAAATCATTAGGTATTGATGCAATTTGGATTTCTCCTTGGTATCCATCACCACAACATGATCATGGATATGACGTATCTGATTACATGGATATCGAACCTGATTATGGAACGCTGGCACAGGCAGAACAGTTGATTAAAGAAGCACATGATTTTGGGATCAAATTGATCGTCGACATCGTTCCCAACCACACATCAAGTGATCACAAATGGTTTCAAGCAGCACTAGCCGCAAAGCCAGGATCAAAGGAACGTGATCGCTACATGTTCCGTGATGGAAAAGGTGAAAACGGAGATCTTCCACCAAATAACTGGGAAGCAGTTTTTGGCGGACCGGCTTGGGAACGCGTTATCGAAGCTGATGGCACACCAGGGCAGTGGTACTTGCACCTGTTTGCAGTAGAACAACCAGATCTGAATTGGGAAAACCAAGAGGTTAAAGAACATCTAGAAGATGTTTTGAAGTTTTGGTTAGATCGTGGAGTCGATGGTTTCCGCATCGATGTTGCACACGGAATGATTAAAGAAGCTGGCTTACCTGATATTCGTATCGATCCAACCGCAACGATGCTTGGCACAGAGCACAAGCCATTCTGGGATCAAGAAGGCGTTCATGATATTTATCGTTCATGGCGCAAGATTTTTGATTCATACCCAGGAGACCGCATGGCAGTTGCCGAAGCATGGGTAAGTCCAGCCTCTCGAATTGCTCGTTATGTTCGTGCAGATGAACTGCAAAACTCATTTAACTTTGAAATGCTCACAACACTGTGGGATGCAGCCGAAATCAAGAAGAAGATTGATAACTCAATCGAGGCTTTGGCCGAAGTCGGAGCACCTACATCGTGGGTATTTAACAATCACGATGTCGTGCGATCTGTGGACCGTTTGGATTTGGGACTCACTAATCATGGCGATACAACTTTGTCTCGCCAAGGCGATGCATCAAAGCTCAACATTGCTCGCGGAACTTTGCGTGCACGAAGTGCAACTTTGATGACACTGGCACTTCCGGGTGGCGCTTATCTTTACCAAGGTGAAGAGCTTGCATTGCCAGAAGTTCGCGATTTACCTGAAGATCGATTAACTGATCCTCGCTGGAAGATGAGTGGTTATCAAGATCGCGGTCGCGATGGATGTCGAGTACCGTTGCCATGGTCATCTGATCCAAAGGGTGGATTTGGTTTCTCAACTAATGAATCATTGACGCTTAATGAAACATGGTTGCCGCAATCACCTTGGATGGGCAAGTACGCAGTCGATACTCAAGATGGTGTTGAAGGTTCAACACTGACTATGTATCGCCAAGCATTAGCAATTCGTAAATCTGAAGCTGGTCTTGGCGATGGTCCAATGGAATGGATCGAAGCAGGTAAAGATGTCGTTGCCTTCGAACGCCCAGGAGATTTCGCGTGCTACATCAACTTTGGCGCACCAATTCAACTGCCGAGCAACATTCAGATACTTGTTGCAAGTGGGCCAGTAAGCGGGCACACATTGCCAACTGACACAGCTGTTTGGGTTCGTTTGATTCCGTAATGCCAAACTCTGCGCTTCAACATAGAACCGTAAGGACTCTTGCTAGCGCGCAAGTTTTAAGCGGTGTTGGGGTTGCCGGAACTGTTGCAGCTGGTTCGCTTCTAGTTTCATCAATTACTGATTCAGAAACTTTGGCTGGACTTGCGCAAACAAGTGCGGTTCTGGGTGCTGCAGCTTTAGCTTTACCCCTTGCACGCTTAACAGCGCGCGGTGGCCGCAGATTGGCACTATCAGTTGGTTACACCGCAGGTGCGATTGGTTCGGTATTTGCAATTCTAGGTGGCGCGCAGAGCAACATCTTTTTAATGTTGCTTGGAACCTTCTTGGTTGGTGCAGCATCGGCAGCAGGTTATCAAGCTCGATTTGCTGCAATTGATTTAGCAACTGATCAAACCCGTGCAAAACAACTTTCCTTTGTTGTGTGGGGTTCAACAATCGGTGCTGTAACTGGCCCTAATTTGATGCAGCCTGCAGGTAACTTGGCTGAAAACTTTGGATTGCCTCGTTTAGTAGGACCATATTTGATCTCTGCTACGACTTTGGCATTAGCAACTATCGTTATCTTCTTGTTTCTAAAGCCGGATCCATATTTGGTTGCCAATAAAGAGACGATAACAACTAGAGAAAAGGGTTCAACGAAAAGAGCTCTTGCCCATATTCGAAGCAACCCCAGTGCGCTTTTTGCAATTCTTTCCATTGCGATTGGTCACGTTGCAATGGTTTCGGTAATGGTGATGACTCCTGTACATATGGCACATGTTGATGTGACTCTTACGGTTATTGGTTTGGTAATCAGTATTCACGTTTTAGGAATGTATGCCTTTTCGCCGGTTGTTGGAGCGCTGAGTGATCGACTGGGTCGCGTCAGGGTGATTCAAATCGGAATTGCAATCTTGCTTCTTTCAGCCGTTGTTTCAGGTCTTGCTCCTGCCGATGATGCTTACACATTAGGCATTGGATTGTTTCTTTTGGGACTTGGTTGGTCATGCACTTTGATTGCAGGTTCTGCCTATCTTTCAGAGAGCGTTGACCCAACCTTTAAAGCTGATTCGCAAGGTGCAAGTGATTTAGTGATGAACCTTGCCGGAGCCGGGGGAGGCGCATTAGCTGGAGTCATAATTGGAACCCTTAGCTATGGCTGGCTTTGTTTCTTTGCTGCCGTACCAGTGCTGGTACTTGGTGTTATGTCTCTCAAGTTTAAATCCATTCCTCATTCAAGCGGCGAGAGTAGCCTTCATTTATGAGCACTTTTTATGAACAAGTAGGCGGAGAAAAATTCTTTGCAGATCTTGTTTCACAGTTCTACGCAGTTGTTGCAACTGATCCGATTTTGCGTCCCATGTACCCAGAAACAGATATGAAGGGTGCTGCACAGCGTTTGCAGTGGTTCTTAGAACAGTATTGGGGCGGTCCAAGTACCTACCAAGAAAACCGCGGACATCCACGTTTGCGAATGCGTCATGCTGAATTTCCTATCACCCAAGATGCGAGAGATGCGTGGCTCAATGCAATGCACCAGGCGGTTAATGGTGTTGAAATGGATGCTGCATTAAAAGCAGAGCTATGGATTTATCTTGAAATGGCAGCGAATTCGCTAGTCAATCAACCTGATTGAGATTGATTTCCAACTTTCAGAATTTCACCGTTACGCAGGTACCACAGAGTTCCTTGACCGTCACGAACAGTCGTAACGCGAAGTCCAACTTTTTCAACAACTCCTTCAACTTCTAGAACCGAAATTGAATCACCGACTCCGTATTGATCTTCAATCAACATAAAGATTCCAGACAAAATATCGCGCACTAAAGTTTGCGCACCAAGGCCAAGTGCAACACCGACGATTCCGGCAGATGCAATTAGTGGACCTAGGTCAAAACCAAACTCGCCTAAAGCCATAGCGGTTGCAACAATCCATGTTGTTGCCTTGAGCGAAGCAGTTAAGACTCCGCCAATTGTGCTTGCACGTTCTTTTTGGCGAGCAACTATGTTGCGTGGTCCAGGGAGTAAATCAACTGAGGCCAATTTATTCATGGCCCGCGCAATTGCTCTGGAACCAAATGCCTGGACCAGGGCGGCTGCAACAAGGATGATCAGAACTCGAAGGGGAGCACCCGCCATCCAGTCCAGAAATTCACGCACGGTGTCACTCATAATGAAGCGACTTTATCCAAATATTTACCTAAAAGCCCTCATCAAATACCCACGCGGTCGGGTGTTTTGGTGCAAGATAACCCAATCGGCACGAGCCACGTGCCAGATCGGGAGCGATTGATGTCGCGCACACTAGTTCTAAACGCCACTTATGAACCACTGGGTGTCATCACGGATCGTCGCGCGCTCATTTTGGTTCTCAATCACAGAGCAACAATGGTTGAAGATTCTGGCGAAGTTTTACGTTTTGCAGGCGGGCAGATTTCATTACCATCTGTAGTCCGACTCAATAAATTTGTTCGAATTCCATATCGACATGCAGTTCCACTCTCTCGTCGTGCAATATTTGCCAGAGATGGTGGTCGATGTGTTTATTGCGCCGCACCTGCTACATCAATTGACCATGTAATTCCGCGCAGCCGAGGCGGAGGACACAATTGGGAAAATGTCGTTTCAGCTTGTCACAAGTGCAATCATCTGAAAGCTGACAAACATCTAAAGGAACTAGGATGGCGATTACGCACTCTGCCACGCGAACCAGTTGGGGCGGCTTGGCGAATCCTTGGAACAGGTCGTACAGATCACAGGTGGCTGCAGTATCTCGAGCCATTTGGTGTGGCTGCGGCAACTGCGTAAGTAAATTACACTTTTCCCATGAACAATAACGAAGGTCCAATTGTCGAGTTCCCTGGAATGTCAGTTCTCGAAACTGTTGTAACTTTTTTCATCGTGCCAACAGTCATGTTTGTTGTGATCTCAGTTCTTGCTTACGCAATGTCAAAGCCTCGAAGAGCTAAGACATCTTCAATCACATCAATCGAATAATCAGTGATCTAGGGCTTGCACCTTTAGGGAGCGGATTAATCCATCCTGTGACTCTTTAACTAGTTTACGAAGCACCGCTGGAGAATCTTTTCCAGCACCATTGAGCCATGCATTAGTCGCGTCAACGGTCGATTGCTTAACAATCCATGTTGGGTAGAAACCAGTTACATACTTGGCAGCTCCTTCGTAAGACTTGGATTCCCAAGCATTAATTAGGTTATCGAAGTACAGAGTTACAAATGGCTCCAGTAGATCACGCTGAATTGGGCGTTGGAATCCGGCAATCAAGGCGCTTCTTATCGAAGTAACGATGTCTTCATTAAGAACCTTGTTGAAAGCATAAGCCTTGGCCTCGTTATTTGGCATTGCTGCTAAACATGTTTCGAAAGCGATGTTTCCACTAGTCGTATTGTCTTTAGCAAGTTCCGCATCAAGTTCGCCCCTAGTTGTTGCACCACGTTCGGTTAGTGCAATCAGGAAGTACCACCAAAGATCGGTATCAACCTTGAGTCCTGGCGCGCCACCATTTAAAAGCTCACGAATCTTTGCTGTTTGGTCTGCTGAATGTGCATTGATTGCAAAGGAACGAGAAATAAGCAACTGAAGATCGCTGCCAGGTGAAGAGCTTTGGATTAGTGCCCACAAACCATTAGCTAACTTCTCGCGGTATGCAGCACGATTTGAATCCTTTGCATATCCCTCAACTGAAGTATTTAGTTGCATCAGAACAATATTGACGATCGCATCATCAGTTTCTCCCGCAAGCCCATTTAGAGCTATTTCAATGAAATCAGATGTTGAGATTTCAGCATCGCGGTGCATATCCCAAATAGATGCCCAACACAGAGCGCGAGCAAGTG
>JBIIZR010000060.1:0-3816 GCA_044346185.1 Candidatus Planktophila sp.
TTTAGCCGCAGATTTCGCGGGAGTCTTCGCAGTTGCCATTGGGGCATTCTGCCAAGAGTCAGGCTTAATTTAGGGGAGGGCGCGCCCCAACTGATGAAACACACTTTGCTGCCAATGCCGCACCGGCGGAAAGTGCTTGAGTTAGATCACTTGTTTCTAGCCACTTCGGAATAAATCCAGCAGCAAAAGAGTCTCCAGCACCTGTGGTATCAACAACATTGGTTGTGACTGCAGAAACCTTAGCTTTTTCAGAACCATTGATTGCCATCGCACCCTTTGACCCCAATTTAATGACGACAAGTGGTGTGATTTGTGCAAGATTTTCTTCAGCGGCTTGCACATCAGTTGAATCTCCCAGATACAAGGCCTCTTCGCTGTTTAGAAGAATTCCATCCATCAATGCAACCCAAGAAAGAACTTCATCTCTGCTAACAATCTTCATGGCACCTGTTGTGGTTGGGTCAAAATAAATTGGCTTACCACTTGCCTTAACTTTCTTTATCATCGCAAGCACAGCATCACGGCTGCGGAAATCCAATAGCGCGTACCCTGATAAATACACGCCATCAATATCATCCAGTGAAGGAAGATCAGAGGCTTCAAGGTCGGCGTTTGCACCATTGTCAGGAAACATTGTTCGCTCACCATTGGCATCAACCAGAATTACAACAACACCAGTTGGGCGTCCGCTGTGCATTAAATTAAGGTGTTCTACGCCGTATTTATCTAGATCTGAAATAAGGGCAAAACCAACAGGATCATTGCCTGTACGTGCGACCAGGTGAGCCCTCGAATTTGTCCGGGTAATCCACGTGGCAACATTTGCTGCCTGACCACCAGGGTGGCTAGAAATTCTGCTTGCCGTGTCATTGCCATAATTGATTGGCTCTTTGAGCTGTGAAATTACATCTAGCGCTAAATCGCCAATACATAGAATCTTTTTCATTGAAGTGCCACTGCAATCTGTGCGCCCAATAGACAGTTTGCTTTGATAATTTCTGTATTGATAGCTAGAGATTCACCCTTGGATGTCGTATGAAAATGTTCTAGTAAGAAGGGAGTCACATCTTTGCCAATAACGCCTTGCTTTTCAGCTTTCTCAAGACCAGATTTCAAGATCTCATCATGACGAGCCTTGTCCATCTCTTTCACAACTGGGTTGGCAACAACAAGTGCTTTGCTTAAAGTTCCGACCTCTTTGCGGGCCTTGATGATTGCAGCAATCTCGGCAGCAGAATCGACTCGGTGCTCCAAGGTGTAACCAGAATCAGTCAAGTAAAAACCAGGGAAGGCGGTTGTCTTGTATCCAACCAGGCTGATTGCCAAAGTTTCTAGTCTTTCTAAAGTTGCCGGAACATCCAAAATAGATTTCACTCCGGCACAAATCATGGTCATATCAACATTTGCTAAGGCGGTTAGGTCAGCTGATTCATCAAAGGATTCATTTGCTCCTCTGTGCACGCCACCAAGACCACCAGTAGCAAAGACATGAATTCCAGCCAAAGCTGCAATGTGCGCGGTTGCGGCCACTGTTGTTGCAGCGCTCTTGCCTTGAGCGATGATTATTGCCAAGTCCCGGATCGAGGCTTTAGAAATGTCGTCACGACTAGCGATCGCTTCTAGCTCAGATCGTTCTAATCCCACCAAAATCTTTCCATCAAGTAATGCAATCGTTGCTGGGACTGCGCCTGCATCACGAACGATTCGTTCACATTCCAGCGCAACTTCTAGATTTGAAGGACGAGGCAAACCGTGGCTGATAATCGTTGATTCCAGAGCAACGATTGGCTTTCCGGCCTTAATGGCAGCAGAAACTTCAGCCGATAGCTTAATTGCTTTTTCCATAGCCAAACTCTAGTGCACTCTCGTGGGAAGATAAGCACGTGCATTTGTCCCAGGTAACTCCCTCGATATTTTCTTCCCTCGGGTTAGACAGTGCTGCCGATCACTTGGCAATGGGCCAATCCCCAATGGGGCGTGAACTGTTATTTCTAATTGATGGATTCGGTTTTGATACTTTGTCGAAGTACGCAGACGTTATGCCAACCATGAACCGAATGATTAACTTTGGGAAAATTCAAACCGCATTTCCTTCGACAACTGCTACCTCACTTGCAACATTAACAACCGGCGAACTTCCTGGTGTCCACGGAATGTTGGGTTACACAGTTCAAGTTCCTAGAAGTGGCGGGCGATTGCTCAATGCGCTGAAATGGGATGAACGTGTAGATCCTGAAAATTGGCAACCAGTTGAAACACTTTTTCAAAGAGCATCCCATGTCGGAATCAGTGTTACCCATGTTGCCGCTAAGCGTTATGAAAATACAGGTTTTACTCGTGCAGTTTTTCGCGGCGCTCAATACAAAGGTGCAAATGTTGTTGCTGATTTAATTAGTGAAACAAAACAAGCACTGCAGAAGACACCATCATTTGTTTATCTGTATGTCAATGATTTAGATGCTGCGGGACATTTTGATGGAGTTGGCAGCGATAAATGGATTGCGGCACTTTCTGCCATCGATCAGATGGTTTCGCAGTTGATGAAGGAGGTGCCCAAAGGAACTCGAATTTGGGTTACTTCAGATCACGGAATGATTAATGTCGAAGAAATAGTTGTTCTTGGGCAGGACAATCCTTTGTTAACCGGTGTCAGTGTCGTTGCCGGAGAACCACGAGCACGACACATTTATTTGACCGAAGATTCAGTTCAGGCGCGCGTTGATGCAGCTGGTGTGTGGCAACAGTATTTGCAGGAAAAGGCCTTGGTTCTTACCCGCGAACAAGCGATTTCAAGCAATTTGTTTGGTGCAGCTTTAAGCCCTGATTCAATTGATCGCATGGGCGAGATAATTGCTATCGCCCGGGGTGGTGTAATTCTTGTTGATGCAGAGCGTGTTGATGAAGAAGGTTCGATGGTTGGACATCATGGAGGAGACAGTGAAATTGAATCGCAGGTTGGTTTACTGACAACAACTCTGAGTTAGTAAGTTAGTTCTTTGGATTCTCTGGCTTAATGCCAAACATAATTTCATCCCAGCTTGGAACCTTGGCACGTGCAGTGATTCCATCACGTGTGGCTTCATCATCTGGCTCTTCACGAATAACTGCTAGGCGGGGAACCTCGCGAATAGGCTCAATCTCTTCTTCAAATTCATCCTCAATAGTTTCTTTGCGGAACTCGCTGTATACATCAATGATGCGACGCTCGGAGGGGTGAGAACTCTCGGTGGGGATTAGCGCCGCAGTTGGAAGTTGGCGTGGGGCAGGGTCATCACCCATCATCCAACGCGCATTTTCATCCATAGATTCAACAGTGCGCAGAAGTGAATCAAAGCTCCATTGAGCAATGCCAATACCTGAACTGTTTGGATAATGAAGTTCTAATGTCCAAGTTCCATCTTCTAAGCGCCAGGTGTCCCATGACAATTCTGAAGAATCGATGTTACGTGGAGCTAAACGAGAGATAACAGTCCCGAGCAAAGTAACGGCATCGCGTCCGCCCTCTTTGCGAATAACAATTTGTTGAGCTTGATCAATAATGTAAATGCGTTCAGAAAGAATTGGTCCTTCAAAACGTTCTACTTTTTCAATTGTTGTGTTATTTTCACGAGCGATTTGTTCTGCGGTATGTCCTGCACGTAGCAATCGCTGAATCTCTTTGATAGAAATACTTGGCTCATCATTAGCTGGGACAGCCATCAGTCTTTGCTGATTAACGGTTGCACGCAATGTGTCAGAAACTCGAACAGTGAATTCATTTCCATCATTGTCATGCAAAGACAGGTAAAGACCGTCTTCGGTCTTTCCGTCTAGTCG
>JBIIZR010000061.1:0-3768 GCA_044346185.1 Candidatus Planktophila sp.
TCTCGCTTGATTCATTAGCAGCATCGCATGCGATGAATTATGAGATTTTAAAGAACGCATCAGATGCTGATTGGGGCCGTATCTCGACACATCCTCAACGTGGTGCTGTAACGCTATTGCAGTTAGTGACTCTTTCGGCAAACCACATCCAAGGTCACATCGATCAACTAAAGAACGCAGCTATTTAAAACTCTTTGCCTTCTTGAAAATTGTATTAAGCATGGGCTCGGTGAGTTTTCCAGTAAAAGTATTTTGCTGACTTGGGTGATAGCTCCCTAAAACCAATCTCTTGATTCCATCTGGGCAAACGTAGGTAAAGCTTTCGCCGTGTCCAAACTTTGGCGTAGGTGAAACAATTTCATGATCAAGTGCGCGCAGGCTTTTCATTATTGCACTCCATGCAAAGCTACCTAGCGCAACAAAAGTACGTGCAGTTGGCAGCAGAAGTTCGAGTTCGTTTACTAGGTAGTCAGAGCACTGGATTTTTTCTTCAGTTGAAGGTTTGTTATCAGGCGGGGCGCAGCGAACGGCGCACGTTATTCGGGTATCGATGAGCTTTTGTCCATCATCTGCAGACTTACTTGTCGGGATAGTTGCAAGACCATTCTTGTGTAACGCTTTGTAGAGCCAATCCCCCGATGAATCTCCGGTAAAGATGCGACCTGTTCTGTTTGCACCATGTGCGCCTGGGGCTAATCCAACGATCACGATTCGTGCGTTGCCTGGGCCAAAGCCTGGTACTGGCTTGCCCCAGTATTTTTCATTCTCATAAGCCTTACGTTTTACAAGGGCAACTTCTTCGCGCCATTCAACTAAGCGTGGGCACTTGGTGCAGGCGACAATCTTTTGATCCAGAAGCTTTAGAGATTTAATTGCGGGCAAGAGAAAATGCCATTCCATCCAAAATATCTGATTCTGATGCTACAAATTCACTAGCCCCTGTGGCTTTCATGATTTCTGAAAGAACTAGTGAGCCTGCGGCAATGACATCGACTCGACCAGGGTGCATGTAACCAAGGGCTAAACGTTGCTCGCGGGTACTTGTGGCAAACATAGTGGCGGCATCATGTGTTTGTTGCGCACTAATTCTAGAAAGATGAATCGCATATCGATCGTATTCAGGTAGCTCTAACGCTGCCGCTGCAACAGTTGTTGCAGTACCTGCAACTGCAACCAAGGTTTTGGCTTTTGTAATTGGGACTTCTGCTGCCGCTTGCGCGATAGCAGCTTGAATATCTGTGCGTGCTAATTCAATTTGTTCAGTCGTTGCAGGATCTGAAGCAAAGTGTCTTTCAGTCATACGTACACAACCGATGTTGACACTACGAGCAGCTTCAACGGTTGATGTTCCAAAAACAAATTCTGTTGAGCCTCCGCCAATATCAACAACTAAGAAGGGGCCATTACTTGGATCTAAATCTTTGATCGCACCAGCAAAAGAGAGCGCGGCTTCTTCATCGCCAGAGATAACTTCTAGTTCGATACCTAAACGCTCGCGAACTCCATCGACAAATAAGTGTCGGTTGGTTGCATCACGTGTGGCACTGGTTGCGCAAAAGCGAATCTTTTCAACGCCGCGCTTGGTAATCTCTGCGGCGAACTTATCAACTGCAGCCAGAGTTCTGGCAATTGCATCGGGGTGGAATTGGCCAGTTTCATCTACGCCTTGTCCTAAACGGACAATCTCCATATCGCGTACAACTTCACGAAAGTTGCTGCCATCAATATCTGCAATCAGTAAACGAATTGAGTTAGTTCCGCAATCAATCGCCGCTACTCGCATGGGTTGTTCTTCCACCATTCAGGCAGTTTTGCTAGAGCTTCATCTCCTAAAGGATTGACTCCGGGACCTGCAGAAAGTGAGTGTGCAACTAGTGAATGAAGACACTTAACGCGCGTTGGCATTCCACCAGCAGAAACATCATCAACTTCTGGAACATCAATCCCAAGGGCCGAACGCGATGCAATGTAATCATCATGTGCTGCGTGATAGGCACCAGCTAATTCGGCATCAGTCTCTAAGCGCTCATTCATTTCGCCCATCAGGCCAGTTGTTTCAAGGGTTGAAATAACTGCAGTCAATCGTGGGCATGTGGCATAGTAAAAAGTTGGAAATGGTGTGCCATCTTCTAGTCGAGGCGGAGTTTCAACAACGGCAGGCTTTCCGCATGGGCACCGGTATGCGATCGCATGTACATCTCTTGGAGTTCGACCTAGTTGAGTTTGAATGCAATCAAGGTCTGCTTGAGTTACTTCGCGCATTAATTGCCGGTTTCGCTAATTGATGCGATTAATCGCGCATACCACGGTTGTCCATCAGCCAAAGAACTTGCGATCTTTGTGGTGCCGTTTTGCTGCGGATTGTTTTCACCATCAGTCACAATGTATTGACGCTCTCCTGGTAAAACAAAGTGGAGACGCTCACGTGCTTGTGACTTTATGTATTCAGGATCTTGCCACAGTAACAACTCTTCGCGTGCTTTTTGCAAAGCGCTGTTATCGGCAGAAAGTTGTGCCTTCAGGGCACTGATTTGTGCACGTTGTGTGAAGTAATTCTTGACCGGTGGTGCAATTGTTAGAGCAAGAATAAAGAAAATAGCAGAAAGAGCTAGAACGCGATTAGAGGTACGTCGGCGGCGAAAGCGTAGTTGTCGACGTGCCATGGCTAATTCTTACCCTTTGAAACGTGGGAAAGCGTCACGACCCGCGTAACGACCACCCTCTGCTAGTTCTTCTTCAATACGAAGAAGTTGGTTGTACTTAGCAACACGTTCTGTGCGTGCAGGGGCGCCAGTTTTAATCTGTCCGCAGTTAAGTGCAACAGCCAAATCAGCGATTGTTGTGTCCTCTGTTTCACCTGAACGGTGGCTCATCATGCTGCGGTAGTTAGCACGGTGTGCCATTTCAACCGCATCGATTGTCTCGGTCAGAGTTCCAATCTGATTTACCTTTACAAGAAGTGCGTTCGCTGTGTTTCCTGCGATTCCCTTAGCTAAGCGCTCTGGGTTAGTTACGAATAGGTCATCTCCGACGATCTGAATGCGAGAACCAAGTTCCTTAGTCATCTGCGTCCAGCCAGCCCAGTCTTCTTCGTTCAAAGGATCTTCGATTGAAACGATTGGGTAGGCATCGACCAAAGAGGTGTAATACGCGATCATTTCATCAGATGTCTTTACTGCACCTTCGAAGTTGTACTTGCCGTTCTCGTGGAATTCAGTTGCAGCAACATCCATCGCAAGTGCGATTTCACTGCCAGGCTTAAACCCTGCCACTTCAATAGCTTCGAGGATTAAATCAAGTGCGGCGCGGTTGCTATCAAGGTTTGGAGCAAATCCACCTTCATCACCAACAGATGTTGCAAGGCCACGCTTTTTTAGAACTGATTTCAGTGCGTGATAAATCTCGGCTCCCCAGCGAACTGATTCGCGGAACGTTGGAGCACCAATTGGCGCGATCATGAACTCTTGAATATCAACATTTGTATCCGCATGTGCGCCACCATTAAGAATGTTCATCATTGGAACTGGTAGTAGATGCGCATTTGGTCCACCCAAGTAGCGGAACAATGAAAGATCCGCAGAATCAGCAGATGCCTTTGCAACAGCTAGTGAAGCACCAAGAATTGCATTTGCACCAAGTCGTGACTTGTTCTTTGTTCCATCTAGTTCGATCATTGCAACATCGATTAGGCGTTGATCCTGTGAATCAAAACCGATGATCTCTGGAGCGATTTCATCATTAACAAATGCAACTGCTTTTTCAACACCT
>JBIIZR010000084.1:0-12238 GCA_044346185.1 Candidatus Planktophila sp.
GTCGTTATCAGAGAGCTCGAGCAGTTGAACAGCTCGTTGTAATTGTTGTCTTGCAGTATCGAGCGCTGACTCCATTGTCAATTGATTCACCCTATTCTTTTATGCGCGAAGCGCTTTTGCAAACTCCCGGAAATCTTCAACAAGTAGGTCAATCTCTGTTTGGCCATGTGCCAAAGAGATCAACCACTGCTCATCTAGGCCCGGAGGCGTGATGATTCCGCGGTTAAGTGCAAACAACCAGTGTGCTTCAGCAACACCGAAATCAGTTGCTTTGTAATCACGGTAGTTACGAACTGGTTCTGTAGACCAAGTAACACAACCCTTTACGCCGAAACCAACTGTGTGTGCCGGCAATTGATATTCAGCAATGATTTCACTGATGCGATTTAGTGCTTGCTGATTAAGCATTTCAGCATCAGCAAGTGCTTGATCTGAACAAAGGCGATCAATTGCGCGAACGCCAGCCATCGCAAGGGGATTACCGTTGAAAGTGCCGAAGTGTGCCATTTTGCCGTTTGTTACAAAATCCATGTACTTCTTTTTTCCACCAAATGCAGCTAATGGAACTCCGCCGCCAATTGATTTAGCAAGAGTAATTAGATCAGGCTCTACGCCGAGTCGAACAGATGCACCATGTGCACCTGCTGTTAGCCCTGTCTTAACTTCGTCAAAAATAAGAACAACCTTGTATTCATCGCATAGTTCACGAACGCGCTCTAGGTAACCCTCATTTGGCAAGATAATTGCAAGGTTTTCTAGAACTGGTTCGACAATGTAGCAAGCAATCTTTGAAGCATTCTTTTCGAACATCGCTTCGAGTGCTGGAATATTGTTATATGGAACGACATAGATATCTCCTGGAACCAAGTTTGAATCAATAACTGCTGTTGGTTCTTCAGGATCACCAGCCTTGTTTAGTGCCGGCTTACTAGAAACTACAAAAGGATCGTAGCTACCGTGGTAACCACCCTCGACCTTAAGAATTCCCATTTTATCTGTCGCAGAGCGTGCTACACGGACTGCATACATGGTTGATTCTGTACCACTGTTAGTAAAGCGAACTTGATCAATTTTAAATCGATTGCAAATCATTTGTGCAGCATCAGTTGAAGTAGGTGATGGTGTAACAAACAGCATTCCTGTCTTTAAGGAAGTTTGAATCTCTTCAATAACAGTTGGGTTTAAATGTCCTGCAAACATCGCACCAAAGCCCATAGATAGATCCAATAGCTGGCGCCCGTCAACATCGGTCATGTAGGCGCCCTTGGCGGAGACAATTGAGATTGGGTATGGATCCCAGTGCTGGAAGCTAGATGTAACACCTAGAGGTAAGGATTTAAAGGAACGGCGGCTCTCTTCGGCGCTCTTGCCAGTTTGCTTAGTAAATAGTTCCCATTCTTGTTTAAGAATTTCCTTGACGCGGTTCTGGTCAATCGGAACTGAAGTGGACGGAACAAATCTAAATGTTTGCTTGTGGTTACTCTGTGTCAGCATTTGTAAAACTTGTACGGCAAAGGTTTCAGCTTTTGAAACTCGTTTGAGAAGTACTCTCCCGGTTCGTTTTTTAGTTATTTCTAACTAAGGCCTAATTCTCCCACGGTTTATTTAAAAAGCAACCCCGCTAGACTGGTGCCATGCGGAAAACCAGGGTTTTTATAGCCTTTTTATTGGTTTTTTCACTTTTTAACGAGGTTTCTCACGCTTCGGACACGATTCCATTGCAATGCATGAACAAAAAAACTTACCTTTTGCGAATTTCTAATGTAATAAAAGGATGTGAAAAAACAGAAGTTTCTTTGGGGGCAGGAGCTATTCCTCGTTCTATGGCTCGTCCCAATGAAGTTGATAAACAATTAATGTATCGATTCAAAGCTGCGCAAGCTGCGGCAAAAAAAGAGGGACAAATCATTTACATTGTTTCTGGGTATCGAACTTTAAGCCGCCAAAAAACCTTGTTTGCAAATGCGGTTCGAAGATACGGATCTGTTGAAGAGGCAAGCAAATGGGTTGCACCTCCATTGGTTTCACATCATCCCTGGGGAACAGCAATCGACGTTAACTATCCAGATGAACCAATCGGTGCAGGTTGGTTAGAGATACATGGTTACAAATTTGGTTTGTGTAGGGTTTTTGAAAATGAATGGTGGCATTTTGAACCAACAATTGCTCCAGGATGGAAATGTCCAGCGCTAGTTCCAGATGCGACGTATAGTCAGAATTAACGAAGGAACAGGGCTCGTAGTCTGCGAGAGGTGACAAACAATCCCGCGGCGATCATGAGCAAGAAGTAAGCAATATGTACCAAGATGTCAGAGGTTATATTTCCAAACCAACATGCTCGTACTAATTCAATTCCGTGCCACAGTGGCAAGGCCATAATTATTCTTTCGAGCCAATCTGGGTAGACCGAGATTGGGTAGAGAGATCCTGAAAATAGTGTCATGGGTAGCAGCACGAAGTTGACGAAGCCCATCTGCTGATAGGTCTTGAAATACGATGTGATGGCCATACCAAATGATGCGAAACCAAATGCGATCAGGGATGCCGCTGGAATAGCCAAGATCGCCCAGAAGCTCGGTGTTAGGCCCAGGGCTGTGACCACGGTTAAGAAGCCAAGTGAATACACCAAACCACGAATGAGGGCCCAAGTGATTTCACCCAGTGCGATATCCAGTGGTCCTAGCGGAGTTGAGAGCATTGTTTTGTATAACTTTGATTCATTGAGTTTCCAGAAAACATTCCAGGTTGAATCATAAATTGCACCATTCATTGCACTGTTTGCAAGCAAACCAGGTGCAATAAAGAGTGTGTAATCAATTGTTGTATTTCCGGCAGTTACATCTCCTACGAGGTTTCCCATTCCGTAGCCAAATGCTAAAAGAAATAGCACGGGCTCAATGAAACCTGTAACAACCGGAATCCAAGTCGATGATCTAAAAGCAATCCATCCACGCTCTAGTAGTACGTGAGAACGTCCTGCATACATCGCACTTGATTTTTTGCTCTCTGCAATTTGCACCGCTGTCTTCACTTCGCCAACCTCTTTTCAAATTGGCGAGCGGCGAGAACTAAACCAACAACTAATAGCAAGGCTAGAACCGTGAAGTGAACCACGACCATCAGGTTACTGATTCCGTAGTCGTATGCAGCTTCGCGGCCCAGTTCAGTTGCGTGCCACAAAGGCGACACCCAACCAATAGGTTGTAGGTAAATTGGCATTGAAGCCAAGGGAAAGAATGTTCCAGAAAACAAAAACATAGGCATGAGAACCAAGCGGCCCAGAATATTAAAGAATTGATCCTCTTTTTCAATCTTTGCTGCTGCAAACAACATCAATGCACCAAAGGATCCACCGCCAAAAATAGCGACAGGTACAAGCAAGGCACTTACCCCAAAGTCAACTACATTAAAGGCGAGCAAAAGAATGTAGTAGACAATGACAGAAAAGACTGCGCGACAGAGAGCGGCTAAATAAACACCGATTGCTATTTGTCGACCAGTTATAGGTGTTGCATTTTGTGCAAAGAAAAGTTTGCGCCACTTAAAGCCCTCAATGGTTGGAAATACTGTTTCATCCATGACTCCTGTAATTGCAGTGTTAGCCAATAAGGCAGGGGCGATAAAAGCAATGTATTTAATGCCATTTGTGCCGTTTGTACCTGACCCTTGTTCGACCAGGACACCAATACCAATACCCACTGCGATTAAGTAAAACATAGGATTTCCGACATCTACCGCCGCGATGATTGTTCGCCACTTGGACATCGACCTTAGACGGGCCGAAGCTATGTATAAAGCCCCAAAACGTTGAATCTGTGGAACATCAATACCTGCGTTCATTCAATCAAAGTTCTTCCGGTTAAACGCAAGAAGACATCTTCAAGTGAACTACGACGTACAAGTGAAGTAGTCGCATGCATTCCTGCATGAGTTATTTTCTCTAGAAGCGCTTCGCCATCTTCGGTATACATCAGCAAGCGATCTGGCAAAGTTTCCATTCGCTCACACATATCTGCAAGTTGTGGGGCAACCTCTTTATTGCGGTCGCTACCAAAGCGAACTTCAAGAACTTCTTTACTTGAATACTCTTTAATCAATCCGGCAGGTGAGCCTTCAGCCATGATCGAACCTTTATCCATAACAACAAGGCGATCGCATAGTTGTTCTGCCTCATCCATAAAGTGTGTTGTCAGAACAAGAGTTACACCTTGCTCCTTAAGACGGAATAATCGATCCCACAAAATATGACGAGCTTGCGGATCTAATCCTGTAGTTGGTTCATCAAGTAGCAAAATGTCTGGTTCACTAACAAGCCCACGAGCAATTGTTAAACGACGCTTCATTCCGCCGCTGAGTGCTTCAACCTTTACATCGCGCTTTTCTTCAAGTTGTGCAAACTCAAGGAGTTCTTCAATCTTTCCCTTAATAAACTTCTTGGACAAACCAAAATAGCGTCCGTAGATATAGAGATTTTCTGAAACAGTTAATTCGTTATCCAAATTATCTTGTTGTGGAACTACACCTAAATGCGCGCGAACCAGAGGGCCAAACTTTTCTGGGTCTTTTTCCAGGATCTCGACCGTTCCCGATGTTCTGGTGGATGTGGCGGCAAGGATCCGCATGGTTGTTGATTTACCGGCTCCGTTTGGACCCAGTAAACCAAAGGACTCACCCTTAGCTACATCGAAGTCGATCCCGTTTACAGCGGTGAAATCCCCGAAAACCTTGGTTAAACCACGTACAGAAATGAGTGGATTAGACATCTTTCTATTCTACCTGAGTATTGTTAACCCACGTGCGATTCATAAATGAACCTACCCACGACCTCACCTATGACGATGTTTTCATGGTGCCAAGCCGTTCCGAACTTTCATCCAGAATGGATGTTGATCTTTCATCTATAGATGGAACAGGAACAACAATTCCGCTAGTTGTTGCAAACATGACAGCTATTGCAGGTCGACGAATGGCTGAAACAATGTCACGTCGCGGTGGCTTAACGGTAATTCCACAAGATATTCCACACGCTGTTGTTGATGATGTTATTAAATGGGTGAAGCAACGTCACCCCTTCTTTGATACTCCAATCACCCTGTCACCACAATCAACAGTTGCTGATGCAATCAGTTTGTTGCACAAGCGCGCACATGGCGCAGTAGTTGTAGTTGAAAACGGAAAGCCAGTTGGAATTATCACCGAAGAGGATTGCAAGAGCGTTGATCGCTTTACCCAACTTGGTCAGGTAATGAGCAAGAATTTAACAACAATGCCTGATTCTCTTGGCGCTCGCGAAGCCTTTGATTTTCTAAATCAACACCGCCACAAACTGGCACCAGTTGTTTCTAATAATGGTGATCTCATTGGAATCATGACTCGCCTAGGTGCGCTGCGTGGAACTTTGTATTCACCAGCCTTAGATGCCCAAGGGCGTTTGCGAATTGCAGCAGCAGTTGGCATCAACGGCGACGTGGCTGCAAAAGCTGCAGCACTTATTGAATCCGGTGCAGATGTATTAGTTGTAGACACAGCACATGGCCATCAAAAGAAAATGCTCGAAGCCTTGGCTGCTATTCGGGCAATTAATCCCAATGTCCCAATCGTTGCTGGCAATGTTGTTACAGCCCAAGGAACACATGATTTAGTTGAAGCTGGTGCAAACATCATCAAGGTTGGCGTAGGTCCAGGTGCGATGTGTACGACACGTATGCAAACAGGCGTAGGACGCCCACAATTTTCAGCTGTCCTTGAATGTGCAACCGAGGCCAAAAAGCTAGGCGCACACGTTTGGGCTGATGGCGGAGTTCGCCATCCTCGTGATGTTGCACTGGCATTAGCTGCAGGTGCTTCGCAAGTGATGATCGGTTCCTGGTTTGCAGGAACATATGAATCTCCTGGCGATTTACAAAGTGATGCCAATGGTCGTCTTTACAAGGAATCTTTTGGAATGGCATCTGCCCGCGCTGTTGCGGCACGTACATCCAAGGAAGATGCGTTTGATCGCGCTCGCAAAGCTTTGTTTGAAGAAGGAATTTCTACATCACGAATGTTCTTAAACCCAGCACGTCCTGGTGTTGAAGATCTGCTGGATGAAATAATTGCCGGGGTTCGTTCCTCCTTTACATATGCAGGTGCAAAGAACATCGAAGAGTTTGCAGAACGTGCAACTGTTGGCGTTCAATCCTCAGCAGGATACGCTGAGGGCCGACCACTACATTCTTCTTGGAGTAATTAGTAAACATGGAAAAACCAACAATCATCCTTGCGACAAGCAATGGCGTTGGTATGGGCCACTTAGCTCGCGCAAGTGCTGTTGCCCTTGCACTAAAAGAAGTTGCGAACCCGATCATTGTTTCGATGGCTGGTGGCATTGCCGAGATTCCAGCCTTTATGGGAATTCGTTGCGAATACATACCTGGTAAAGATCGTATGTGGATGTCACGTGAAAAATGGGATGTTTATCTGCGCGACCGATTGCTGGCATTGGCCGAAGAAACTAATGCAAAAGTTTTGTCATTTGATGGCGTAATTCCTTATCCAGGCGTGATTGCTACAAAGAATTCAAACCCTGATTTAAAGCTCGTGTGGGTTCGACGCGGTTTATGGCAAAAGAAACCTCAACGATTTGTTTTAGGTTTGCAATCAGCGATGATGGATAAAGTGATTGAACCCGGTGACATTGCACGCTCCTATGACTTTGGGCCAACTGCAACGCGCAAGGAATCAGTTTTAACCGCACCGGTATCACTTTTCCGCAAAGAGGATGCAATGACCCGAGAGGAAGCCAGAAAAGCTCTTGGATTAGATTTAAATCGTCCAACCGTCTTAGTTCAATTAGGAACTGGCGATGGCGATGTCAATGAAAAGATGACCGCTGCGCTTTCAGGGTTGTTGGGTTGGAAAGATTTGCAAGTGATTTTGACGAAAGCACCCGTTGATAAAGAGGGTAACTCGCTTGCACCAGAAGGTCTTGATCTAAAGGTCGCGCGTTATTTCCCATTAGCAAAAGTGTTGCACGCCTTTGATGCAGGAATTTGTGCGACGGGATACAACGGAGTTCATGAACTTTTGCCAGCACAAGTTCCAACAGTTTTTGTTTCAAATATTCGAGGCACCGATGATCAGGAAGCTCGAGCACGTTGGTGTAATGATTTTGGCTTTGCTCTTCGCGCCGACCAAGCAGATCTTGCTGACATCACCGCCAAGGTGAAGATGTTGCAGGATCCAGAAGTGCGCATGCGTTTATCAGAAAAATGTGCTGAACTGCCCGATACAACTGGCGGTCAAGAAATCGCGAACATGCTGTTCCAATTAGCAACCGCGCCTAAGGGTAAAAAGTCTTCAGGACTTACCTATAAGCGCTTACTTGTGCAGGATCGCATTAGTCGTGGTTTTCGCCATGTGATCATGCTGGGGTTACGCCGTCTGGCACTTGTTTATCGTTTTCTGCACCCTCACATCAAGGTGCAAGAAATCGATCAGACACCGCCAGTATTCGGAGACCAGACAACCGCTGCCGAACTTCACCTATTGATTAAATCAAGCACCCGTTTTGAGCACTTGATAACAGGTGCTTCGGCTGATTATCGAAAGCGCCGAGAAGAGATAGCATTTGCTGCATACGGAAAAGAAACGGTAATCACAAAATCAAAATGAACTTTCGCAGTTGGATAAGAAAGACGCCAGTCGGGCGCTTAGTATGGCGCTTATTCATTGGATTAATCGGTGGTGGCATTGCAGTATTTGGTGCGGTCTTGCTTGTTGCACCAGGACCCGGAGTTTTAGTTCTACTAGCGGGCTTAGGAATTCTTGCAACTGAGTTTGCATGGGCAGGCCGCATCATGATGGAGACAAAGCGAATGGCTTCTCGTGCTGCAGAGCGAACCGGTATGAAGCCGTGGGTTAAATACTTCTTGGTTGCGGGCGGTGCAGTCTTTTCAATCGTTGCGATAGTTTTTTATTACAATCGCTAAAAGCTAGAGCGGATTACCCATAAATCTGGGAATGTCGGATTAAAGAGAGTGCTGGATAGATAAGCAACTCCGCTTGATCCACCTGTTCCCATCTTGTGTCCGATAGTTCTTTCAACCATCTTTACATGGCGGTAACGCCATTCTTGAAGGCCTTCATCAATATCTACTAGGCGCTCGCACACCATTGCAGATTCTGGATCTTTTCGATGAACTTCAAGTAATACATCTTGCACACCTTTGCTTGCTACATAAGGGGTGCTCTTGTCGCGATTAAGAACATCGGTAGGAATCTTGTGTCCACGCTTATCGATATATGCAAGAGCTGAATCCCATATTGAATTCTTAGAAGTAATCACTTTAATTTGTTTCTGTATGTCTGGAGGCAAGTGTCCGGCCATCTTTTCATCTCGTCGACCCAACAATGCTTCAACCATTCTAAATTGTGCTGATTGAAAACCACTAGATGAAGATAGATAAGAACGGAATGAATTGAACTGCAAAGGTGTCATAGTTTCTAAGATATCGATCTGTGTGACGCAAACCTTCAAGATTGTTCTTATGCGACCCAAGATTGCCAATGAATAATGTGAATCGCCAGATTCCATTGCACGCTGTGCTTCTTGGAACTCATGAATTAACTGCTTGAACCACAATTCATATGTCTGGTGAATGATGATGAACAACATCTCATCATGTTCGGGTCCCGTTGAAAGAGGCCGCTGAAGCTTTAAGAGCTCATCAACTGCTAGATAAGAGGTGTAGGTAAGTGCTGAATCAAAGTTTTCGCTCATGTGACTCGTGAACCGCCTTCTTTAGCCTCTTTATAGCGGCCAGATGCCACTAAATCACGCATACGTTCAAAGCCATCCCAGATCTCAACGAAAGAGGTAGGTAGGGGAGAAATGGCTAAGCGAATTGAGTTTGGCGTGCGGTAATCAGGAATCACATTGCATATGGTGCGCATAGCTACGCAAATTTGGGCTGCATCTGGATGAACTAAGGAAATATGCCCCCCACGCTCTATTGGATCACGGGATGTATTGAGCTCTAGTCCAAGCGGTGCTAACCATTCATCGTAAAGATCAATCATCATCTGTGTTCCAACCGCAGCCTTGTGTGCAATTGCATCAATGCCAGCTTCTTTAATCATTGCAAATGCTGTCTGTACGCAACGGATTCCCATAAGCGACGGACTTGCAATCTGAAAGCCTCGTATTGTTTGAGAACGTTCAAACACGGGCCCCATTTCAAACTGCGCATCCTGTGCAAACCATCCCTGAATAGGAACTTGTAGTTCTTTCTGAATTCGCTTTGAAACATATAACCAAGCGGGTGATCCTGGTCCTGAGTTTCCATATTTGTATGTGCAACCAACACAAAGATCAACACCATTTGCATCAAGGTTTAATTCGATTGCGCCAACTGCGTGGCTGGCGTCCCAAACAACCAATGCGCCGATTGCTCGCACTTGATCTGTAATTGATTTTAGGTCTGTGCGTGCACCTGATCGGTATTGAATAACTTCAAGTGTCACCATTGCGACATCATCATTCAGGTACGGTGCAAGAACTTCGGTAGTGATTCGTTCATGAGTTGCAATAGCTGGATCTTCGTTGTCAATGATGACAAGATTTAAACCAAACTGCTTAGCGATTCCATCCAGGATGTAACGATCAGTTGGAAAGTTTGCAGCATCTGTAATTATTGTTTTGCGTCCAGGGCGTGCCTTAATTGCGGCAAGGCATAGTTGGTAGAAATTAACAGAGGTTGTATCGCAAACAAGAACCTGCCCAGCCGCTGCTCCTAGCGCTGCTTCGCCCAATAAATCTCCAGTGGGTTGGGCTTCATCAACCCAATGGCTCCAACCGGTTACGACTTCAGGACCCCATTCCTTGGTCATGAAGTCGTTGATCGCCGTAATGGTTGCCTTGGGTAAACGACCCAGAGAATTTCCATCGAGATAACACATGGTGGGGTCGCCAACGACAAATTGGGATTTGAAGTGAGCCAGCGGATCTTTTTTATCGAGCTCTTCCGCATATTCGCGGTCAGTTACCTTCATAAGGGAAAGGTACGCTCTCCTACCGTGGCGCGCAATGTTGTTAACATCGAAGATGTCTCTAAAGCCTTTGATATCAAAGAGCTCTTAGTAGGCGTCTCTCTTGGCGTTTCTGAAGGTGATCGAATTGGAATTGTTGGTCGTAATGGTTCAGGTAAAAGTACTTTAATGAAAGTTATGGCCGGATTAGAACCTCCAGATTCGGGTCGTGTAACAAAATCTAATTCAGCAAAGATTGGTTTGTTGTCTCAGGTCGATCTTGCAAATCCCGATAGCACTGTAGGTGAAGTAGTTCTGGGCGATGCAGCAAAACACGAGTGGGCAAGTGATCCAAACATCCGTGAAGTCTTTACTGGATTGTTTGGCAGCTTTGACGACCATATCTTTGATCGCAAATTTGGCCAACTATCTGGCGGAGAACGCAGGCGTGTTGGATTAGCAAAACTACTTATTAACGAACTTGATTTGATTTTGCTTGATGAGCCAACAAACCACCTAGATGTCGAAGGCGTAGCCTGGCTTGCAACCTACATCAACAATCGCCGAGGTTTAGCTGTCGTTGTTGTTACTCACGATCGTTGGTTCCTGGATGCTGTTACAGATCGAACGTGGGAAGTTGTCGAAGGTAAGGTCGAAGAATACGACGGTGGCTATAGTGCTTTTGTTTTGTCTAAAGCCGAACGTTCTCGCCAAGCATCTGTTATGGATCAACGCCGAAATATGTTAATTAAAAAGGAGCTTGCTTGGTTGCGTCGCGGTGCGCCAGCTCGAACTACTAAACCTAAGTTTCGTGTCGATGCGGCAAATGTTTTAATCGCAGATGAACCAGCACCACGCGATCAAGGCGAACTACTGAAGTTCGCACTGAATCGTCTAGGAAAAACAGTGTATGAAGCTCATCATGTACAAGTAAAACTAGGCGACAACGAACTTATAGAAGACCTGTATTGGAATATTGGGCCAGGTGATCGAATTGGAATTGTTGGAGTAAATGGTGCTGGAAAAACGACCTTAATGAAAACCTTAACGGGTGAAATTGCGCCAACTGCAGGAAAACTTGTAACGGGTGTAACTGTAAAAGCTGCTTTTCTAACTCAGCATCTAGATGAGCTTGATCCAACCTGGCGTGTTCTTGAAGCGGTTGAAAAGGTTGCTAACCGTGTCGAAATTGGTGGTGGCCGCGAATTATCTGCTTCTCAGTTATGTGAACGATTAGGTTTTGATCGCGAATCCCAATGGACCCCAGTAGGAGACTTATCAGGCGGAGAAAAACGACGGTTACAGTTGACGCGATTGTTAATGGATAGTCCAAATGTTCTTTTACTGGATGAGCCAACAAATGACTTTGATATTGAAACCCTTACTGAGCTTGAAGATCTATTGGATAGCTATGGCGGCACTTTGATTGTTATCTCCCACGATAGATATTTTCTTGAACGAGTCTGTGATCGCTTTGTTGGTTTATTGGGTGATAAGAAAGTACGTGACTTGCCCCGAGGAGTCGATGAGTATCTTGAACAACGCGCAGATGCTTTGTCATTAGTTAGCACGACCACAAAAGAAAAAAAGAGTTCAAATGCCGCAGAACAACGACAGTTGAAGAAAGATTTAGTTCGACTTGAACGCCAGATTGAAAAATGTAGCGCGGCCATCGCAGCCTTAACCGCCGAACAGGAGAGTTCGGCTTTTGATGCTGAACGCTTGGTAGCTATTGCTGCAGAGCTAGCTGTTTTGAGCAAGGAAGCCACGAAACTAGAGGAGGAATGGCTCCAAGTGACCCTTTCACTAGAGGGTTAAGTTAAAATTTAAACATGAGTCAGCTATCGCATATCGTCGAAGTCATCTTATTTCGCTCTCGCTTCTTGCTAGCGCCTTTATATCTGGGACTAGTTGGAACATTGATTTTGTTGACCTATCGATTCATAGTTGAATTCATCCACATGTTTGAAAAGGTCGGCGAATCAAGTGCTCAGACATTTACTTTAGATTTGCTTGCCTTGCTTGACCTTACTCTTCTGGCTAACTTGATCTTGATGGTGATTTTTGCCGGCTATGAAAACTTTGTTTCACGTATCGATGTCGCAACAGAATCAAAGGATCGCCCACACTGGATGGGAACAATTGATTTCAGTGGTTTGAAAATCAAACTTATTGGTTCTCTTGTTGCGATTTCAGTTATTGAATTGTTAAAGGATTTCATCAATCTAGC
>JBIIZR010000062.1:0-3683 GCA_044346185.1 Candidatus Planktophila sp.
CCAATGATGAGTTCCATACCTAATTAAACCGCGCTTTCTGTCGGTTTATTCCGACGTTAGCTAAATAAAGAACTAGTTAATCTTGGATCGGTGGAAGTTTAAGAATGAACGGCTAGGTGTTGGCCCGCGCTGTCCTTGATATCTAGAACCGTACTTCTCGCTGCCGTAAGGATGCTCAGCAGGAGATGAGAGTTTGATGAGACACAATTGGCCGATCTTCATTCCGGCAAATAGTTTGACCGGCAAGTTGGCAACGTTGGAAAGCTCAAGGGTGATATGTCCGCTAAAGCCTGGGTCAATAAAGCCCGCGGTGCTGTGTGTTAGCAAGCCAAGGCGACCAAGGGATGACTTTCCTTCAAGGCGACCTGCAATGTCATCAGGCAAAGTGATGACTTCGTATGTGCTGGCCAAAACAAATTCACCTGGGTGCAAGATAAATGGTTCCTCGCCATCTGCCACAACTTCGCGGGTTAACTCTGGTTGCTCGATGGAGGGATCGATCACACTGTACTTGTGATTTTCAAAAACACGGAAGAACTTGTCCAGGCGCACATCAACAGATGATGGCTGGATCATCGCTTCATGGAACGGTTCGCAGCCGACTCGGCCAGCTGCTATTTCTGCGCGGATATCGCGATCGCTAAGTAACACGCCCGCGAGCCTATACGAGCCGCGACCTGAAAACACACGCTCAAATGGGGTTGCGTAAGTTACTGACGGGTAGCAGAATTTAGCCATGAGCCATTACAAAGCAAATCTACGTGACATTGAATTCTGCCTCTTTGACCTACTTGGTCGCGACAAAGTCATGGGCCAAAGCCTGTATTCCGAAGTTGATCGCGATACTGCGATGGGAATGCTTGAAGAGGTAAAGCGTTTATGTGAAAACGATTTAGCTGCATCATTTGTTGAAGGTGATCGTGTTGGCGCGATTTTGAATAAGGAAACTGGCAATGTCACATTGCCTGAAAGTTTTAAGAAGTCATACAAGGCATATGTTGATGGCGAATGGTGGCGCGTTGATGCACCAGTTGAATTAGGTGGATTAAAGATTCCTCCATCAGTTCGTTGGGCAATCGCTGAAATGGTTTTGGGCTCAAACCCTGCAATTCACATTTATGCATCTGGTTATGCCTTTGCACAGGTTGCTTATGTTCTTGGAACAGAGGAGCAAAAGAAGATTGCAAAGTTAATGGTGGATAAGCACTGGGGCGCAACAATGCAGCTAACTGAACCTGATGCAGGTTCAGATGTTGGTGCAGGTCGCACAAAGGCTGTTCAGCAAGCTGATGGAACATGGCACATCACCGGAACAAAGCGTTACATCACATCTGGAGATGCTGATTTCTATGACAATGTTGTTCACTTCGTACTAGCTCGCCGCGAAGGTGGTGGACCAGGTACAAAGGGTCTTTCACTATTCCTGATCCCTAAGTTCATGTTTGATTTTGAAACTGGCGAAATGGGTAAGCGCAACGGTGTATTTGTAACTCAGCTTGAAGACAAGATGGGTCTAAATGTTTCTGCAACCTGCGAAGTTAACTTGGGAGAAAAAGAGCCAGCAGTTGGTTACTTGCTTGGTGAAGTTCACGAGGGTATTAAGCAGATGTTTAAGGTTATTGAATTTGCTCGCATGATGGTTGGAACAAAGGCGATTGCAACACTTTCTGCTGGTTATATGCAGGCTTTGTCATACGCCAAAGAGCGTGTACAAGGTGGCGACATGAAGGTAATGAATGACAAGGCATCGCCTCGCGTAACCATTATCAAACACCCAGATGTGCGTCGTTCGCTGATGGTTCAGAAGTCTTATAGCGAAGGCATGCGCGCACTTGTTCTCTACACCGCATCGATTCAAGATGAAATTGAACTTGCAATCCAGGCTGGCGATAAAGAGCGCGCCGAAGATATGGAAAAACTTAATGATCTCTTGTTGCCTGTAGTTAAGGGTTACGGATCAGAAAAGTCTTGGACACTTCTTGGAACTGAATCATTACAAACATTTGGTGGCGCTGGATTTACTCGCGATTGGCCACTTGAACAATATGTACGCGATGCAAAGATCGATACTTTGTATGAAGGTACAACTGCGATTCAGGGCCTTGATTTCTTCTTCCGCAAGATTGTTAAAGATGGCGGACGTGCAATCGGTCTACTAGGAAAAGAAATTGCAGCATTTGCAGAGACCGGTGGCGTGCACGCAGCTGAAAAGCAGGCATTACTGAAGGCACTTGGTGATCTAAATGGAATCATTGCTGTTCTTGTCGGACATGCAATGGAATCTCAAAGCGATCCAGTAAAGATTTACACAGTAGGGCTTAACACATCTCGCTGCTTGATGGCCGTTGGCGACATCATTACTTCATGGTTGTTGCTACGTCAGGCAGATATCGCAGTTGAAAAATTGCCTAATGCTGGCAAAGATACCGATTTCTATACTGGCAAGATTGCTGCAGCGAAGTTCTTCGTTCACAACAATCTGCCACACATCACAGCAGATCGTAAAATCGTAGAAGCAACTGATGGTGCCATCATGGAGATTCCAGAATCTGCTTTCTAGCTGAATCTGCTTTCTAGCTTTGTGAGGTAGCCTTTAGGGATGCTCACTAAGCACCGCGGAGAGTTTTACCTCATTATGGGAGGGCTGGTTTTCTCTTTTAATGGGGTCATCTCAACCATTGTTTTGGACCATATCTCGCCATTTCGTTTAGCGCAGGTGCGTTCTATCGGTGCATTTTTTATTCTCTTAGCTATTGCATTGTTTATTGATCGCGACTCTTTAAGGGCTCCCAAGCAGCTGATTCCGAAGCTGGCGGCTTACGGAATCATTGGTTTTGCGGCGGTTCAGGCAGGTTATTTCCTGGGTATCCAACGCGGAGTACCGCTTAGTCTGGTTTTAATCATCGAATTCACCGCTCCTATTTGGATCACGCTGTGGATTAAATACGTTCGAAAAATGTATGTCCCTGGATCAATGTGGGGCGCAATCGCCTTGTCATTGCTTGGCTTAATTTTGTTAGCCCAAGTCTGGAATGGTTTGAGTTTTGATTTGATTGGTTTACTAGGTGCTCTCCTTAGCGCCTTTGCACTAACTGCATACTTTTTAATTGGTAAGAGCTTTGGGACTAGCAGATCTGCACTTTCGTTGACCGTGTGGGGTCTTGGCATGGCAACACTTGCCTGGAGCTCATCGATGCCAGTCTGGCAATTTCCATTTGAAGTTTTCTCAATTGATATGGATTTACAAGGTGTATTTGCCGGAAGCACATTGCCAGGCTGGGTGTTAATTCTTTGGATCATTCTGATGGGAACAATTGTTCCTTATCTCTTTGTCATTAGCGGGCTGCGATTACTGTCTGCATCAACATCTAGTGTGATTGGAATGATGGAACCGGTTTTTGCTGGCATTTTTGCCTGGATATGGTTGCAACAAAGTTGGAATGGTATTCAGTTAATTGGTGCCGCCGTTGTACTTGTTGGAATCTACATCGCAGATCGCGCACGATCTGTAGCGGGTTAAGCCCCGAAGTTATCTTCTGGTGCGCTGTTGTTCGATTCGCGTTGTTGCGTCCAGTCTTGTCCGCCACCTGGATTTTGTGGCATATCAACAAATCGCGCGTAGTGAAGTTGTGCCGAAACTGTAATCTTTGCAGTTGGTCCATTACGGTGCTTAGCAACAATTA
>JBIIZR010000063.1:0-3672 GCA_044346185.1 Candidatus Planktophila sp.
GGCATTTACCAAAAGTGCTTCGATAACCTTCATAAGGTTACTTGTTTAATACATCAACTCTTGGAATATATGTGATGTTCTTAAAGGGCCAAATCACGCCAACTACTCGGCCACTGACTTTAGATTCAGGAACAAAGCCCTTGTTGATGTCATCTTGGTGATATCGTGAATCAGCACTTGCACCGCGGTGATCACCCATTACCCACAACTTGCCCTTTGGAACCGTGACATCAAAGTTCATCTCTGATGGCTTATTGCCAGCGAAAATGTAAGGCTCAGTTACTTCGATTCCGTTAATTGTTAGTTTGCCATCCTTTGTGCAACACACAACCCGGTCGCCGCCAACACCAATAACTCGTTTAACCAAGTACTGCTTTGCTGGATTTGGTAGAATGCCAACAGTTACAAGTGCGCTCTTTGCCTTTGCAACAAATTGATTGGTTGAATTTTCATACGGCTCTGGAAGCCAATTATTGGGATCGCGGAAAACAACTACATCACCGCGTTTAATGTTGTTTGAAATAAACGGGACTTTGTTGACCGCAACGCGATCCTTGATCTGAAGCGTGTTTTCCATTGATCCCGATGGAATATAGAAAAACTGCACTAGAAAACTCTTGATAATCAGGGAGACAACAAGTGCAACTATGACAAGGACTGGGAGCTCCTTAAGGAGCGATCCCTTATTGCGCATTGAAAAGATTATTCAGCTTTTGGAGCTTCTTCAGTTGCTTCTTCAGCAACTGGTGCTTCAACTACTGCTTCTGTTTCAACAGCAACTTCAGCAACTGGAGCTTCAACCACAACATCTGTTGTCGCTTCTACAGCTGGAACCTCTGCCACAGCTTCATCAATTATTGGTGCGGACACTGGAGTTGAAAGAATTCCATCGCCGTAACCTTCAATGCCATCGCGCTTTTCGCGAATCTTTGCAGCCTTACCGCGTAGGTCGCGTAGGTAGTACAGCTTGGCGCGACGTACTTCGCCCTTCTTTACTAGCTCGATCTTTTCGATCACTGGTGTGTGAACTGGGAATGTACGCTCGACACCAACGCCGTATGAAACCTTACGGATTGTGAAAGTCTCACGAACGCCATCACCTTGGCGACGGATTACGATTCCTTGGAAAACCTGAAGACGGCTCTTGTTGCCCTCGATAACGCGAACATGGATCTTGAGCTCATCACCAGCGCGAAACTGTGGGATGTCTTTGCGCAGCGATGCTGCATCTACGGCGTCAAGAATGTTCATATTCGGATCCTTTTGTCATTATCTATTAAGCACACGCTTTGGCGGTGCAGACTGCGTATTGTGCCATAGCCACGCTCAGAACCGTAAATCGAGCCTGGCGCTACTCGGGAATAGAGGCCTTGAGCGTCTCGAATAGGTGTGGGCCAGCGGCCAGGGTCAAATTGAGCCCATGCCACGGATAGGTGGTCACAACCGCCCCCGCTTCTCGGGCGATCAGCTCGGCAGCAGCTAAATCCCATTCGTGCAAACCTGTTTCAAAGTAGCCATCAACTAAACCGGTCGCTACATGGCAAATATCTGCAGCTGCGGATCCGATTCTGCGTAAATCGCGAATTTGAGGAATGAGTACATTCACAATTTTTAATTGTTCGATGCGATCTTTTACATCGTATGCAAAGCCGGTTGAAAACAGCGCGCGGTTTAGTTCAACTGGATTGTTGCACGCAATCTTCACATCATTAAGAAATGCTCCGCCGCCTTTGCTTGCATACCAGGTGGAATGAACTGTTGGGCTATGAACAACGCCAACTAAAGTTCCATTCTCATCTTTTGCCGCGATACTTACTGCCCACCCCGGCAATCCGTAAAAATAATTAACGGTTCCATCTACAGGATCAATCACCCAAGTGATTCCACTTTTGCTCGCACGTGAAGTTCCTTCTTCACCGATGATTCCGTCATCAGGCCGTGCAGCCAAAATACTTTCGACAATGAGTTTTTCACTGGCGGTATCCATCTGCGTAGCAATATCAATAGCTGTTGATTTAACCGTTAAATCCCAAGAAGCCGGACGATTAACCAAGAGATCACCTGCTTGACGCGCAATCTTTAAAGCAAGTCGAAGCAATTCGTTGGAATCGGTCATGAGTGCAGTCTAATGCCGAGATAGACTTCTGCCTATGTTCTCTGGGTACTCAACACTTTTTAGAACCCCTGGGGGCCTTGGTTTTTCTATCCCTGGACTTATTGCCCGCATGCCAATTTCAATGGATTCGCTTGCTCTGATTTTTATCGTAGTGGCTGCAAGTGATTCTTATGCGCTAGCTGGAGCTCTCAGTGCAACCGCCTCAGTGGTTATGGCATTTGCTACCCCGCATTGGTCACGTGTTGCAGATCGTATTGGCCAGAGTGCAATGTTGGTCCGAGTTATTCCAATAAAAGTTGCAGGGCTTTGCGTTTTTACACTCTTGGTTTTGAATCAAGCTCCTACCTGGACTTGGTTTGTGAGCATCATTATTGCCGAATCAATGTCGGTAAACACCGGTGGATTAGTTCGCCGCCGTTGGTTACATGTTTTGAGCCCAGATAAATCAAGCACCGCCGAAGATGAACAAGACCGTCACTTAGTTAATACCGCTTATTCCTTTGAAGCAATCATGGATGAAATTGTCTTTATCTTGGGCCCAATCATCGTGACCGCCTGCGCTACAACGATTGCACCAGCAGCCGGAATTATTGTTGGAATCATCTTTATTGCAATCGGTGTCCCATTGTTCATCAGGCAGAAAGCTACTGAGCCTCCTTCGACACCAAAGCGCATAGTGGATCCCCACCCAGCAGTAATCCGTAGCAAGCGAGTCCAAGCCATAGTTCTTGCCACAACATTATTGGGCGGCTTTTTTGGTTCGATAGCAATTGTCACCGTTGCCTTTACGGAACAGCGCGGCCAAGAAAACATGTCGGGGCTTTTGTTGGCCATCTGGGCTTTCGGTAGCGGAATCGCTGCAATTATCAATGGCGCAATTAAATGGAAGTTATCAAGCGCGTCTCGATTCTTGATTTTCTTATTCGCGCTGACCTTGCTGTCGGTGCCCATGTTGTTTACACATTCTTTGGCCTGGCTTGCCGTTGCTTTATTCTTCAATGGTTTCGCTGTGGCTCCACTTGTTATAAACGCTTACGGAGTTGCAGAAGGTGCGGTGCCGCCAGAACAAATCACCGAGACATTGACTTGGGTCGTTGCAGGAATGCCATTGGGTGGAGCTTTTGCAAGTGCTTTATCTGGCCTAGTCATCGACCGGTTTGGTGCCGACATCGCTTATTGGGTACCTCTGGGTTTCATGATTGCGGCATGTGCAGCCACACTTCCGTATTTCCAGACTTATAAGGCCCTTATCGGCTACCCTCGTGCTCGTGACTGAGCTACGACTAGACGGAAAGACCGAAGACGGTCTTTACCTGTCTTTGCATGACAATGATGGAAATGAATTCACTGTTCGAGTTTCTGACACATTACGTGCAACTGTTAATCAGCAAAGACTGATGGCTGTCCCAGCTTCTGATGAGCCAAGTATTTCAATCAAAGAGATTCAGCGATTGCTGCGTGCAGGACAAACTGCAGAACAAATCGCTCGTGAAAACAACACAACAATTGAAAAGGTAGAACGTTTTGCCGGACCAATTCTTTCTGAACGCATTTAC
>JBIIZR010000086.1:0-11864 GCA_044346185.1 Candidatus Planktophila sp.
CACCAAATGGCATCAAACCCTTGATGCTGTACATGTTTGAATAAAGCAGGCCTTTGCCCTTTGAGTTGGCCTCCCACATCATTCCGTTTCCGGCATAAATCGTGATGTGGTGAATGGTCGAGATATTTCCTTTATAAGAGTAGAAAAGTAAGTCGCCCGGAACGAGTTCCTTAAGGGAAACATGCTTTGTATAGCCTGAATAAAGGGCAGAGTTGAGTCGATCCCAGTTAGGCCAACCTAAACCAGCTGCTCTATATGCTGCGTAAACAAGTCCAGAACAGTCAAATGAATTAGGTCCTTCTGATCCCCAAATATATGGCTTACGTGCGAGCACTTGTGCTTTAGCAAATGCAACGGCTTTGTCTCGCTGTTCTTGGGTAGTTCTAATTGTGGATCTACCTTGGAATCCGCGGTCTGGCCAAACATTCTTCTGACCAGGTGTCTGCGTTGCAGTACTAGCTTGGCTTTCTTCAAGTAATGCCAGCTGTCGTTGCTGTTCAAGTGTTGTTCTTACTTTACGTGCGCTCATCAATTGGCGCATTAATTCATCTTGAACCTTTTGAAGTTTTGCAACTTCCTTTGCTTGTTCAGCTTTGGCATCATCTGCAACCTTTTTTGTTGCGGCAACTTTTTCTGTTGCAACTTGCTGAACAGCTCTTGCATCATCAGCAATTTTTTTGGCTTTGCGTGCTTCTTCTTCTGCAACCTTGAATCGATCAAGTGCAACTGAGTTCTGCGAACCAAGTGTTCCGAGAGTTGAAAGCTGATCAATTAAATCTTGTGGACCGTTAGCACTTAGCAATGATTGAACATCTGTAAGGCTTCCACCCATAATGTAAGCATTGGCTGCAAGCTTTCCAATTGTTTTGTGAGCTTCCGAAACTGCAGCCGCGGTTTCGGCTGCGTGCTTTGCAGCAATGTTTGCCGCAGTTGTTGCAACCGCTAACTCTGCTTGCGCCTTTCGATACAAAGCTGTTGCTGCATTAGCCTTAGCAGTTAATGCTCTTAAGCTTTGGTTGGCGGCAGCTAATTTCTTTGCCTGGGCATCTGCAGCTTTTTTCTTGGCTGCTTCTACTTTTTTTGCGGCTTCAATTTCAGCAACCGTTGGTTTAGGGGCTGCAAATGCCGGTACTGACGAAATCGCCAGCCCCAAAATTACAGCAAGGGAAATCGCCCTAAAACTCTTTTTCACAATTACCTTTCGGAAGGGAAGGGTTCAAGAATAAATCCCCAACCTTAGAAAACCGTGTTTTTAAGTGTGAGTGTCCTTAATTAGCTACATCACGACGAACAAAGAGTATTGAAGCCACAACGGCACCAACTAGGACATAAGCGCCACCAGTTGCAAGGGCATCTGTATAGGTGACATCAGCACTTCCACCTGAAGCGATAGTGCTTAATTGATAACCAGGCATCCAAGATTGCAGAGAATTCTTCACCGCTATCAGCAATGTCTCAACAATTAATAACCAAAGAACTCCGAATGAAATGGCACTAATGGGTGAGCGCAGAAGCAGCCCGAGAACCATCCCAATGATTCCGTAGCCAACCACGGAGATAACTACATTTACAAAAGTTGTGTAGATGTACTCAATGCCAGCACTGGAAAACCACAAATCTGTAGTCACATCAATGGTCGGTGCCAAAATCACTGAAGTTCCAATACTTACTATTGCGGACAAGACAATCATGACAAGAGCAAATATCTTCATTGAAATTAGTTTTCCGGCCAGTATTTTCATACGGCTTGGTTGACGAACCAACAAATTGCGAAGAGTTCCGTAGGTGTACTCCTGCGCTGTCTGGGCTGCAAAAACACACAAAGCGATGATTCCTAAGAAGCCACCTACGTTTGCAAAACCTTGAACACCGCCACTTGAGAGGGCTAATACCTCGCGGCTAATCACCTGTCCACGATCAGCATTTCCTTGGGGTGAATCAATTAGTAGGTACAACAAGGCTGAAAATAGGCCGCTGAAGAAAACAACTGCGCCCATGGTGCCAAAAAACAGTGTTGGACGACGAAGCTTTCGAAGCTCGGCTCTGACGACATTAAGCATTACTTGTCCCCCGTCATTTCAAAGAAAGTTTCTTCAAGATTTGGAAGCTGGGGAGCAAGTTGTGCCAAAGTTATTCCTGCATCAAAGGCTGCTTCATTGAGCACAGGAGCCCACTTCATATCAGCTAACACATGAACAGCACCATCCCGAATTACAGCGTGATGCCCTGCATCCTTTGCAATTTTAACAATACGCTTTAGGTCAGATTTCTTAAGTGATTTTGCGATGATGGTTGGTTGCTGCTGCGCCATTAATTCACCAATTGGGCCGGCAAAAACTATCTCGCCTTTGCGCAGCATCACGATGTGATCACTGATGATTTCAAGTTCAGACAGTAAATGTGAAGAGACAAACACTGTAGTTCCATCATTTGCAAGATCACGTAACAAGGCGCGGACTTCTTGAATTCCTTCAGGATCTAAACCATTTGTTGGTTCATCTAGCATTAACAATTTAGGTTCGGGCAATAAAGCCGCAGCGATACCTAAACGTTGCTTCATACCTAATGAATAAGTCTTGTACTTTGATTTTCCTCGCTCACCTAGTCCAACTTTTTCCAAAAGTGTTTGAACTCGTTCGACAGGAAAGCCCCCGAGCCGTGCAAGGACCATCAGGTTTTCATGGCCTGATAAAGCAGGGTAAAAAGCTGGGCCTTCAATCATCGCGCCAACTCGACTTAAGTATCTTTCGGGATGTTCGATCGGTTCGCCAAGGATGTGGCCTTGTCCAGTTGTTGGGGTAATCAGGCCAAGAAGCATCCGCATTGTGGTTGTTTTGCCTGAACCATTTGGACCAACGAAGCCACACACCGTACCAAGCGGTACTTCAAAGTTGATATGTGAGACCGCTAAGCGATCCTCGTACTTCTTTGATAGATCCGAGACTGAAATAGCAGTATTAGTCATAGCCGTATTCTGTCACAATTAGCCTATGAGCAAACGAGCTTGGGGTTACCAGCCTCGTCCAGAAACTCTGGGACCTGACTGGGAATTACATCCGCAAACACATTCAGTGCGTGCTGGTCTTGCTCGCACAGGTTTTGGCGAAACTTCAGAAGCACTATTTCTTAATAGTGGTTTTACTTACACATCTGCTGAAGAAGCTTTTGATTCCTTCGCAGAAGAAACCGATCACTATCTTTACAGTCGTTTTCATAATCCAACAATTGCAATGTTTGAAAACCGTTTGGCTGCAATTGAAGGCGCAGAAATGTGCGTTGCGACAGGTTCTGGAATGTCGGCAATGTTTGCATCCCTTGCATGCTTAGTTGAACAAGGCGACCACGTTGTTGCATCAGCTGCCATGTTTTCTTCATGCCATGTTGTGATTACAGAATTTTTACCCAAATGGGGCGTGACCTTTGAATTAGTAAAGGGAAATGATCCTGAAGTTTGGGCAAAAGCACTTAGCAAGCCAACCAAGGCAGTCTTTATTGAAACACCAAGTAACCCGTTGTTAGAGATAGTTGACATCAAAATGGTGAGCAATCTTGCACACAAGGTTGGTGCAACGGTGATTGTAGACAATGTGATGGCGTCACCGGTTTTGCAGAAGCCTTTAGCACTTGGTGCGGATGTGGTTATGTATTCGGCAACAAAGCACATTGATGGACAAGGTCGTGTTCTTGCTGGTGCGTTGTTAGGATCTGCTTCTTATATTCAAGAAAAACTCTTGCCCTTTGTACGTCACACAGGTCCTGCGCTCAGTGCATTTAATGCTTGGGTACTAGTTAAGTCACTAGAAACAATGCACATGCGAGTAGAGAGCATGGTTTCAAATGCACAAGCGGTTGCTGAGTTCCTTGAAAAGCAACCTGCAATCAAATCTGTCCGCTATCCGGGTTTGAAATCTCACCCAGGACATGAATTAGCAATGAAACAAATGAATAACGGTGGAGGATCAACTATCGGAATTGAGTTCAATGGTTCTCAAGCCGAAGTTTTTGCCTTTATGAATAAGCTTCGAGTCATTGACATTTCAAATAACTTGGGAGACAGCAAGTCATTAATTACCCACCCAGCATCAACTACCCATCGACGTTTGGCTCCAGAAGTTCAGGCTGACATGGGAATCACGCCTTCGGTGTTGCGCTTGTCTGTGGGATTAGAGCACTCGAGTGATTTGATTAAGGACTTACAACAAGCTTTAGCTAAGTAGCTGTGCAACAACTAGTAACACAGATAGCAAGCTTAAATAAGTAATTGACCACTGGAAAATCTTGCCAGCAACTTTTGCATACTCCGATGAACCCTCTTTGAGTGAGATCAATTGAACTGCAAAAACCAAACCAAGGGCGACGGTAACAACTAGAGACCACACGGGTAATCCAGCAGCAATAATCAACCAGACAGATGATGCAATCATCAAGATTGTATGAAACCACATCTCTTTAAGGACTCGGCCCTTTGTCGCAACAACTGGAAGCATCGGAGTTCCTGCAGCTGCGTAATCATCTTTGTACTTGATTGCTAATGCCCAGAAATGTGGTGGAGTCCAAAAGAAGATTACAAAGAAGAATGCCCAAGCCGTTAGTGACAATGAATTAGTGACAGCAGCCCAACCAATAAGTACTGGCATGCAACCTGCCGCTCCGCCCCAAACAATGTTTTGTGCAGTGCGTTGCTTTAAAGTCATCGTGTAAACAACAACATAAAAAATAATTGCAATCAGAGTAAGCAGTGTTGCGAGCGGGGTTGTGAAAATCCAGAAGATAACTAAAGAAAGAACTCCAATTAAGGATGCAAATAATGTTGCATTCTTCTTTGAAATTTGTCCTGTAACTACTGGTCGCTTTGCCGTGCGCGCCATTAATTTATCAAGATCACTTTCAATCACCATGTTAAAAGCATTGGCACTTCCAGCGGCAAGAGTTCCGGCGAAAATTGTTGCAAAAGCCAATCCAAACTCTGGTAATCCTTTAGCAGCTAAAACCATCGCGGGTAATGTTGATACAAGTAAGAGTTCCACCACTCTTAACTTCATTAGATCGAGGTATCCCCGCATAGCGCTGCTCACACGCCAAGATTACCCAGCCTTTAGGAGTACGCCTCCCAGACCTCTCACAGGCATAATAGTTACCTTGCTCTCAACGGCGACCGCAGATGAAGAAGAGAAGGTAGAGCAATGACTCAGAACAACAAGCCCGAATGGTTTGAAATCACTGATGCAGATGAGAAGCCAGAACTACGCAAGGTTTCAAAGTCTCTACCTGTAAGTGCAGTGCTAGTTGCTGCGTTGATTCTGGGCGTAGGTGCAGTTACGGCTCAAACCCAGGGTGTGACGCCACTTTCTGCATTAAACACTAATGCTACGCAAGCAGCACAGCCTGAAAACAATCCAACGGCGCAAGCTGTTTCATCTGTTAAATCCGCTGTCGCTAATCCAACAACTGTGGCAGCAGCGGTAGTTGGCACAGTTGCAACCAATAAGTTGGCAAATCCTGCAATTTCAAAGTTACCTACCGGTGGCGATGACGACGATGATGACCATGGTCGTGGTCATGACGACGATGACGACGATGGCGACGATGACGAAGGCGATGACGACTAACTAGTACAGTTAGCAAATGCGCTCCAAATTCTTTATCTTCATGACCTTACTTTCATTGTCTGTAGTTGGAGCACCTGCTCAGGCTGAAGTTGTAACACCATCGATGAAGTTAATTCACACAATAAATGGATCGATCGCACCAAAATCTGTGCGGAGTTCAGGTGACGGTGTTGTAAGTGCGCACAACATGATGTACCGGCACTCAGTTACAGTTTATGACGCAAAATCTTTTGAGCTCCTGCAAACAATCCCTGATTCAGTGTCACTAAAGGATTTTGGATTCTCGAAGAATTCTGGAAAGTATAAGGGTGCCCCAGTAGAAGGCACTTTTTCACCTGACGGAAAGTACTTATATGTAAGTAACTATGCGATGTATGGCAAGGGTTTTAACAAAGAGGGCACCGACACGTGTTCGCCCGCAGATGGATATGACAAAAGTTTCGTGTACAGAATCAATCGGAGCAACTACCAAATAGATTCCGTTTACCCCGTTGGATCGGTGCCAAAAGTTGTTGAAATTACACCTGACAACAAATATGTTCTAGTTGCTAACTGGTGCTCTTATACAGTTTCAGTGATCTCGATTGAGCAGAATAAAGTAGTAAAGACTGTGAAAATTGGTCGATATCCCCGAGGAATAGCAATAAACAATGACTCTTCGAAGGCCTATGTTGCTGAAATGGGTGGCAATCGAATCCATGTGATCAACCTGCAGGATTTTTCAACCTCATTTATTCCTATTGGAAGTAATCCACGCGCAATTGTTTTGTCACCTGATAACTCAAAGATGTATGTCACGATGAATCTTTCGGGCCGTGTCGCCTCGTGGGATCTAGTAAGTAATAAGCCAGGTAAATCTGTTAGGACTGGTGAGGCTGCACGAAGTCTTGCGATTTCAGCAGATGGATCTGCTTTATACGTCGTGAACTACAAGAGTGACACTATGTCTCGCGTTAGAACAAGTGATATGAAAGTTACCCAAAACATCAAGGTGTGTGATGAGCCAATTGGTATTACTTACGATGTTCCGACTGGAAACACTTGGGTTGCTTGTTACAAAGGACAGGTAAAGATCTTCTCGAACAATTAAGAAGCCGGAGAAATTTCTGCTGGAATATTGGGAGCGGCAATTCGACCAAGTACCCGATCAATTGCTGCTCGAGCTTTGTTTAGCGCGGTATTTCCCTTTGGAATCTCATCAGCCAATGTCACAAAGACATATTCACGGTCCGTTGATTGAACATAACCAGCAAGCGTTGCAGTTCCGTTCAGGGTTCCAGTTTTCGCTCTTACCAAACCGACTGCTGTCGGAGCAGTGGTAAGGAATCTGGTTCTAAGAGTTCCAGAAACTCCACCAATTGGTAGACCTGTATAAATCAAGGAGAACTTCTCATCTTTGCGAAGTTTATAAAGCAGTTCACCCATTAACTTTGCCGTAATTTTGTTTTTCCTAGATAGTCCGCTGGCATCGGCCACAATTAACTTTGAATCATCAATTTCGAGTTTGGCCAGAATATCTCTGAAGACTGCATCGACTCCTTTTTCATCCATGCCATACCCAGCTGCTTTGGCTGATAAACGAGCTAATCGCTCAGATATTTGGTTGTCACTCCAGAGCATGATCCAGTCCAACAAGGCTCCAACTGTCGGTGAAGTCTCTGCCACTACCTGCTCACCAAGTGCCATAAGCGCAGTTTCATTGGAAACTGATTTCATGACTGGCTTGAAATTTCGCTTAGCCCAAAAGGCCTTTAGGTTGGAAACATCTTTTGAATACAACCCACTGTAAATGACTTTGTAATTCTTTAACGATCCTCCGTTGAATTCTTTAACAAAACTCATGGTGCGGAAACCAATGAACGGTAGCGATGCTCGATTCATCTTTCGGGCAGTGTTGTGATCCAAACTGATCCAGGGATCGTAAGAACCCCTAACGATTACAGTCTTTAACTCAGGATTTATATTGACAGTAGTGCTAAATGTAGACAGCGGATCTAAGTGCTCAAGCACTACTGCGCCAGTTAAAATCTTCATAACAGATGCTGGCTTTCGTTGTGAGTAAGCATTCTTTTCATACAGAATCGCACCAGTGTTGCCGTCAATAACAATCATTGCCGGGTTTGCCAGATTTTGGTTTTTTAACAGTTCATCAAATGCTGCTGGAAATGATTCTGGCCCCAAAACCGCATTAGCAGGGAGTACCGAAAAAATTGAGACAAGAGCAATCGCAACTAAACGATACAGAGAGCGCATTGTTACTTTTTAGCGCCAGGAAGCAATAACGATATTTGTAAGTGTTAAGCCAAGCATGGTTAGCCATACCTTCTTTGGAAGCTCTGGCTTCTTCAGATTCACATAGCCAAGAACAAGAATGACAAGAAGAAATATGAATTTGATGCCGACCTTGATGTGATTGAGCTCTTCATCTGGCTTAACCGAGTTATGAAGACCGACCAGAATAATTCCAGCTATCAGCGCAGTAAGACTTGCATGAAGTACCCCTGGATTTAGTGTGCGTGGGGATTTTTTTGACTGAAGCAGCAACAGGACAAGGATGCCTAAAACAGACAATAGGTGAATCACGTAAACGACTGTGTTGATAGCTGACATGTATTCAGTTTAGAGTGCCTACATGTCTTCTCCAACAACCCCCGCCAGTATTGGCCCAGGTGAATTTTTCCCTGTTGTTGGTGTTGGACCCCACGAGAAGCCATGGCCAGAAGGGGATCAATATGATCCTGAATTATTACTGAATGGTGATCGCAGAAATGTCCTAGACCACTATCGCTATTGGACTGTTGAAGCAATCGTTGCAGATTTAAACACCAAGCGTCATAAATTGCAGATTGCGATTGAAAATTGGCAGCATGACCTAAATATTGGATCAATCGTCAGAACTGCAAATGCATTTAATGTTTCAGCGGTTCACATCGTCGGAAAACGCGATTGGAACAAGCGCGGTGCAATGGTGACAGATCGATACCTGACCGTAATGCATCATCCAGCAATTGAAGATTTCGCAAAATACTGCATGGAACAAGGATTGCCGATCATTGGTATTGATAACGTCCCTGGATCAAAGCAATTGGAATCTGCACAGTTGCCCGAAAGTTGTGTTCTTTTGTTTGGGCAAGAAGGTGCTGGAATGTCAGATGAAGGAATTGCAGTTTGCGAAGTTTTGTATGAAATCAATCAATATGGATCGACTAGATCGATGAACGCTTCTGCCGCCGGAGCCATTGCGATGTATCACTGGGCCTTACAGCACTTGCCTCGTTAAGAATTTAGTTCGGCAAGCAATCCATCAACTGCGCGCTCTACCATTGCCAAAGTTGTTTCGTAGGCTTCATCGCTTTGGTTATACGGGTCTGGAACTTCTAGTTTGAAATAATCAGCAGAGCTTGGATCAATTCCTTTAAGTGCTGGATCAAAACTTCTTAAGTAAAAAACTTTTGAGCGATGTTCTTCGGTTTCAGCCAAAGAAACAACGTTGTGATAATTACTGGAATCCATCACAAGAATTAAGTCATGAACAAAGAAATCATTGCTGCTGAACTGCTTGGCTGTGTGTTCATGCTTGTAGCCAGCTTTTTCCCAAATCCTCTTTGAGGATGGGTGCGGGCCTTGTCCAATATGCCATGGGCCAGTACCTGCACTATCAACGGTGATAACTGGTGACAGAACTGCCTGTTTTTTGTTTGCCAAAACGGCGGCCGCCATGGGTGAGCGACAAATATTGCCTAAGCAGACCATGGTGATACTGATCTGGTCTCGATTTTTAATTGAGGAGATCACGCTCAGGTTCATCTTCTAGCGCTTCTTGAACTGATTTCAAGCGGCGCTCAATTTCATCGGCCTCGTCTGCCCGTCCCTGCATGCGCAGGATTTTGGCGATTCTAGATTCAATATCAACAATGAATTCAAAGTCCTTGGGCTCGTCTTCGCTAACGATTGCTAAGACATTTTCTAAAGTTGCTAATCCTTCATCATATTTTTCAAGCAAGATTTGGGCCTTACCAAATTCAAATGAAGCAAATGTCTCGCGACGGTGATCATGGCCTGTTTCAAAAACATCAACTGCTTTACGCGCAGTTTCTAAGGCAAGTTCACCTTCTCCTAATTCGATAAGACATGATGCCATTTTCTGGTCACAACGAGCTACATGAATTACCTCTTTGTTGCGCTTAAACAATGAGCGCGCCTCTTTAAAAGCTTCGATTGCTTTCTCGTAATTCTTTAGTTCGCGCTCTGCACAACCGATCAAATGTAGGTCATTTGCTGCGCCGATTTCATTTCCATCAACAAGGTGCTCTTGTGCGCACTCATTCATCGTCTCGACAACTTTGTCGTAGTTTTTAGATGAGTACCACCATTCGCCAAGAGTGCAGGCAAGCTCTAAAGCAATTGGTGATTTGTTTTCGCGTAAGATCTCGACTGCTTTGCTCATTGCATTAGCTGCTTCATCCATGCGCTTGAGCTGGTTCAGGTTATAGCCAATAGCCGAATACGCTTGCGCTAAACCTTCTGAAGAAACTGTTTCACCAAGTTGTGAATAAATATCACGTGCAGTTTCTGCAAGTGCAAGCGCTTCATCGTATTGACCACGAGCATAAATTCGCGCGCTTAATTCGTAGTAAGTACTGGCACGTTCTTCACCTTCAACTTCGGGGATTCGATCCCACAACATCTCCTCGGTGACGAGTTCTTCCATGCCTTCGTCTTCACTCATGTGTGTGACCTTATATGTATCTGCTTAAGGGCGACTGGGGAAATCAATCTGCGCCACTGGCCAATTTGAAGTTTTGACCGCTTTAAGCACCTCGGCGGTCACCATTTGAATCTGCTTTTGGGTGTCCTGATCAAATGTATGACCCCATGGACATCGATTATTGATGGCACAGACCCAACCGTTGGTGCCCATGTTTAGGACAGAAGCCCCACTTGGGTGGGTGTAATAAGTGGACATTGCAACATAACCTTTTTCGGTGGGGCTGATTGCAGATCGGGCAGAGACTTGAACCCCCGGACCAATTGTTCCCAACGCTGTATCTGCTTCATATCCATAAATACCTTTAATTACCGCATCCTGTCCCAAGCCTGCAAAGGGCCAAAGATTATTCGAGACTAGATCTTTTCTGACTGCTAGTGCAAAGTACTGCGAGCCCAACAACATTGATTCAGGTCGCTGAATATTTCTATACGGAGTTCTGCCACTTATGTTTCTTCCATTAATTTCTGTAATCGCATAAGCGGTATTGCCACCAAAAGCGACAAGATTTTTTCCCTGAGCTACAGCTGAATCAATCGAATCTCTCATAGCTAAAGTCCAGTACTCACTATGGCCGCCAACAATAATTGACTTTGTGTTTTCAAAAACTGTCGGGTTATCATGAATTTCGAAATCGGTTACATAGTTAATGTCTATGCCGATTTTTTCCATCATTGTTACAAGCGGTTGTTCCATGTAGCGAAACTGACCAGAGCCGTCACCGTCATAAGGGCGATCAAGTGAAACTACCTTCGCGGCGGTTTCACGAGCACCGTCAGCACCTTTGTATAAAGATTGACCACCCCACTGGTTATAACTCTGCCAGGTTAAAACCGAAGATATAAATGTTGCTTCACTTGGAGCATCACCGTAAACAAGAAATGGCACAAAGGTTGCTGCCCTTAAGTTATTGGAAAGTTTGATTAAGTATTGCCCAGGTGGGGTTTTTGCATCAATTGAAATGTGTTTTGGCGACTTCAAAGTTTTCACAAGGCGAGCGCCGTGATTGTTGTAGTAACCCATTCGATAAATCGAAGCGGTGAATTTCTTGGAACCTACACTTGTAAGGGTTAACTTTTCTCCGCAGGTTGCACTGCTCGAACTTAAATATCCTTCAATGCGCGGAATATCTCTGCGCCTAGAAAAGTCGGCGCTAAAGCGCAACGGAACTCCCTGGCTCCACTTTTTATCCCCTGCCTTAAGGTTTTCGCGAGCTACCCAACCAGCAGATTGATCCCATTGACAGTCGGTGGCATTTGCCGACATCGGTGAGAGCAGGGCGGCAACCATCGCCAGCACCAAGAATCTACGCATAAGCACACCTTAGGCCACGCTCACCTGCCAATATGTGGCAGATGCGAACGATTTGCATTAACCTTTTCCCATGCATATTCCTGATGGATTTATTGATGTTCCTACCTCGGCTGTCTTTGCGGGCATAGCTGCTGTTGGCGTGGCCACAGCGCTGAAGGGTGCTCGCACCCAAT
>JBIIZR010000077.1:0-3514 GCA_044346185.1 Candidatus Planktophila sp.
AACAACTTGGTATTCAGATTCCACGTTTTTGTGATCACCCACTTCTTGATCCAGTTGGTGCATGTCGCCAGTGTTTAGTTGATATTGAAATCAATGGTCGCGCTTTTCCAAAGCCACAGGCTTCTTGCACAATTCCGGTAGAAACAGGAATGATCGTAAAGACTCAATTAACCTCACCTGTCGCTGAAAAAGCACAGCGCGGAGTTATGGAGCTTTTGCTTGTAAACCACCCGCTTGATTGCCCAGTGTGCGACAAGGGTGGCGAGTGCCCACTGCAAAACCAAGCCATGAGCAACGGTCAAGGCGCTTCACGCTTTGAAGGTGTAAAGCGCACATTTGAAAAGCCAATCAATATTTCTTCACAGGTGCTTCTTGATCGTGAGCGTTGTGTTCTGTGTGCACGCTGTACTCGTTTTTCTGAGCAGATTGCTAGCGATCCATTCATTACCTTAAATGAGCGCGGTGCATTGCAACAAGTTGGTATTTACGAGAACCAACCTTTCGAGTCATACTTTTCTGGAAACACAGTTCAGATCTGTCCAGTAGGAGCACTTACTGGCGCGGCATACCGTTTCCGTGCACGTCCATTTGATTTGGTGTCAACTCCATCTGCTTGCGAGCACTGTGCATCTGGTTGCGATATGCGCACCGATGTTCGTCGCGGAAAAACTCTGCGTCGTTTAGCTGGAGAAGATGCATCAGTTAATGAAGAGTGGAACTGCGATAAGGGTCGTTGGGCATTTAAGTACGTAACCGCGGTTGATCGCCTTAAGCACCCAATGATTCGTAACACTTCAGGTGAACTTGTTGAAGCATCATGGCCAGAAGCGCTAGCAGTTGCTGCCGAAGGACTTAAGTCTGCTAAGGCTGCAGTTCTTGTTGGCGGCCGTGCAACTCATGAAGATGCATATGGTTACAGCAAGTTTGCACGCGTTGCTCTTGGTACAAATGACATTGATTTCCGTTCACGTCTTTCATCGGATGAAGAACGTGAATTCATCGCAGCCCGCGTAGTTGGTTCATCAACTACTTACCGCGATATTGATAAGGCTGATCAAATCCTGCTAGTTGGTTTTGAGCCAGAAGAAGAGTCACCAATTGTTTTCTTGCGCATCAATAAGCAGTTCCGCAAGCGGGCTTTGAAGGTTATTTCAATCGGTTCAAAGGAATCTATTGCGGTAGACAAGTTAAAGGCTGAGTTTGTAAAGGTCGCACCAGGACAAGAAGCTGCAGCAATTGCTGGGCAAAAACTGACTGATAAGTCAGTCATTCTTGTTGGTGAACGCGCTGCAGAAAGCGCAGGGGCACTCAGTGCGGTGGCCGCTCTTGCAGATTCAACAGGTGCCAAACTTGCTTGGATTCCACGTCGTGCAGGTGAGCGCGGTGCGATCGAAGCTGGTGCAATTGGAAATCTTTTGCCTGGCGGTCGACCAGTGACTGATGCAGCAGCACGAGTTGATATTGCAGCAGTTTGGAATACCGAATCAATTCCTGCTGAAATTGGTCGATCAACAAACCAAATTATTGATGCAGTAAATGCAGGACAGATCGGTGCGCTATTAGTTGGTGCAGTCGATCCACTAGATGGCGACAACAGCCAAGCTGCACTTTCAGCTCTTGATAGAGCATTTGTGGTTTCACTTGAAATTGCACCAAGTGCGGTAACAGCTCGAGCAAATGTTGTTTTGCCGGTTGCAGCCGTAACTGAAAAGTCTGGCTCTTTCCTTAACTGGGAAGGGCGCCCACGTTCATTTGATGCAGCGGTTGCCGATTCACTTAATCGCAGCGATTTGCGAATTCTTTCCATGATCGCCGAAGAAATGGGCATCTCTCTCAATCTTGGAACAGTTACTGCAGCAGCTAAAGAGATTGCATCTCTTGGTACTTGGGATGGTGCTCGTGCGCACTTCAATAAAGTTGCACCGCAAACACAGCCTTCGCTTAACAACGATCAAGCTTTGATTACTTCTTGGCGCCGTTTGCTAGATCTTGGAACTTTGCAAGAGGGTGAAGAACACCTTGCTGGTACCGCTCGCAGAACCGTTGCAGTTATCTCGCCAAAGCGAGCTCAATCAATGGGTGTAGTCGATGGCGATCAATTAAAGATTTCAACTGCGCAAGGCTCTGTAACGCTTTCAGCGCTGGTTGAAAATATTCATGATGATGCACTTTGGGCGCCTCGTAATTCACGCGGTTCTCAATTGTTGGTAAACCTAGGTGTCGCACATGGCGCAGTAGTTACGGTGGTGAAGGCATGACAAATGCAGAACTAATTGCAGCAGATCCAGGCTGGCTCATTCTCGTTAAAGCCTTGCTGGTTTTTGCAGGGTGCGTAGTGCTTACATTGATGGCGGTTTGGGGAGAGCGACGTCTTGTTGGTCGCATGCAACAACGCCCAGGACCTAACCGTGTAGGACCATTTGGTTTGATTCAATCTTTAGCTGATGGAGTAAAACTTGCACTGAAGGAAGACATTATTCCTACTGCAGCCGACAAAATTGTTTTCGTCATTGCTCCAATTATCAGCGCAACAACAGCATTCATGGCATTTGCAGTAATTCCAATTACTGGCGAAGTTAATTTGTTTGGCAAGCAGACTGCAATGCAGCTCACTGATTTGCCGGTCGGAGTTCTTTACATTTTGGCGGTTGCGTCAGTTGGTGTTTACGGAATTGTTCTAGCTGGATGGTCTTCTGGTTCAACATACCCATTACTTGGTGGCTTACGTTCAAGTGCGCAAGTTATTTCCTATGAAATCGCAATGGGACTTTCACTGGTTGCCGTCTTTATCTATGCAGGTTCGATGTCAACATCAGAGATCGTTGCTGCGCAATCTTCTTGGTGGTATGCAGTTGTTCTCTTCCCATCATTTGCGATCTATGCGATATCGATGGTTGGCGAAACTAACCGTGCACCATTTGACCTTGCAGAAGCCGAAGGCGAGCTCGTTGGTGGTTTCCACACTGAATACTCATCACTCAAGTTCGCACTCTTCTTCCTAGCCGAATACATCAATATTGTTGCTGTATCAGCACTTGCAACCACCTTGTTCTTGGGTGGTTACAAAGCGCCTCCGGGGCTTGGCTTTACTGAAGCCTGGCTGGGTGGCTGGTTTACCGCGGTGTGGTTCTTCGCCAAGGTAATTACATTCTTCTTCGTATTTGTTTGGCTACGTGGAACTCTTCCTCGTCTTCGTTACGACCAGTTCATGCAGTTTGGTTGGAAGGTTTTGATTCCAATTTCAATTCTTTGGATCTTGGTTGTTGCAACGTTGCGCGTTCTTTCACTTCAGGGAGCTCCACGTTCAGTGGTAATCGCATTTGCTAGCACCATCGTGGTTCTGATCATGGCGGTCAATATCGGCTTTGAAAACTCAAAGAAGAAAAAGGAAGCTGCTGTTGCCGATGGTGACAACACAGAAGCTCCATCCTTTGCTGTTCCTTCATTACCTATGGAGGTTTCAACTATTAATGTCTCAAAGAGCACAGGGGGCGACCGTGGCTGAAAACCTCGA
>JBIIZR010000020.1:0-11440 GCA_044346185.1 Candidatus Planktophila sp.
GATTAGTGGAGAAAACTATGAGCTTCGAATACGCCCCAGCACCTGAATCACGAGCGGTGGTTTCAATAAAGCCAAAGTATGGCCACTTCATTGGTGGAAAGTTTGTTGCAGGCAGCAAGCACTTTCCAACAGTCAACCCCGCCACTGAAGAAGTTCTTAGTCAGATTGCCCTAGCTGGTAAGCCAGAAGTTGATGCGGCGGTTAAGGCTGCACGCAAGGCATATGTAAGTACCTGGTCCAAAATGTCTGGCAAAGAGCGTGGAAAGTATCTCTACCGAATCGCTCGAATCATGCAAGAACGTGCCCGCGAATTTGCAGTGCTAGAGACTCTCGATAATGGCAAACCCATCCGTGAATCACGCGACACAGATATTCCATTAGCAGCAGCACACTTTTTCTATCATGCAGGCTGGGCTGACAAACTCGAATTTGCCGGTCTTGGAACATCACCAAAACCTCTAGGTGTTGCAGGTCAGATTATTCCTTGGAACTTTCCGCTTTTAATGTTGGCCTGGAAAGTTGCACCGGCACTAGCAACTGGAAATACCGTTGTTCTAAAGCCAGCAGAATCAACTTCGCTGACCGCATTGTTGTTTGCTGAAGTATGTCAGCAGGCAGAACTTCCAGCAGGAGTCGTCAATATTGTTACTGGCGATGGCTCGACTGGTGCCTTGATCGTTAATCACCCAGGAATCGACAAGATTGCATTTACTGGATCAACCGAAGTCGGAAAGATTATTGCTCGCGCAGTTGCACCGACTAAGAAGAGTGTGACGCTAGAACTTGGTGGGAAAGCTGCCAATATCGTTTTTGATGATGCACCGATTGATGAAACTGTCGAAGGAATTGTTAACGGTATTTTCTTCAATCAAGGTCATGTTTGCTGTGCTGGTTCTCGCTTGCTCTTGCAAGAAAACGTTGCTGAAGAGGTTCTACATAAGCTAAAGAATCGTATGGAAAAGATCCGTGTTGGCGATCCAATGGATAAGAACACCGATGTTGGTGCCATTAATAGCAAGGAACAGCTTGCCAAGATCGTTGAACTTGCTGCTGCAGGAGATGCAGAAGGCGCAGAACGTTGGAGTCCTGCATGTAATTTGCCAGCAAAGGGTTTCTGGTTTGCACCAACAATCTTTACTGGTGTCACTCAAGCGCATCGAATCGCTCGCGAAGAAATTTTTGGTCCAGTTCTATCTGTTCTGACCTTTAGAACACCACAAGAAGCGATAGAAAAGGCTAATAACACTCCATTTGGCCTATCTGCTGGAATCTGGAGCGAGAAGGGTTCACGCACCTTGTGGGCTTCTCAGCAACTACGTGCTGGAGTTATCTGGGCAAATACCTTTAACAAATTTGATCCAACATCTCCATTTGGTGGTTACAAAGAATCGGGGTGGGGCCGCGAAGGTGGACGTCACGGCCTGTCTGCATACTTGAAGGGAGTTAGCCATGAGTAATCGAATCGATGTAAAGAAGACTTACAAGCTATATATCAATGGCGCATTCCCGCGGACAGAATCTGGACGTACATATGAAGTAAAGAGTGCAAAGGGTGTCTTCATTGCAAACCCATGCCTTGCATCCCGTAAAGATTTACGTGAGGCAGTTGTTGCCGCGCGGGCTGCACATTCTGGTTGGAACAAGGCGACGGCTTACAACCGTGGACAGATCTTGTATCGCATCGCTGAAATGCTCGAAGGTCGTCGAGCACAATTTGTTGACGAGATCATGCAAGTCACTGGCGTAACAAAGGTTAAGGCTGAAAAGGAAGTAACTGATTCTGTTGATCGGCTAGTTTGGTATGCAGGTTGGACAGACAAGATCGCATCGCTTTCAGGATCAACTAATCCTGTAGCTGGACCTTTCTATAACTTTACAATTCCGGAAAGCATGGGAGTTGTTGCAGCAATTGTACCTGAAGCGCCATCGCTACTTGGTTTGATAGATGCCGTAGCACCAATCATTACATCGGGAAATACGGTCGTGGTTCTTGCAAGTACTAAAGCACCATTGTCTGCGATGACATTTGCCGAAGTATTGGCAACAAGTGATCTGCCACATGGAGTTATCAATATCTTGACCGGTAAAAAGGAAGAGATTGCGCCATGGATGGCATCTCACATGGATATTGATGCACTGGATATTTCAGGTTTGCCAGGAAAGCTTCATGCAGAGACAAAGGTTGCTGGGGCTGAAAATCTGAAGCGAATTCATGCCTTTAAATCAGCTGACCCTGGTCGAATCATTGCTTTCATGGAAGCAAAGACTGTGTGGCACCCAATTGGTTTGTAGCAACTAGGCCTACAAAGCCTATGAATCAATGGTTGTAAGCCACAACTGTTCTACGCCTTGTACATCTAGATCAAGAGTAACTCGCACCTTTGCCGAATCTTCAAGATCTAGCGGTTCTAACTCTTTCAGGAATGCATCGCGCCGATCAACAATTGTTTGACCCCGTGCAGGACCTGATGATGTGTCTACAACAACATCAAACATTTCAGTTGTAAACAAATCCGGGCGAATCACGCTTGCTACCGCACCATAATCTCCAAGAGTTACCGGAGAAACACCAAGTCGTTCCATAAATGCCAAGGCAAGAGATCCGCCAAATTGTGCGGCCGCGTTATCTGAATTCTGCATCTGGGTTGCTTGTTCACGATTGATGCCAGGGCGCATAAAGACATCTAATCCATACATGGTGATCGGTACGCCACTTTGAAAAACTATTGCTGCAGCTTCAGGATCATGCCACACATTAAATTCAGCCGCCGCTGTTGCATTACCTGCTGACGCTGAGCCACCCATCAATACGATTCGGTGAACTTTCTTGGCGGTTTCAGGAAAGGCGCGCAAGAACAAAGCAATATTGGTCAGCGGTGCTAGAGGAACTATCGTCACAGGATCTTTTGCTTGTTCAACTAAATCTCGCAGCAATTCAACAGCAGAACGAGAATCAACCTTACGTTTAGAAGGAGCAATCCCTAGATCGCCCATGCCATCGGCGCCGTGAACATATTCGGCGTATTGGCTCTTACCAAGTAGCGGCTTCAAAGCTCCTCGTGCAACTGGAATCTCTGGCGCACCTGCTGCATCTAGAACTTTCAAGGTATTAGCTACAACTTGATCAATATTTGTATTTCCATCGACACACGTAATGCCCAACAGATTGATATCTGGATGCAGCGCCGCAAAGAGAACTGCGAAGGCATCATCAACGCCAGTATCTACATCCAGAATGATTGAAGTTTTACTCATAACCGCTAGCCTAGCGTTATGGGACCATCAGTAATAGTTGTCGTAGGCAGCGCCATGATGGATTTAACCGCCTATGCCGATGTGCTTCCAGAACCAGGTCAAACCCTTGCGGGGCAGCTTTTTACTACTGGTTTCGGTGGCAAAGGTGCAAACCAAGCGGTTATGGCGGCCCACTGTGGAGCTCACGTACATTTCATCGGAAAATTAGGTGATGATGTTTTTGGAAAGGCAATCGCTGATAACTTTGTGAAGGTTGGGATTAATTCACAATTTGTAGAAACCAGTTCAACTGCAAATGGTGTTGCTCATATCTGGGTTGATGGAAATGGCGAAAACCGAATCATCATTATTCCTGGAGCTAACCACGAAATTGAAGTAACCAAGGCAGTTGAAGCGATTAATTCGATTGAAGATCTAGCAATAGTGGTTGCGCAATGTGAGATTAAGCAAGAGGTAACACTTGCTGCATTCAAGGCTGCCAAAGCTCGTGGAGCTATAACTATTTTAAATCCTGCGCCTTACCAACCATTATCGGCTGAATTACTTCAACTGACAGATTGGTTGATTCCTAATGAGACTGAATTCCGCGAACTTCATGGAACATTGCCATCCAATGATGAGATTTTGAAAAGCTTTAGACCTGGTAAGAATTCAATTGTCACTTTGGGTAGCAAAGGCGCGGTTTACATAAGCGCTGATGGACAGATCCACCATGCACCCGCCCCGCAAGTAATCGCAATAGATACAACCGGTGCAGGTGATGCTTTTGTTGGAAGTTTTGCTTACGCCCTTGCCAGTGGCAAGGCTCCGATAGATGCGATGAAGTTTGGTATTTCAATTGCATCCTTGAGCGTTACCCGCAAAGGTGCGCAATCCTCATACCCCCATCAAGCAGAGATAGCAACGCTTTCATAACCACGTAGAACAAAGGTAGGTCGTCGGACTGGTTCTGAAGCAAGTTGCATGTTTGGATATTTTTCCCATAACGCCGGCAGTGAAACACTCATTTCAAGTCGAGCAAGTGGTGCTCCTAAACAAAAGTGAATACCTGCGCCAAAACCAATATGTGGGTTTGGATCACGGGTTAAATCCATGGTTTCAGGGGCTGAAAATACTGATTCATCACGGTTTGCTGAGCCAATAAGGGCGGCGATCTTTTGACCCTCTTGGATCTGAACTCCCCCAACTTCGGTATCTACCGTTGCGGTGCGTTCAAATAAGTGAAGAGGCGCGTCAAAACGCATGAACTCTTCAAGGGCAGTATCTGTAATCTCTCGTGGAGTTTCGCGAAGCAGCTTTACTTGATCAGGACGTTGAAGTAAGGCAACCATGCCATTGCCAAATGCATTCACACTTGCTTCATGTCCAGCGTTTAAAAGCAAAATGCATGTTGCAACTAGCTCCTGCATATTGAGTTTTTCGCCATTTTCTTCAACGCTAGCTAAATCAGAGATCAAATCCTGACCGGGACTCTTTTTACGGCTCTCTGCTAGATCTCGCACATACTGAGCAAACTCACTAGCTGCCTGTTTAGCTTCGGTTTGATATTGAAGCGATGGATTAACTTCATACATCTTCACAATTGCTTGTGACCATGGGCGCAGTAAGTGTTCCTCCAATTCTGGAAAACCTAACAAGTCAGCAATAATTTTGACGGGCAAAGGTTCGGCATAATCTGCGATCAAATCAAAACTCTGGCCGGCCTTAACTTTCAAATCTATAGCATCTAGCAGTTGTTCGGTAATGCGAGTAACTGCAGGGCGCATACCTTCAATTTTTTGACGATTGAAAGCCTTAGCAACCAACGAACGCAAGCGAGTGTGCTTTGGTGGTTCGCTATCTAAAATCGAATCAGCATGAAGCCAATTAAAGATCTCCCACTCAAATTCAGGGGCCTTCTCTTTAAAGATTCTTCCAAGTGATTTATTGCGAAACACATCATTTGCATCACCATGTCTTGCAGCCAAGAAGATCTGCATACCCTCGTGCCAAACTGGACCAGGAGCTTTCCTTAACTCTTTAAGTGCTGGATATGGATCTGCAACAAAAAGTGGATCGGTAAAATCAATCATGAACCAGCTGAAACCTTGGCATATCCTGGTTTGATGATCTGATCGATGATTGCCAGACGCTCTGGATATGGGATAAATGCGCTCTTCATAGCGTTAATTGTGATCCTTTGAAGCTCTGCAAAGTCCCAAGAAAAGGCCTTTACAGCTTCTTCCATCTCGAAAGACAGCGAGGTCTGACTCATCAATCGGTTATCAGTATTTAATGTGACGCGGAAACGTAGCTTGGCAAGAACTCCTATTGGATGTTCGGCATAACTTGCTGCTGCGCCAGTTTGAAGATTGGAAGTTGGGCACAGTTCAAGTGGAATCCGGCGATCGCGAACGTAGGCTGCTAATCGACCTAATTTTGGCTCGGGCCCAGAAAAATCAATGTCATCGATGATACGAACACCGTGACCTAGTCGTTCTGCTCCGCAGATTTGGATTGCTTCCCAGATTGACGGGATTCCATACGCTTCACCAGCATGGATAGTAAAATGGGCATCTTCTTTACGAAGATAATCAAAAGTATCTTTTTGATCAGACGGCGGGAAACCATCTTCAGGACCAGCGATATCAAAGCCTACGACTCCTTTGTCTCGGTACTTAACGACTAACTCGGCTACCTCTTGAGATCTTTTATTTTGACGCATTCCACACAATAATGAGCGAACCTCAATAGAGAACCCTTCAGCTTTTGCCTCTTGCATTCCTAACTTGTAACCTTCTAATGTCGCTTCCACAACATCAGACATTGATAATCCCTTTTCAGTAAACAATTCAGGTGCTCCGCGTACTTCGGCGTAGACAACACCATCGCGAGCAAGATCTAATGCGCACTCTCGTGCAACGCGCACAATGTCTTCACGGCGTTGCATCACTGCAATTGTGTGCGAAAAAGTTTCAAGGTAGCGAACTAAAGATCCTGAATCACATGATTCGCGGAACCAGGTTGCTAACTCTGCTGCATCATGAGTTGGAAGTGCGGTGTAGCCAATCTCTTGGGCAATATCGATGATTGTTTGTGGACGCAATCCACCATCTAAGTGATCATGCAACATGACCTTAGGAACAACTTTGATCTGCTCCTTAGTCGGAATGCTGTTCATGCTCATCTGGTCTGCCCCTTAATCAACGATACGTTCAACAATAAGCGGAAGACGATCGATTCCGCCAACTGGCATATCGCCAATGGTTACAGAGTTATCCAGAGACTCCAAAGCCCGGGTAAAGGCGGCTGGAGTGTCTGTATGGAGCGTGTAAAGGGGGGCTCCAGCGGCAATTGTGTCCCCCGGCTTAGCGTGAATCTCGATTCCTGCCCCTGCCTGAACAGCTTCGCCTTGGCGAGAACGGCCCGCACCTAAGCGCCATGCTGCCATTCCAACCTTCATCGCATCCATGGAAAGAATTGTTCCGCTGCTTTGCGCAGTCACAACTGTGTTCTCGCGAGCAACAGGAAGTTTGGCATCGGGATCTCCACCTTGCGCGCTAATCATCTGGCGCCAGACATCCATTGCTTTTCCATTTTTCAACGCAGCTGCAGGGTCGGCGCCCTTAATACCTGCAAGTTCTAACATTTCTTGTGCAAGCAAAATCGTAAGTTCAACAATATCTGATGGTCCCCCACCTGCAAGAACTTCTACTGATTCGCGAACCTCCAGTGCATTTCCGGCGGTCAATCCAAGTGGAACATCCATCGCAGTTACCAATGCAAGAGTTTTGACACCGGCACGCTTTCCTAGACCAACCATAACGTGCGCGAGCTCTTTTGCCTTTGCAGGATCGCTCATAAATGCACCTGCACCGGTTTTCACATCCAAAACAAGGGCGCTGGTTCCTTCGGCAATTTTCTTACTCATGATTGATGATGCAATAAGCGGAATCGCTTCAACCGTTGCAGTTACATCACGAAGTGCATACAACTTTTTATCTGCAGGCGCTAGACCGGCACCGGCTGCACAAATAACTGCGCCACAATCTTGCAAAACTTTTAACATTTCTTCATTAGTTAAGGATGCACGCCAACCAGGAATAGATTCCAACTTATCGAGTGTTCCACCTGTGTGACCTAATCCGCGACCAGATAGTTGTGGCACCGCTGCACCGCACGCAGCGACAAGTGGTGCTAAAGGCAAAGTAATTTTGTCACCCACGCCACCTGTTGAATGCTTATCAACTGTTGGCCGAGCTAAAGCAGACCAGTTCATTCGTTCACCGCTATTGATCATTGCATCGGTCCACCTAGAAATTTCGCGGTTTTCCATGCCATTGAGCAAGATCGCCATAAGCAGTGCTGACATTTGCTCATCAGCCACTGCCCCGCGGGTATATGCATCAATCACCCAATCGATTTGGGGATCGGTTAAAGAATAGTGATCACGCTTTGCCGCAATGATTTCTGCGGCCGAGAAAGCCTCTAGCATTTAACGCTCGTTGCGATCTAGATCCTCGGGACCAAATGCCCACGGAAGCATCGCTGACATTTTCTGTGGACCATCATCTGTCATCAAAAGTGCTTCTGGGCCGCCATGTTCGAACAAGAGCTGACGACAACGACCACACGGTGCAAGGAAATCTCCTTGGCCATCTACGCAGACAATTGCAATTAAGCGACCGCCACCTGTTGAACATAGATTTGAAACAAGTCCACATTCGGCACACAAGCCAACACCATAACTAGCGTTTTCAACGTTGCAACCAGTAACGATACGTCCATCATTTACTAAAGCTGCAACACCAACCGGAAACTTTGAATACGGCGCATAGGCCATCTTCATCGCACCAATTGCAGATTTATGAATTGTTTCCCAATCAATGGTGGTCATCGAAGCCCGCCGCGACGATATGGGATTCCATCGGCTGCAGGCATTCGTAACCTTTGTGATGCAAGCGCCATAACAAGAATTGTTGCAATGTATGGGGTCATTGTTACCAACTGACCTGGAAGCTCATCGACTGCGAAGTAGAACCACAAAGTAAATCCTGCAGCCACAAGCGCTATGACTGCACCAATCTGCTTGCCACTCTTGAACTTTCTAAATGCAACAAATGCCAAGATAACTACGATGAACAAGAGAAGTGCGTGAATCGCAGTTGAATCTCGAAGCTGCAGTGCATCGGCAAAACCGAACAGACCCGCACCTGCTAGTAATCCACCTGGGCGGTAATTTCCGAATAGCAGCGCTGCAAGTCCGATGTATCCGCGACCTGCTACTTGATTTTCTTGGTAATTACTTGCGGCGACGATGGCTAAGAAGCCTCCACCTAATCCAGCGAAGCCACCAGAAATAAGTACACCTGCATATTTCATGACATAAACGTTGACACCCAGTGATTCGGCTGCAACAGGTGCTTCACCTGCACTTCGCAGACGCAAACCAAAAGCGGTACGCCACAAGATGAAGTAGGACAACGGAACAAAGGCGATCGCAACCATGGTTACATATGAAACATCTCCGGTTAAACCACGAAGAATCGACGCTAAATCAGAGACAAAGAACCAGTTGAGATTTGCGACCGAACCCAAAAGATCAGGACTCTTCCATCCAAAGTACTGACCCCCAGATAAAACAGGTAATCCATTAACTGGGATCGATTCAATTCCTGGAGATTGTGATGGCCCTGGCCATGTTCCATTTTTATACAAAATTGTTGATAGGTATCGAACTAACCCTGCGGCAATGATGTTGATTGCGACTCCTGAAACAACATGATCTACACCAAATGTGACTGTTGCGATTGCATGGATTAGTGCTCCGACAGAACCAAAGATCATTGCAGCCAGTAATCCAGCCCAAGGTCCATGCTGCGAACCTATAAGTCCACCCGCCCAAGCACCCATGATCATCATGCCCTCTAGGCCAATGTTTACAACACCTGCGCGCTCTGAGAACAGACCACCCAGCGCTGCTAAAACAATTGGAACTGAAAGAAGCAAGGCAGCCGAAGCTGTACCTGTACTCGTTAAATCAGTTGCGCCAGTTATCAAACGAATAGATGCCAAGACAAAAACAAGCATTACTGAATAGCGAAGAATCTTCATTGCCTTCATGCCTGCACCACCTTAGCTAGCTCCTTGCTTTGCAGAGTTAACTTAAAACGTCGTACTACTTCGTAGGCAATAACAGCACTAAGCAGAATGGATCCTTGCATAATCACATAAGTTTCGGGTGCAATATCAATTAGTTCTAGTGAGCGTGAACTTACTTCAAGGAAACCGAATAGAAGCGCACTAACAGCCATTCCGCCGGCAGAGTTTCGGCCAAGCAAGGCAACTGCGATTGCAGTAAACCCGATGCCTTGTCTGAAGCCAAGGCTATATGTGTGGCTCTGACCCAGAACTTCAGGCAATCCTGCAAGACCTGCGATTGCACCTGAAATGACAAGAGCTATGAAGGTCATTTTCTTGGAATTCACACCACTAACCCTGGCTGCAATTGGATTTAATCCCGATGCACGAAGCTCGAAACCAAAGCGGGTGCGGTTAACGACAAACCAGAAAATCAAGCCCAGAACGACGGCAACAAAAAACATTCCATAAACTCCACCACCTGGCTGATCTTCAACGCCAACCTTGCGTAATAGCGGCATCAAATCCGGAAACTGTGCAGATGCAGGAAGCTCTTTTGTTTGAAGGTTATTAGAGCCTTCTTCAAGCAAGGCAAAATGTTTTGATAACAGGTAGGCAGATAAGCCACCCGCTAAAGCGTTAAGCATAATTGTAGAAATAACCTCGTTCACGCCTCGCTTAACCTTTAAGTATGCAGCGATTGCGGCCCACAAACCGCCCACTGTCATTGCAACGATAAACACAGCAGCCACGTGCAACACAGGTGGAAGGACGAACAGCGCACCGATATAAGCTCCAAACAGCGCACCAAGGCGCAATTGACCCTCTACGCCAATATTAAATAGACCTGCTCTAAAGGTGATAGCAATTGCCAAGGCAGCGATGTAATACGGTGTCGCAATATTTACTGTTTCCATTAGAGATGCTGATTCTGTTCCAAAATCCCACATAGTTTTAAATGCTTCAACTGGGGATTTCTTAGTAGCAATCACCGCAAGGCTTGATATGAGTATCGAAAAAACTGCTGCAACCAATGGTGCGGCTACTGCTAAACCGACTTTGCTCGGTGAGAACCTACTTGTAAATGTGTTGCTCATGCCGCACCTGTCATCGCAGAACCTAACTGTTCTGGGGTAGTTTTTGCAGGATCAAGTTCGGCTGTGATGGTTCCGCGTAACATCACTAGCAATCGATCAGACATTCCAATGAGCTCTTCTAGATCAGCAGAAATAAGAATAATCGCCATCCCCTTTTCGCGTGCTTTGCGAAGCACATCCCAAATGGCACCTTGCGCTCCCACATCAACTCCACGCGTAGGATGAGATGCCACTAATAAAGCAGGGGTCTTACTCATTTCACGGCCAACAATAAACTTCTGTTGATTTCCACCAGAAAGTGCCGCAGCTAATGTATCTGGACCAGGTGCTCGCACATCAAACTCTTGCATAATCGTGCGAGTGCTTTCGATCGTTGCTTTTTTATCAATGACAAATCCACGCATAACCGGCTTACTGCGTTGATGTCCCAAAATTCTGTTTTCCCATAATGGTGATGTCATCATCAATGCTTGACGTTGGCGATCTTCTGGGATTAAGCCAATACCTAGATCATGGCGATCGGCCACACTTAACTCATCAATTGTGGTGCCCTGAAATTTGATTGAACCCGTGTAATCCCGAAGCCCCATAATGGCTTCGACAAGTTCGGCTTGGCCATTTCCTTCAACACCGGCAATTCCGATAACTTCTCCCGCGTGCAGCTCGAAGCTGATGTTTGAAATCAAGTCGCGACTTCCTGGAGCAGGAATTGAAACACCTTTGAATGCCAAAGTAGTTTCCTCGCGACGTGTGTGCCCCAGGGTTGAAGGCTTTGGCAGCTCACTACCAACCATTAGCTCGGCCAATTGACGAGCGGTTACATCCTTTGATTTAACTTCGGCAACGGTTGATCCTTGTCGAACAACTGTTACCTCATCTGCAACTCGTAAAACCTCATCAAGCTTGTGAGAGATAAAGATAACCGCCATGCCCTGAGCACGAAGGCCTTCGAGTGCCTTAAAGAGATC
>JBIIZR010000021.1:0-11428 GCA_044346185.1 Candidatus Planktophila sp.
ATGTAGCTCGCAGCGGTGTTCAGGTCGCTATCGTTGTTGGTGGCGGAAATTACTTCCGTGGCGCTGAACTTTCACAACGCGGAATGGATCGCTCACGAGCTGACTACATGGGAATGCTTGGAACAGTAATGAACTGTTTAGCACTTCAGGATTTTCTAGAAAAAGAAGGTGTTGGCACCCGCGTTCAAACCGCCATCACAATGGGACAAGTTGCAGAGCCTTACATTCCACTTCGCGCGATTCGTCACTTAGAAAAGGGTCGCGTTGTAATTTTTGGCGCAGGTGCAGGAATGCCGTTTTTTACAACAGACACTGTCTCGGCCCAACGCGCACTTGAAATTGGTGCTGAAGCTTTGCTTCTTGCCAAGAGCGGTGTCGACGGTGTGTACAGCGCAGATCCTAAGAAGGATCCAAGTGCGACCAAGTACGACACAATCACTTACAACGAGGTTTTATCAAAATCACTTGCTGTAGCAGATGCAGCAGCTTTCGCATTATGTCGCGAAAACAAGTTGCCAATAGTTGTCTTTGATTTAATGAAAAATGGAAATATTGGTCGCGCAGTACGCGGCGAAGTAATTGGAACCCTCGTCGCATAAGCGATGAGACAGATGTACAAAGCGGCAAGAGGAGCTAAGAAATGGCAGATGTAGCAAGCGCCCTTAAGGACGCTGAAACCAAGATGAACAAAGCGGTAGAGGTTGCTAAAGATGATTTTGCAACAATCCGCACAGGTCGTGCTCATCCATCGCTGTTTAACAAGGTAATGGTTGATTACTACGGCACCTATACAGCGCTTTCTCAATTAGCAACGATTCAAGTTCCAGAGGCACGCATGGCGTTGATTTCACCTTTTGATAAAGGCGCGATGGCTTCAATTGAAAAAGCTATCCGGGAATCAGATTTGGGCGTAAATCCAGGCAATGACGGATCAGTAATCCGAGTGAATTTTCCTCAACTTACCGAAGAGCGTCGCAAGGAGTTCATTAAGGTTGTAAAGAGCAAAGCCGAAGATTCAAAGATTTCTATGCGAAATATTCGTCGTGCAGCAAAAGAAGCGATGGAAAAAATGGAAAAAGATGGCGATATTGGAAAAGATGATTTAGCTCGCGGTGAAAAAGAACTTGAGAAAATCACATCCGAACATGTCGCAAAAATTGATGAATTACTTAAGCACAAAGAGGTCGAACTCCTAGAAGTTTAGGGGCTCACTTATGTCAGATCTGCACTCGATCAACGAAGCGATCAATAAGAAGGCTGGGCGAAAGCTGCTGCCTTCCATTGGTGTGGGCTTATCGCTGATCGCTTTGGTCGGGTTCACTCTTTCCTACCAACGTGAGATTTTTGCCATCGTTGTTGCTATCGCAGTCATTCTGGGATTGCGTGAACTTGTACGTGCTTTTGCAGCCCGCGGTATCGTGATTTCTTTTAATACGCTTTCTTTGGCTGCAATTGGTTTGTCATATGCAGCATGGGTTGGGGGAGTCGCAGGTCTTGCAATTGCAACGGCAATCGCATTCCCGTTATTGCTTATTCGTGCACTTTTGCAGGGCCCAGATGGATTTGTTGCAAAGGCAACGGCAACAACTTTTGGACTTTTATACCTACCCTTCTTGGCAGGGTTTTTAATTTTGCTAGCTCGTCCAAGTACAGGTTTTCAACGTGTTATGACTTTTATGGTTTTAGTAGGATGCAATGACACCTTCGGTTATATTGTTGGAGTCTTGCTAGGCAAGCATCCATTGGTTCCCAAAATTTCACCTAAGAAGACTTGGGAAGGCCTAGCAGGATCGATCATTTTCACCGTGATAGGTGGCTGCCTTGCTTTCAAATACATCATGGATATGCATTGGTGGATTGGAATCATCGTTGGTCTGATGATTGTCTTTACTGCAACCTGTGGTGATTTGATTGAAAGTGCAATGAAGCGAGATATGAGTTTGAAAGATATGGGCACGCTGTTGCCCGGACATGGCGGAATGTTGGATCGTTTAGATTCAGTTGTGTTGTCAGCACCTGCTTTGTGGCTGGCTCTTGAACTTGTAAAGCATTTCCTATGAGCAGCAAAGTGCCAGAGATAAACCTGGTCTTTGATGAACCGGTTCAGCGCAAAAAGGCCCCCAAGCACCTTGCAGATTTTGCACCAGCCGATCGAAAGGCGTTTGCCAAGGAGTTAGGTTTTCAACCTTTCCGTGCCAGTCAGGTAGCTAATCACTACTTTTCACACCTTTCGGCAAACCCAGAAGACTGGACCGATATTCCGGTCGCTGAACGTCAAGCGATTGCAGATGCATTAATTCCGAAAATGACCGAACTTGTCACAACTCGCACCACCGATAATGGGATGACCCGCAAAGATTTGTGGAAGTTACATGATGGCGTTTTGGTCGAAAGTGTTTTGATGCGTTACACAGATCGAGTAACGGTATGTATTTCATCCCAAGCCGGATGCGGCATGAATTGTCCATTCTGTGCAACAGGCCAAGCTGGCTTGACTCGTAATTTATCGGCTGCAGAGATTACCGATCAGATTGTTGCCGCTGCACGTGCTTGTGCAAATGGTGAATTACCTGGCGGGCCAACCCGTCTTTCAAATATCGTATTCATGGGTATGGGAGAACCACTAGCAAACTACAACGCAGTGGTTCGTACACTGCGCAACATCACTGACCCAAATCCAGATGGATTGGGAATCAGCGCTCGTTCAGTAACAGTTTCAACAGTTGGCTTAGTCAACGGAATTGAAAAACTTACAGAAGAAGGCATTAGTTGTACTTTGGCAGTTTCACTTCATACACCGGATGATGAACTCCGTGACACCTTGGTTCCGATCAATAATCGATACAACGTGCGAGAAGTACTAGCAGCAGCTGATGCCTATGAAAAGAAGACAGGCCGTCGTTATTCAATCGAGTATGCCCTGATCAGAGACATTAATGATCAATCGTGGCGTTCGGATCTTTTGGGACGCCTGCTGAAAAATCGCAATGCCCATGTCAATTTAATTCCTCTCAACCCAACCCCAGGTTCGAAATGGACCGCTTCTCGCCGTGAAGATGAAGCAGAGTTTGTTCGCATCCTTGAAAGTTATGGAGTCCCAGTCACTGTCCGCGATACTCGGGGTCGCGAAATCGACGGGGCGTGTGGTCAATTAGCAGCGGCAGAAAAAGGCAAGCCGGTCGCTTAAATCGGGACTAGTTACTTCTAGCCCGAATTGCTAGGCTCTGGAGCATGAAAAAGCTCAGTAACTTCGTTAACGGAAAATCTGTCGAATCAACTTCAGGAGAAACCACAACTCTGGTAAATCCTGCAACCGGACAACCTTTTGCAACAGCGCCTAAATCAAATGCGACAGATATTGATGCTGCATTTGAGGCAGCAAGTGATGCATTTCTAGATTGGCGCGATTCAACACCTTCGCAGCGTCAACGAGCATTGTTGAAAATTGCAGATGCCATCGAATCTCGAGCCGAAGAAATAATTGCCATCGAAGTTGAAAACACCGGCAAGCCAGTGTCATTAACGACAACTGAAGAAGTGCCTCCGATGGTTGATCAAATTAGATTCTTTGCAGGAGCTGCGCGAAATCTCGAAGGCAAATCTGCGGGCGAATATATGGCCGGAATGACATCTATGATTCGCCGCGAGCCAGTAGGTGTTATTGGTCAGGTAACTCCTTGGAACTACCCAATGATGATGGCTGTTTGGAAGTGGGCACCTGCTATTGCCGCAGGAAACACCGTTGTTTTGAAACCAAGTGATACGACTCCGGCATCAACTGTCTGGATGGCCAATTTAATGGCTGAATTTTTGCCTGCGGGTGTCTTCAATGTTGTTTGTGGCGAGCGCGAAACAGGTGCCTCACTTGTTAATCACAAGCGCCCTGACATGGTTTCAATCACAGGATCTGTTGGTGCAGGAATTCAGGTTGCAGAATCTGCTGCAAAGCAGTTAAAACGTGTTCACCTAGAACTTGGCGGAAAAGCACCGGTTGTCGTGTTTGCTGATGCAGATTTACCTGCAGCAGCAGAAGCGATTGCAGTCGCCGGATATTTCAACGCTGGCCAAGATTGCACCGCAGCAACTCGCGTGATTGTTCAAGACTCTGTGTATCAAGAATTTGTTGCGCTCCTAACTGAGCAAGCCAAGGCAATTGCCATCGGCGCACCTCATGATGACGATGTTTTCTTGGGACCTCTCAATAACAGCAACCAACTGGCGCGAGTAAGTGATCTGCTTTCTAGAGTCCCAGCCCATGCCCAGGTAATGACGGGTGGAGCAGCACTTGATCGCCCAGGCTTCTTCTTCCCGGCGACGGTGGTTGCAGGTCTTGCCCAGGATGATGAACTGATCCAGAACGAGATCTTTGGGCCTGTCATCACAGTTCAGAAGTTCAGTGACGAAGCCCAGGCTGTATCTATGGCAAACGGGGTCGATTACGGATTGGCATCTAGCGTCTGGACCACCAACCACGGAACCGCGATGCGCATGGCTAAAGCCTTTGACTTTGGTTGTGTCTGGATCAACACCCATATTCCGATTGTTGCCGAAATGCCTCATGGTGGCTTCAAGCGCTCTGGATATGGCAAAGATCTCTCAGCGTATGGCTTTGAAGATTACACGCGGATTAAGCATGTGATGACTAATCTTGGGGCGTAGTATTTCCCCCTGCTAGATCTTCTGGCAGCTTCCCCATCCATCAACCCACAACCCACAGAAAGCTTGAGGCTCGGTAATCCGACAACTAGCTTGTGCTTAATCCTTAAGGAGTAAATCAGTATGTCAAAAGAAAGTTCACTCTCACCGGAAGCTCGATCAATAATCGGTGCCATGGTTTCACGTCGTGCAGTACTTGCAGGCGCAGGTGGTTTAGGTGCAGCAGGATTACTTGCTGCATGTGGCGGTTCAGATTCCGCTGATAGTGCAAACAGTCTTCGCTGGGGCAACTGGCCTTTGTACCTTGATTACGATGAGGAAACAAAGAAGTACCCAACTCTTGAAAAGTTTATTGAGCAAACTGGAATTGCGGCTACTTACTTTGAAGATTACAACGACAACGATGAGTTCTTTGGAAAAGTTCAAGCCCAACTCAAGCTTGGCGAAGATATTGGTTATGACCTAGTAACCCCTACTGACTGGATGGCAGCTCGCTGGATCCGTCTTGGTTACACACAAAAGTTTGATGTCGCAAACATTCCAAACAAGTCAAATATTCTGGATTCACTTGCATCACCATCATTTGATGCAAACCGTGAGCAGACTTTGACCTGGCAAGGAATCATGGGCGGATTTGGTTGGAATGTAGAAAAGAATCCAAAGGGAATTCGCACAATCGACGAACTATTTGCTCCACAGAACAAGGGCAAGATCGTTGTTCTTTCTGAAATGCGCGACACCATCGGAATTATCTTGCTTTCTCAGGGCGTAAATCTTCAGACAGTTACCGAAGATCAGTTCATGAACGCAGTTGATTTCATGGCTAAGAAAATTAGCGATGGTTGGATCCGTGGCGTTAAGGGTAATGAATACGCAGAAGACCTCACTTCAGGTGATGCAACAGCTGTAATTGGCTGGTCTGGCGATATGTTTATCTTGAAGGCTGAAAATGAAGGAAAGTTTGACTTTGCTCTTCCTGATTCAGGCGGAACAATTTCAGGTGATAACTTCGTAATTCCTTCAACTGCATCTGCCGAAGGTAAAGCAAATGCTGAGAAGCTCATTAACTTCTACTATGAACCAGCAATTGCTGCTGAAGTTGCGGCTTACGTTAACTACGTGTGCCCAGTTAAGGGTGCCCAAGCTGAAATGGAGAAGATTGATCCAGCACTAGCTGCAAGCCCATTCATCTTCCCTGACGCAGCGATGTCTGCAAAGCTCAACGTCTTCCGTTCACTTACTCCAGCAGAAGAAACAACTTGGAGCGAAGCATTCCAGAAGGCCGCCGGCAACTAGTGGCTGACGTTTCATCTGCGACTCGAGGAGATTTACGTCTTACTCGAATCACAAAGTCATATGGAGATTTCACCGCAGTTAATGATTTGTCATTAACAATTCCTGAAGGTTCATTCTTTGCATTACTTGGGCCTTCAGGATGCGGCAAGACAACAACTCTGCGAATGATCGCAGGGTTGGAAGAGCCAACTGTTGGCAGCATTCATTTGGGTTCCACTGATATTACGACTAAGCGTCCGTATCAGCGCCCAATCAACACTGTCTTTCAGAACTATGCATTGTTTCCTCATTTAACAATCTTTGAGAACATCGCATTTGGCCTTCGTCGTCGTGGAATCAAAAGTGTTGATGCAGATGTAAACAAAGTATTAGAGCTTGTCGAACTGCCACATCTTGCGCAGCGCAAACCAACACAACTTTCAGGCGGACAGCAGCAGCGCATCGCTTTAGCGCGCGCGATCGTTAACCGTCCGGCATTGTTGCTTTTGGATGAGCCATTGGGTGCACTTGATCTCAAACTTCGTCGCCAGATGCAGATTGAGCTCAAGTGGATCCAGCGCGAGGTTGGGCTTACTTTCGTGCACGTTACCCACGATCAAGAAGAAGCCATGACTATGGCCGACACCATCGCGGTAATGAACGAAGGCGAGATCGAGCAAATGGGATCACCTGTAGATCTCTACGACAATCCAGAGACCGCTTTTGTTGCTAACTTCTTGGGTCAATCCAACTTAATCAAGGGTCGTATTGAAGGCACAGATGGCGACAACTTAGTTGTTGATCTATTTGGTCAGAAGATTGCATTACCTAAGAAGCGATCACATGCGGTCGATAACTCGATTTATGCCGGTATTCGTCCAGAGAAATTCCGCATTTCACTTGTAGGAACACCGACTCGTGGAAACACGTTAACTGGCGGGCGCATCGAGGATGTTTCCTACATCGGTGTATCAACTCAGTATCAAGTGTTGATGCCGTGGGGACAAGAGGTAATGGTCTTTGAGCAAAATGATGATGGTGTTGCACCATTTGATAAGGGCGATGAAGTTGTAATTTCTTGGGAGCCTGGTTTCACCTTTGCACTTCGCGGAGATGAAGATGCCGAAGCTGGTACAGAGGTTATTCCTGAGGACCTCGACGAAGAATGAGTGCACTCTTGGCTAAGGTGAAGTTGCCTTATTTACTGTTGCTTCCAGGTTTTCTTTTCCTCTTTACCTTCTTTATCTTGCCAATCGTTAACCTTGCACAAACATCAACCCAAACACCAATAGCTGGGGGAGACACAGGTCAGAACGAGCAGACTCTACGTTTTTCAAACTATGTAGATGCATTCACTGAAAATCAAGAGCAATTTGCGCGATCATTTATCTTCGCTTTGTGTGCCACGGTTTTGGCTTTAGCAATTGCATATCCACTTGCTTATGCGATTGCCTTTAAAGCTGGCCGATTTAAGAATTTCTTATTAGTTTTAGTTGTTGCGCCGTTTTTAGTGTCATTCCTGCTCAGAACTGTTGCCTGGAAACAAATTCTTGGTGAAGAGGGTTTTGTAGTTCCAACCCTTCGAACAATTGGGCTGATTAGTGAGAGCACAACGCTCACTTCAACATCATTTGCCGTAGTTATGGGTATGACTTATAACTTCCTTCCTTTCATGACCTTGCCACTGTATGCATCTCTAGAGCGCATTGATCCGCGCACGATGGAAGCCTCGGGAGACCTATATGCAAATGGAATCACAACTTTTCGAAAGGTAACTCTGCCGCTATCAATGCCCGGAGTTGTAGCAGGAACACTTTTGACTTTTATTCCCGCCGCCGGTGATTACGTCAATGCGGCTATTTTGGGCTCTCCAAATACCAAGATGATTGGAAACGTCATCGAATCAAGGTATTTCAGAATTGTTGATTACCCAACTGCAGCAGCGCTTTCATTCACTTTGATGGCCGCGATTTTGATCTTGGTAACTCTATATATTCGAAAAGCCGGAACGGAGGAGCTGGTATGACGCACCATGTTAAACAAAAGGATGCATCAATTCCAACGATCCCGATCAATGCGCGTATTTCACGTTGGTTTGGCCGAAACCTAATTCGCATCTACGCCCTCTTTGGCTTTACTTATCTGTTTATTCCAGTTGCCTATACCTTTGTTTTTTCATTCAATGATTCAGGCAAATCCAATCTGGTGTGGAAAGGCTTCACGCTAGATAATTGGAAGAACCCATGTGGAGCTCCAGAAGTGTGCGAAGCCCTGGGCAACTCAATCAAAATTGGTTTATTGGCAACAATCTTTTCAACGATCTTGGGAACGATGATTGCCTTTGCCATTGGACGATACGCCTTTAGAGGTCGCTCATCTTCTAACCTCTTGATCTTCTTACCGATGGCTACACCCGAAATTGTTCTTGGTGCCTCTTTGCTTTCACTCTTCCTGGTGTTCCAGATCAACCCAGGATTTTGGCCAACAGTTCTTGCACATGTGATGTTTTGTATCTCATTTGTTGTGGTCACAGTTAAAGCACGTATTGCTTCTTTAGATCCCCGCTTAGAACAAGCAGCAATGGATCTATACGCCAATGAACTAGAGACTTTCAGAAGAGTCACCCTTCCTTTGGTGGCACCAGGAATTGCAGGAGCAGCACTTTTGGCATTTAGCTTGTCCTTTGATGACTTCATCATTACAAACTTTAATTCTGGAACTCTCAAAACTTTCCCTGAATTCGTTTACACATCTGCAGCTCGTGGAATCCCGGCACAAGCCAATGTGATTGGATCTGCGATGTTCTTCCTTGCTTTATTCATTGTTATCGCCGGACAATTTGTAGGAAGAAAAGTTAAGGTGTCTAAGTGACCAATCACGGCAATATGTACGGACCTAGCTTCACATTCCTAGGTATTCCAGCCTGTGATTTAGATGATCCAGCAACTTTTGAAGGCGCAGATGTCATCATTATTGGCGCACCTATTGACAGTGGAACTTCACATCGATCTGGTGCCAAGTTTGGCCCGCAAGCAATTCGCGGGGGAGATTACTTACCTCATGATGGCTCTCGGCCTCATCTTGCTTTGCGCACGGATGGTTTAAAGGATCTAAAGGTCTTTGATGCTGGCGATTTAATGATGCCAGGTGGAGATCTAACCGCATCTCTTGCAGTCCTTAAAGATGCAACTGAAAGAATTTCTCGTGCCGGAATAATTCCAGTAGTTCTTGGAGGAGATCACTCAATTGCATCTGCCGATGTAGCTGGTATCGCCACCCATCGCGGTATGGGAAAAATTTCGATGATTCACTTTGATGCTCATGCAGATACTGGTGAAGATCAATTTGGCGCACTTGTTGGTCATGGAACACCAATGCGCAACTTGATTAACAATGGATATGTCCGCGGTGACCGTTTCTTGCAGCTTGGTCTTCGCGGCTATTGGCCAGAGGATGCAACTCTTAATTGGATGCGCGATCAAGGAATGCGATCTTACGAGATGACTGAAATTCATCATCGTGGGATGAAAGCTGTTTTAGATGAATCTTTTGCAACATTGGTAGATGGATGCGATGGTGTTTTCTTATCTGTCGATATTGATGTTGTGGATCCAGGCATGGCACCTGGAACCGGAACACCTGAGCCAGGTGGAATGACAAGCCGCGAATTACTAGAAGCGGTTCGCAGAATTTGCCTAGAACTTCCTATTGTTGGAATTGATGTGGTTGAAGTAGCTCCACCATTTGATTCAGCAGATATAACCGCAATTTTGGCTAACCGTGTTGTCCTTGAAGCTCTTAGCGCAATTGCAAAGCGTCGCAATGGCACCACGTATACCGCTACTCAGAACCTTCTCGATCGATAATTGAGCTTTTCTAAGATGTCAGCGGTATCGTGCATACTTCGAGATAACTTCTCATGTTAGGTGCGTAATGGAACTTCTAGGAATTCTGGCCTTTGTTGTTGCATTGCTGCTTTCTGTCATGGTGCACGAGTTTGGGCATTACATAACTGCGCGAAAGTATGGAATGTGGGTTTCAGAGTTTTTTGTCGGTTTTGGAAAACGAATCTGGTCGATACAACGCGGTGAAACAGAATTTGGCGTAAAGGCCATTCCTGCCGGCGGCTATTGCAAAATCGAGGGCATGTCACCCAACGATGAAATGCCTGCAGGCCAAGAGGACCGAGCTTTTTACAAGGCATCCTCTGGAAAGAAGTTAGTAGTTCTTGGGGCAGGATCATTTCTGCACTTTGTTTTGGGTTTTGTTCTTCTGTTTACTCTCTTTGCAGGAATTGGTACCAATCAAGTCCTTCCTGTTATTAATGAGGTTGTTCCTAACTCAGCGGCTCAGGCTGCGGGTATTCAAGTTGGCGATGAAATTGTTTCGATTAATGGCAAGCGAGTCACGGAATGGTACAAAGATGTTGAAGTCATTCGCGAATCACAAGGTAGGGAACTATCCCTTGTTCTAAGCCGTAATGGTGAAGAGATTTCAGTTACCGCTTCAGCACGATTGACTGATCTTGATGGGACCAAAAGATATGTTCTCGGAATAGTCAATGATGTTGGCTTAAAGCGTTCAGGATTGCTAGTTTCAATCAAGAATTCAGCAACGGTAACCAAGAGTTTTCTAGTTGAAAGCGTTAAGTCACTAGGTAAATTGCCTGAAAAAATCCCTGCTCTGTGGGGTGCGACGGTACGCGGTGAAGAGCGCGATCCCAACGGTCTTGTTGGAGTTGTTGGTGTTGCACGTGTATCAGGTGAAGCTGTAGGTAGCGACAAGTTAACTGTCATGGAGCGCTTGGCGACCTTTGTTTTAATTGTTGCCAGCCTCAACATTTTTGTTGGAGTCTTTAACTTGTTGCCAATTTTGCCACTAGATGGTGGCCATATGGCAGTTGCGATAGCTGATTCCATCCGTGCATTCTTTGCTCGATTGCGCGGTCGTCCACGTCCTGCACCGATCGATGTGACAGTACTTACCCCAATAACAATGGTCGTTTTTGTTGTTTTAGCAACGCTGACACTCTTGCTCTTGGTGGCCGATGTGATTAATCCGGTCACACTCAACCTCTAATTCGGCAGAATTTGCTCTTGTAGTGCAGAATAAAGCCATGGTTGATCTCGGTATTCCAAGCGCACCACCTCCAACGCTGCACCCTCGTCGCAAGACCCGTCAGCTAAAAGTTGGATCAGTCGGTGTTGGAAGCGATTCACCGGTATCAGTTCAGTCAATGTGCACAACGTTGACCGCAGATGTCAACGCAACCTTGCAGCAAATCGCAGAACTGACAGCATCTGGTTGCCAGATCGTTCGTGTTGCAGTTCCAAGCCAAGATGACGCCGACGCCTTGGCACAGATCGCTAAAAAATCTCAGATTCCGGTGATTGCAGATATTCACTTTCAACCGAAATACATTTTTGCTGCGATCGATGCAGGGTGTGCTGCGGTTCGAGTGAATCCAGGAAATATCAAACAATTTGATGACAAGGTT
>JBIIZR010000064.1:0-3420 GCA_044346185.1 Candidatus Planktophila sp.
AACGGTGCCTTCCATTTCGATGGCGCCATCTTTTTTAGCCAAGCTGTACCTACATTTCTGTTTAAGCGTGAAACAAGCGAACTCGTAGTTTAGGGCTCGGGCTCAAATAAGGGAAATCCGCCCAATGAACTACATTGCTGTAATTCAGGCCACATAAGCCCTAATTGAGCAGATCTGAGATCTCCACGCCAAGCCTTGCCAGCTCTTTCTTGCCGCCATCAAATGCGGTCAAAACGAAGGGTTTCCCGTCGGGCAGGATTGCGTAGGTATGTTCAAAGTGTGATCCACGGGATTTATCCGTTGAAACAACAGTCCAATCATCGGCCAAAACCTTGGTACGGGCGGAGCCACGAGTGATCATGGGCTCTATGGCTAAAACGAAACCAGGAACGATCTCTGGACCATTACCTGCTTTACCAAAGTTAAGTACGTGTGGCTCTTGATGCATTTCAGTACCAATTCCATGACCACCGTATTCTTGCAAAATTCCATACTTACCTTGCGAGTTTGTGTACTGCTCAATTGCATAACCGATATCGGAAAGTCTTGCACCATTCTTGCCCGCTGCAATCCCCCGCCACATAGATTCTTCACACACATCCATCAACTTTTGATCTTCGGGATCAACAACGCCAATTCCAATCGAAAATGCTGCATCTCCGTGCCAGCCTTCGATTATCGCACCACAGTCAATTGACACCACATCGCCATCATTGATGACTCGATCACCAGGGATTCCGTGAACAATTTCATCATTTACTGAAACGCAGATTGTTGCTGGGAAACCGTGGTAACCCTTGAAGTTTGAGGTTGCACCATTGCGCTTGATTACTGCTTCAGCGATCGTATCTAATGCACTCGTTGTCATGCCCGGCTTGATTGCTTCACGAATTGCTTTGTGAATTTCAGCTACAACTAAACCCGCACGACGCATTGTCTTTAGTTGATCAAGAGTCTTTACCTGAATAGCCATGAGTGAAAACTTACTGCGCCACGCGGCTTAGAGCTGAGATTGCACTAGCTGTAATGTCTTCGACAGTTCCAACAGCGCTAACAGATATTAATAATCCTTCGTTGCGATAGAAGGAAATGATTGGTGCGGTCTGCTCTGCATAGACTTCTAGACGGCGCTTGATGACATCTTCCTTATCGTCCACACGCTTTTCGATCTCTGCACGTTGTAACAGACGCGCGATGATCTCTGCATCTGGTGCCGAAAACTCTAAAACCGCATGCAGCGGAGTCTTCTTTTCAGAAAGGATTGCACGTAAGACCTCGGCTTGAGCGACATTGCGTGGAAAACCATCCAGAATAAAACCATTGGCAACATCATCGTGAGTTAAGCGATCCTTAACCATTTCATTTGTAACTGAGTCTGGAACTAATTCGCCACTGTCCATAAAAGATTGTGCCTGTTTTCCCAAATCAGTTCCAGCTTTTAAGTTCGCACGGAAAATATCACCAGTTGAAATATGTGGAATTGAAAAGTGCGAGGCTAGGAATTGAGCTTGCGTTCCCTTGCCGGCACCTGGGGGACCTACCAGGACTAAACGCATTACTTAAGGAATCCCTCGTATGAACGCTGTTGTAGCTGAGATTCAATCTGCTTTGCGGTATCCAAACCAACACCAACGACGATCAAGATCGCAGTTCCACCAAATGGGAAGTTTTGTGTTGCTCCGAAGAGAACTAGAGCGCCAATTGGAATAACCGCAACCAAAGCAAGGTACATAGAACCCGGTGCTGTGATGCGTGAAAGAACGTACTGCAAGTACTCAGATGTTGGCTTTCCGGCACGGATACCTGGAACGAAACCACCGTACTTCTTCATGTTATCTGCGACCTCATCTGGGTTGAAGGTGATTGCAACATAGAAGTATGTAAAGAAGACAATGAGTGATGCGTACGTTAGAACGTAAATAATGTTGTCACCATTTACAAAGTTACGGCTAACCCAGACAGCCCAACCTGCTGTACTTCCTGTGAAGTTCACGATCAGTGATGGGATGTATAGCAATGATGATGCGAAAATTACTGGGATAACACCAGCCTGGTTTACCTTGATTGGAATGTATGTGCTGGTTCCACCATATGCCTGACGTCCAACCATGCGCTTGGCATATTGAACTGGAATACGTCGTTGCGCCTGCTCAACAAAGACAACCGCGGCAACAATCAGAACACCTACAGCCAAGATGAAGAAGAATGCGAAGAGACCCTTCTGCAATCTGATTGACCAAAGCTGGCTTGGGAAGCTTGCTGCGATAGATGTAAAGATCAAGATTGACATACCGTTACCAACACCGCGATCTGTAATGAGCTCACCAAGCCACATGACAACTGATGTACCAGCTGTCATTACAACGATCATTGTGATGATGCGCTGCCATGAAGTGTCAGGGATGATTGCAAGGTCGCAACCTGCGATCAAACGTCCTGGTGTTCGTGCAACTGCAATCAAACCTGTTGACTGCAAGATCGCCAAACCAATTGTTAAGTAACGTGTGTACTGAGTTAGCTTCGCAGTTCCTGACTGTCCCTCTTTCTTAAGAGTTTCAAAACGAGGGATTACGACAGTTAACAACTGCACAATGATCGAAGCGGTTATGTAAGGCATGATTCCTAAAGCAAAGACAGAGAGCTGAATAAGCGCTCCACCACTAAATAGGTTGATCAAGCCGAACAATCCACCAGTTTCAGCTGAGGCCAGACATTCCTTCACATTTGTGTATGAAACACCAGGTGTAGGAACAAGTGAACCAAAGCGGAACAAAGCCATGATTGAGAGAGTGAAGAAGATCTTGTTACGCAGATCTGGTGTCTTAAAAGCGGTAGCAAATGCTGTAAGCATTTATCTTCTCCTCTGTCTCTTTCTTCTTAAAAAGTTCGCTTATTAGAGAACGTTTGTTGTGCCGCCGGCTGCAGTGATCTTGTCTACAGCAGATGATGAGAAAGCGTGTGCAGTAACACTCACCTTTACATCAATATCGCCGTTTCCAAGCACCTTTACAGGCAAGCTATCGCGAACAGCACCCTTTGCAATCAAATCAGCAACAGTTACATCGCCACCCTTAGGGAATAGCGCATTAATTGTTGAAACATTGACAGCCTGGTATTCGATGCGTGCTGGATTCTTAAATCCACGAAGCTTTGGCAAGCGCATTACGAGAGGTAGCTGACCACCTTCGAAACCTGCACGAACAGTGTTACGAGCACGTGTTCCCTTGCCACCGCGACCCGCGGTCTTACCCTTTGATGCTTCACCGCGACCCTTACGAGTTTTAGCTTTCTTTGCACCTGGAGCTGGACGAAGATGATGAAGTTTTAGTGTCATCTTTATTCGACCTCCTCAACCTTGATCAGGTGGCGAACGGCGTAAACCATGCCACGAATTTCTGGACGATCTTCTTTAACAACAAC
>JBIIZR010000022.1:0-11308 GCA_044346185.1 Candidatus Planktophila sp.
AGATGGCAACAACTTTGTTTTAAAGGATGCAGGTTCACTGAACGGTACCTACATCAACAATATTTCTGTCACAGAACATGTACTTGTTTCTGGTGATGAGTTTCAAATAGGTAAGTTCCATTTGCTTTTCGTCGGTTCCAACTAGGGGAGTAGTCATGGCAGTTCCAGCACGCGCATATTTGAGCATCGGTGAAGTCCTTAATCGGTTGCGTGGAGATTTTGCAGACATCACAATTTCTAAGATTCGTTTCCTGGAATCTGAAGGGTTGATCGAACCGCAACGAACACCATCGGGATACCGAAAGTTCACTAGCTCTGATTTAGAACGCTTGCGTTATGTGCTTTTGGCACAACGCGATCAATATCTTCCATTGAAGGTAATCAAGGACAACCTCGATGCTATTGATCGCGGGCTTCAACCGGCAGCAGTTGGTGGAGTTGCATCACCTAGAACACCAATCGGACTGGCAACCATCGATGGTGAAATGGCACCGAGTGCTTTCGGTGAAGTCAACGAAATGCGCCTTTCTCGCGAAGAACTTTTGAAAAACAGCGGCCTTGCAGAAGACCAACTTGTCGAACTTGAAGGTTACGGACTAATCGCACCACGTGGACGACACTACGATGGTGATGCACTTGCAATTGCAAAAGCTGTTACCGAGATGGGGGGCTTTGGTATTGAGGCCAGACACCTTCGTTCATTTAAGTCAGCAGCAGATCGCGAAATTGGTTTGATAGAGCAAGTCATCACACCATTGACTCGCCAGAAGAGCGCTGAATCAAAGGCTCGCGCCGAAGAGGTTCAAAAGGAAATCGCGTCCCTTTCAATACGTTTACATGCCGCACTTGTTCGTGGTGGCCTAAACCGTCTTCGTTCTTAATCCTTGAGCGATAGACACTGCTCATGTTGATCCCTATGGAGGTCATTGGCGTTCGCGTCGAGATGCCGTCCAATCAGCCAATCGTCCTGCTGAAGGAAATCGACGGCTCTAGATTTTTGCCGATCTGGGTAGGCGCAGTGGAGGCCACAGCAATCGCATTTGCGCAGCAAGGGGTTGAGCCACCGAGGCCATTGACCCATGATTTGATGAAGAATTTGATCGAGCTCTTTGATGTCACCCTGATCGCCGTTCATGTCACCGAGATCAAAGATGGAACTTTCTATTCGACACTAAATCTAAGGGATTCAAAAGGTGAGCCTTTGAGCATCTCGGCTAGACCCTCTGATGCGATCGCTCTGGCAGTTAGAACCCATAGCAATATTCTGGCCACCGAAGAGCTACTTAACGAGATTGGTATCGAGATCCCACAAGGCGAGGGGGACAACCAAGAGGTCGAGAAGTTCCGCGAGTTCTTGGACCAGATCAACCCTGAAGACTTCGCTGGCTAGGGCAAAAAACCCTCAACCTCAAGTAGAGGTTTGCTTCGTGTCGGTCATTGTTTACCCCAGTTCCTAGCCGTACATTTATCTCACTCCCCAAGAGAAATGAGCATTCCCCGTGTCCCCAGAAGAGATGGAAATCGGTTACAGAGGCGCTACAGCCTGCTCTGCTGCTGGAATTAGCTACCGTCAATTGGATTATTGGGCACGCACAGGATTAGTCGAACCAAGCATTAGAACTGCAAGTGGTTCTGGAACTCAACGCCTTTATGGCTTCCGCGATATTTTGGTTTTAAAAGTCGTTAAGCGTTTGTTGGATGCTGGTGTATCGCTGCAGAACATTCGCACCGCAGTTGATCACCTGCGCAACAGGGGAGTGACAGAGCTGGAACGCATCACATTAATGAGTGATGGTGCATCAATCTACGAGTGCGCAAGCCCGGACGAGATCATCGATTTATTGCAGGGTGGTCAGGGAGTCTTTGGTATCGCCGTAGGCAAGGTTTGGCATGAAGTTGAAGGATCTCTATCTGTCCTTCAGGGTGAAGTAAATGGCCAGCCAACAGGTGTTGAAAATAACGACGAGCTTTCGATGCGTAGAAAGAGCAAAGGCGCCTAATTCACCTTATTCTTCACTCCTGCCCTCGCACATTTTGGCGAGAGGACATGAATGGGGTGAGGGATCGCAATGAGTCGTTCTTTTGAGGACCGTCATATAGGTCCAACATCAGTTGACGAAGCTGCCATGCTCAAGCATCTTGGTTATTCGGATCTGACCACCTTCATTAAAGATGTTGTTCCAGCAAACATTCTTGTTAAAGGTGTAATTGAAGCGGCTCTAGATAACGGAAAGAGCGAAGTTGAGGTAATTGCAGAGTTACGTGAAATCGCATCTGAGAATAGAGTTTTTCGCTCACTGATTGGAACCGGATATTACGGAACGATTGTTCCACCGGTTGTTAAACGCAATGTGTTAGAAAATCCATCGTGGTACACCGCTTACACACCGTATCAACCAGAAATTTCTCAGGGACGTCTTGAAGCCCTTTTTGCTTTTCAAACAATGATTTGTGAATTAACCGCACTGGATATTTCAAATGCATCGATGTTGGATGAAAGCACGGCAGCAGCCGAAGCGATGACTTTGGCCAGACGTGCCTCAAAGTTAAGTGATGACGCAGTTTTCTTGATCGAAGAACATGTACACCCACAGACAAAAGCTGTTGTAATCACCCGTGCTAAGCCACTTGGAATCACCGTTGTCGAAGTTGATTCAGGACATGTTGTGCGAGATGGTTATGACGGCGAATTCTTTGGTGCTCTTGTGCAGTATCCAGATACAACTGGAACAGTTATTGATTACACATCCTTTGCCGAATATGCACATTCGAAAAATGCGTTCGTAATTGCTGCAACTGATCTACTGGCATTAACTTTGTTGAAAGCACCAGGGGAGTGGGGAGCAGATATCGCAGTTGGCACAGCTCAGCGCTTCGGTGTTCCAATGGGATTTGGCGGACCACATGCTGGTTTCTTAGCTGTGCGAAACGGACTAGAGCGTTCTATGCCTGGTCGACTTGTTGGTCAAAGTATTGATGCAACTGGAAAGCCCGCGTTTCGTTTAGCGCTTCAAACACGTGAGCAGCATATTCGTCGTGACAAAGCGACATCAAATATTTGTACCGCACAAGTTTTGTTGGCGAACATGAGCGCCTTCTATGCAATGTGGCACGGTCCACTGGGTTTACGTGAAATCGCACAACGAGTTCATGGTTTTGCGGCTCGATTGCATGCTGCGACTAACAACAGAGAAGATGTTGTTTTCGACACCGTCCATATTGTTGTGAAAGATGCTGCAGCAGTTCACGCAAAAGCTGCCGAACATGGAATTAACTTTGCGCGAATCAGCAACACTGAGATTCGGGTTTCATTTGATGAAGAAACAACGGAAGAACTATTTGCACAAGTACTGGACATTTTGGGTTTGAAAGATGCAACAGGGGAGGCGATCCCAGCAAAGTTTCTTCGTACCAGTAAGTACTTAACGCATCCAGTTTTCAATACCAATCACAGCGAAACCGGAATGATGCGTTATCTGCGTAATTTGGCGGATAAGGATCTGGCGCTTGATAGAACAATGATTCCTTTGGGTTCATGCACAATGAAGTTGAATTCGGTTACTGAAATGGAAGCGGTCACCTGGCCCGAATTCGCATCACTTCATCCTTTTGCTCCAATTGATCAGAGTGTTGGAACTCGCAAATTGATCGAGCAGTTATCCAAATGGTTAGTGGCGATCACGGGTTATGACGCGGTGTCGTTGCAGCCAAATGCAGGTAGCCAAGGTGAATTCGCCGGCTTGCTTGCGATCCGCAATTACCATGATTCAAAAGGTGACCAGGGTCGAAATATCTGTTTAATCCCATCAAGTGCCCACGGTACAAATGCTGCCTCAGCTGTTATGGCAGGCATGAAAGTAGTCGTTATCGATTGCGACGAGAGCGGAAATGTGTCGGTCGCAGACATCAAAGCAAAGATTGCTGAGCACAAAGAAGCTTTGGCAGCACTAATGATCACTTATCCATCTACACATGGTGTCTTCGAAACAGCGGTTTCAGAAATCTGCGAATTGATTCATGAAGCTGGCGGCCAGGTTTATGTTGATGGTGCTAATTTGAACGCTCTGGTGGGTGTTTCTCAGCCAGGAAAATTCGGCGCAGATGTCTCGCACTTAAATCTACATAAGACTTTTGCGATTCCACATGGTGGAGGAGGACCTGGCGTAGGTCCAGTTATTGCTCGCGCACACCTTGCACCGTTCTTGCCTAACCATCCAATGGATGTTTTAGCTGGACCTACAACAGGACCGGGACCAATTTCTGGTGCACCATATGGATCAGCCAGCATCTTGCCAATTTCTTGGGCATACATTCGTTTGCTAGGGGGAGAAGGACTAACGCACGCCACACAGGTTGCGATTTTGTCGGCAAATTACATAGCCTCACAACTGCAGGATTCATATCCAATCCTTTACACGGGTGCGAACGGTCGCATCGCTCATGAATGTATTTTGGATATTCGTGGATTAACAAAAGATTGTGGAGTCTCAGTTGATGACATCGCAAAGCGTTTAATGGATTACGGTTTCCACGCACCGACAATGTCATTTCCGGTAGCCGGAACTTTGATGATCGAACCCACTGAATCCGAAGATATCCGCGAGATTCATAGATTTATTGATGCGATGATTTCGATCAGAGCTGAGATCCAAGAGGTTATTGATGGGAAAATTAACATTGAGGATTCAGCCTTGCGCCATGCACCTCATACGGCTTTGTCTGTCGTCAAAAGTGAATGGGATAGGCGCTATAGCCGCGAAAAGGGCGGTTATCCGGTCGATATACAAGGTTTCGTGCCAGGCGAATCAATTGGTTCACGAATGAAGTATTGGCCGCCTGTATCTCGCATTGATGGAGCCCATGGAGACCGAAATCTGGTCTGTGCCTGCACACCGATGGATGACTATAGGTAGGAGGGGCCTGAGCGAAGATTCTTTGCTCATTCATTTCTTACTTTACATAATGTAACTTATCGGCGTTAGGTATACGCTCGACGGGCGACCACGAAAAGCACCATAAGTACGCCTATTAGCGCCCAGTCTCCTGCGGTATCTCTGGGTGTTTTACCGTCAATCAGACCAACTTCGGCGCGAATCGAATCAGCCGTTCCCATGGAAGTTTTGTGAAGAACTTTTCCCTTGAAATCAATGATCGCGGAATATCCAGTTGTCGACACTGAAACGATATTTCTGCCATGTTCAATGGCTCGAATTCTGGTCATTTCCAACTGCTGAGCACTTTCTGCTGACATTCCAAAGGTGGCGCTATTTGTCTGAACCGCCAGAATATTGGAAGAAACAGCAGCTTTATGTAGCAGTTCATCATCAACTAACTCGAAGCAAATTACTGGGGCAATTACCGCCTTTTTTACTGTGAAAAACAGGTGACCATTGCCAGGTTCGAAATCTTTCACGCGATCGGTATACGGTGAAATCAAAGAAGCCAGCGATCGCAATGGAATGTATTCGCCAAATGGCGTCAAATGTTGCTTGATGTATGTCGGTGGTAAATCACCGCCCCATAAAATTGAGGTATTTAAAATTGAATGACCTTTTTCGACAATTGCACCGATTATCAAAGGTTTTTCTATTGAATCGAGTGCTTGCTTCACATCGGCATTTTGAAAAGGATCGACGTCAACTGAGTTCTCTGGCCACAAGACAAAGTCCACATTGGAATCTTTTTTTAGTTCGGATTCTGTCTTTTCAAAATGATTGTTAAATACCGCTTTCGCTCTTGAATTAAAATCAAGACCCATTTGCGGCACATCTCCTTGAATCATCAACACATTGGTTGCACCGATGGCAGTTACATTGATCGGAACAAGTAGCAACAAAAATGGTAATAAAGTTACTATGGACCACTTCTTGGTGGATGCGTAGAAAAGAATGAGTCCAAGCAAAACTGCAAGCGCCGACAGAGCTGAAGCACCCCCGATAGCAGCAATTTTTGAATATGGGGCGTCGGCCTGTGTGTAGGCAATGCGAACCCAACCAAATCCCCCGAATGGAAATCTATTTCTGACCTCTTCCAACAATATGTAAAGCAGTGGGTACGACGTCATCCCCCAACGCGAAACTAGTGCGAGCGGAAGATAGAAAAATGACATCCCTAGCCCCAGAATAATCCAAGGCACCGAGCCAACAAAGGTGCTGCTCCAATGCAGAACAATCAGATTGACCGTTAATGCAAAAACAAAAGTGGAGATAACTTTTCTACTAGTAAGTGACAACGCATACATATGCGCAGCAATTGCGATTGGAGCCACCCACCACTTCCCCACTGGCTCATAGGCAGCTGAAAGTAGTGCACCAGAAAGTGCGGAAAGTAGAAGTGCTACCAACCCAATGCACTGATCAAACGATCGACACTAGCCCCCAAGGCGTAGCGCTCCTTGAATTGATAAATGGATGAAAGATCTGCAGGCGCTTTCGGCAACGCCAGATCTACTTTGGGCAAAGGTGCATCTCGGGCAACTCGAACAAGTTTTGGTGCGATCTTTAAATAATCTGCACCAGCAATAATTTTCTTTGCTAAAGCAGGCGGAAGTGATGGGTGCGCTTGAATCGCTCCATCAAGAGCTTCTTCTGCGGTAGCAAAATTATTGGCTATGACTGCCGCTCCTTTTTCACCTATCCCCTTAACTCCGGGTAAGCCATCTGATGGATCACCGCGAAACATGGCGAAAAGATCGTACCTATCACCAGGAATTGAATACTTGTCAGCTACATATTTGATATCGACTAGATCATGTTGTGAAATACCCTTTGCGAGATACACCACCTTGATGTCACGCGAATCATCAACCATTTGGAACAGATCTCGATCTCCAGTAACAATCCTTATCGGACCTTTTTCAATTTCAGCATACGTTGCCATGACATCATCAGCTTCGTAATCGTCAACGCCAACTACCGGAATACCAAATAGATCTAAAAGATCCAAAAGAATTGGAATCTGCGGCGTGAGGGTTTCAGGTTCTTCCTCTTCCTCCCCACCCTCTTCTTCCAAGCGATTAGCTTTGTATTCTGGAAAAATATCGACTCGCCAACTTGGTCGCCAATCACCATCGAGGCAGGCAACTAAGCGATCTGGTTTGTAAACATTCATCAAACGCGCAGTCATGTCAACGTAACCGCGGATCGCATTAACTGATGTGCCATCGGGTGCGAGCAAAGTGTCGGGCATTCCGTAGTAAGCCCGGTACCAAAGCGAGGCGCTATCAAGGAGCATCAATGTCATATATCCCCCATCAGATAAGCGACCACACCGCGATCGATTCGCTTGACCGCATCCTTACAGACTGGGCGCAATTTTTCACTTGCACCGGCTATCTGGTTCAATAAATCGACTAATTGTTTTGTGGAACGTACGAAGTCTCCAACAGACATGTCGCTACCCTTTAGGACGCTGTTCAGTGAGTTACCACTGGCCCATTTGTAGGAGATAAAGCAGAAACCAGCATCTGGCTCACGTTGGGTTTTAACTCCAAAATCATTTTCTATTTTTTCTAGCGCAGCCCACAAAGAGATGATTTCGGTAAGTGTTGATGTGACCTTTTGGCTAGGCAGCTTTGGCGCAAGGTTTTCTTGTGAACGAGATTCAAAGATCATGCATGAAACCACTGATAGCAGTTCGGTCGCATTCAGGTCATCAAGAAGTCCACGTCTAATTGATTCGGTAATTAGTAGATCTGATTCAGCATAAATCTTAGCCAGAATCTTGCCTTGGGCCGTTGGTTTCTCTCCATTGATGTATTCCAAGTGATCCAAAACTTGGCAAATTTGGTCAAAAGTTTTCGCGATTACATGAGTTCGATTCTCAACGCGGGTAGTTAATCCATCGTTTTCACGTGTTAATCGCCCTGCACGTTCTGCTAGCCGGGCGTGATCTTCTCGCTCAGCACAACCATGACATGGATGCGCCTTAAGGCTCTTTCGTAGATCCGAAAGTTCACCCTCCATGTGTCCGCGTTGTCTATTGTCGAAAGTTTTACGCTGATCACGTCGGCTGAGCAAAACTTCAACCTCCTTGATAGATCGTCTCAGCCGTGCATACTCGGAGAAATCTCCAAGATGACATTGCGCATCCTTCATTAACTCTTGGATTAGGGTTTCATTTTTCCGGATCTGTCGAGTAAGTCCAACCACAGCTCGATCTGCCTGGAATTGCGCGAAAGAGGACTCAAGTGACCGGCGTGCAGTCTCGCGACCGAATCGTGCAATTAAGTTGATTGCCATGTTGTATGTCGGAGAAAAAGAGGAACGCAATGGATAAGTTCTAGTTGAAGCTAAACCTGCAGCTGAAGCGGAATCCACTGTTGGAGACCACTGAATAACTGCGTTGCCCTCGATATCGATGCCGCGACGACCGGCTCGCCCAGTTAATTGGGTGTACTCCCCCGGCGTTATCGGAACATGTGCCTCACCATTAAATTTGATCAACTTTTCTAGAACTACAGTGCGTGCCGGCATATTGATTCCTAATGCAAGAGTTTCAGTTGCAAAAACCGCTTTTACTAAGCCGCGTTGAAACAAATCTTCTACTGCTCCCTTAAAGCTTGGTAGCAAACCTGCGTGGTGGGCGGCAATGCCCCGCTCCAGAGCGGTTAACCACTCCTGGAAACCAAGAACTTCAAGATCTTCTTCTGCGATGTTCTGGGTATACCGTAAGGCGGTCTGGCGGATCTCGACCCTTTCCTCGGGCGAAGTAAGGCGAAGGCCAGCGTGTAAACATTGTTTAACTGCAGCATCGCATCCGACTCTAGAAAAGATAAATGTAATTGCGGGCAAGAGATTTTCACGCTGAAGTTTCTCAATGATTTCTGCACGGCTCATGCGATCTGATGGTTCACTAAACCTTCCGCGATGATTTCGACCTAAGGAAGAGCGTCGAATGGCCTCTCTTTCACGCTGAAGAATTTCGGGGTTGATTTTTCCAGGTTGGTCAAACAAATCCATCAAACGATTACCGATCAATACATGCTGGAACAGTGGAATCGGGCGGATCTCACTAACGATTACTTCAGTCTCCCCGCGTACTTCGCCCAGCCATTCTCCGAACTCTTCAGCATTTGAAACCGTTGCAGATAGAGAAATAACCTGGACACTCTCCATCAAATGGATAAGAACTTCTTCCCACACCGCACCACGAAATTTGTCGGCAAGGTAATGAACCTCATCCATCACGACGCATCCTAAATTGGTCAATGTATTGGAACCGGCATAGAGCATGTTACGAAGAACTTCAGTTGTCATGACCAAAATGTCTGCTTCACCATTAATGCTGGTATCACCGGTTAAAAGGCCCACGCGATCTTCTCCAAATTTTGCAACGAATTCGGAGTACTTTTGATTCGATAAAGCTTTTATTGGCGTCGTATAGAAACACTTTTTTCCAGCTTGCAAAGCAAAGAATGCAGCAAACTCTCCGACAACCGTTTTACCTGCTCCAGTTGGCGCAGCAACTAGAACGCCTTTTCCATCCTCAACAGCATGACAGGCTGTCACTTGAAATGGATCAAATTCGAAATCAAAGGTGAGTAAGAATTCTGTTGTTACCGGATGCTGACCTCGCAATTTGGCGGCGGCATAACGTTCGGCGGGTGTTGTCACGCGACCCACGTTTTCAAGACGCCTTGGATGCACTCAGCTGATATCGGTAATTGTCCGATTCTTTCGCCATCTGCATAAGCAACTGCTTTTGATTCGATTCGCACGCTTCGGCTGCGCACAATTTCAACTGCTGGATGTGAAACATGTGTTCCTGCAAACACCCTTGGGAAAACCTTTATGAACTCCACAGTTGAAACCGGATGTAGAACCATCACATCAAAAAGGCCATCGCGAATGTTTGCCGACGGACAGACCAACATCCCACCACCGTATGAACGGCCATTTGATACCGCAATGAGCATAGCCTCGGTAGATATTGTTCGATCATCCAGGATTATCTCGTAGTGGCGCGGCTTGAATCTGGGAAGCTCGATAGCAATAGCAGCGTTGTACTTCATCGGACCTTTGGGCCAGGACATGGTGTTGGCCTTTTCATTAACAATGGAATCAAATCCTGTCGACAAGATCGCGGCAAACCATTCGCCATCAACCAAGCCCAGATCAACCGATGAGGGTGCAAGTGTTGTGATTGTCTGCAATTGCGCGTCAAACGACTCTAAATCCCAACCTAAAGTACGGACAAAATCATTTCCAGTACCTGCCGGAATAACAGCTAGTGGTATTTGAGCGGGTGCTAAAACTTGCAAAATGTTGTGCAAAAGTCCATCTCCCCCAACGGCAATAACGCCTTGAGCTTCAGGGAACTTTTCTATGAAGTGTGAGAGATGATCACCAAGTGACACTGATGAGTTGCCAGTAACTATGGTGTATGGAATCTTTCGTTGCGATAGCCATCCTGCAACATATGTCCCGACCGTGGTCCCTTTTCCCTGACCTGCTACAGGGTTGATCACCAAAGCCCACATGGGAAGACCCTATCGGCTATTCCTTAATTGATGTGGGTGCTTCAATCGAAGAGCTATCGGTTTCTACAGAATCGGCTTTCTTATCGCGTCGTCGATCGACCAGGACCGCTATAGAACCCGCCATAAAGTAGAAAAGAATTAGTGGTCCAGATAAGAGGACCATACTCAATGGATCTGCAGTTGGTGAAAGAGCGGCTACGAAGAAGAAAATTGTAAAGATCCAAATTCGCCAGGGTTTCAAAATTGTTTTACCGCGAAGAAAGCCAATCAAATTGAAGGTCAATAGAAAGATAGGTAACTCGAAAGCAAGGCCTACAAAGAGAATAACTCTAAGAACGAAATCTAAGTAATCATCAAATCTCACCAAGTTACTGATCGAATCTGGTGTGAAGCCAAACAAAGCCTTAATCGCAACGGGAAGAATGAAATAGCCAAGTGTTGCTCCCATGGCAAAAAATGGTGTTGCTGCAGAAACGAACATGACGCTCGTACGTTTTTCTTTTCTGTGTAGAGCGGGTGCGATGAAGGCCCACAACTGATAGAGCCAGAATGGAGCCGAAACGATAATTCCGGTCAACAACGCCACCTTGATTTGCAGATCCAGTGGACCAAGCACACCACTGATGTAAAGAGCTCCGCAGCTTGCAGCTCCAGATTGTTGTGCCGCTTTTAGGTCGCACACTGGAGACGCTAGGGTGACAATGATTGAATCGTAGAAATACCACCCTCCACTAAATGCAACCAATACTGCAATCGCGGAACGAAGAACTCGTTTACGTAATTCGCGTAAGTGGTCTAGAAGGGGCATCCGTGCTTCATTAACAGATG
>JBIIZR010000087.1:0-11187 GCA_044346185.1 Candidatus Planktophila sp.
TTTCAAATCAAGCTTGGCTGCAAGTTCGCGGATTTGTGCCGCACCTAGCAAACTCATGGCGCGAAAGATCCAAAGATTCGCTCGGCATTATCGCTAAGCGCAGTTGCAAGCTCTGCCAGATCTTGATCTCTTTCAACTGCCATGGCGCGGACAATATTTGCAATCTGCGCAGGAGTGTTTCCAGCTCCGCGATGAGGAGAAGGCGCTAAGAAAGGTGAATCAGTTTCTACTAGCAATTGATCGGCCGGCACTAGCTTTACGGCTTCGCGAAGTTCGGGTGCATTTTTAAAAGTTAAGGTGCCTGCAAAGGACAAGATATAGCCGCGCTCGATACACAATCTTGCCATCGCGACATCCCCTGAAAAGCAATGAAAGACAGTCTTTTCGGGTGCTCCAACTTCGAGAAGGACAGACAAAACATCATCATGCGAATCGCGGTCGTGAATGACAAGGGCTTTATTGGTTTTCTTTGCTAATTCGATGTGCCACTTGAATGAATCTTGTTGGCGCTTGCGCAGCTCCGGTGGCGTTCTGAAGTAATCAAGACCTGTTTCACCAATTGCGCGCACCCGTGGGTGTTGCGCTAGCTCTTCAATAACCTTTAGATCTGCATCAAGGTCAGCAACAACGGGAGCTTCATTGGGATGCAAAGCAACCGCGGCAAGCACTGATGTATTCCACTTTTCTGCAGCCCCTACGCACCATTTTGATTGTTCCGCCGAATAACCCACTTGAACAATTCGATCCACATTAACTGATTTGGCTTCAGCAATTACCTCCGCAACTTCTTTAGAATCAAAAGCAGCATCGGTGACAATTTCCATGTGAGCATGTGCGTCAACTGTTGGAACTGGTAGTGGTTCTGGCAGCGGTGCGCGAGGTCGATCGATGTCGCGGTTGTGGCGATCAGCCATGTTTTATGAAGCAGGGGTTTCTAGACGAGGAAACAAAACTGGAGTCTTTGTAACTGTGGCCCCTTGTGGAAGCTGTCCCCAGGTGGCTACATCTGAAATCTTTTGTGCAGCTAAATCACCAAGTGCTGCTTGTGCACCAAGGCTTTCCCACAAAATTTCGCAGGTCTGTGGCATCACTGGATGCAACAACACGGCAAGTGCTCGCAATGATTCAGCGGTGTTGTATAAAACCTCTTCAAGTACTGCTTGATTAGCTGGATCTTTGGCCAAAATCCAAGGCTCTTTAATTGTTACATAGCCATTGACTTGTTTACAGAAATCCATGATCGCCATGATTCCGCCTTGAAAATCAAGTGCACACATTGCAGCATCAGCTTTAGCCACAGTTTCCTTAAGTGCTGCTTCCAATCCAGCATCATGGCTAACCGCCGGAAGTGAGCCAGCGCAGTACTTTTCAACCATTGCTGCGCTGCGAGAAGCAAGATTTCCAAAGTCATTAGCCAGTTCTGAGGTGTATCGAGCGCTCATGTCTTCCCATGAGAATGAACCATCGGTACCAAATGGAATCGCTCGTAAGAAGTAATACCGGAAAGCATCAATTCCAAAGTGATCGGTGATGTCCTTTGGTGCAATTCCGGTCAACTTGCTCTTACTCATCTTTTCGCCACCAACTAGTAACCAGCCGTGGGCAAAAACTTTCTTAGGAACCGCAAGACCTGCAGCCATCAACATCGCTGGCCAGATGACTGCGTGGAAACGCAGAATATCTTTTCCAACCAAGTGCACATCTGCTGGCCAGGTTTGTGCAAACTTCTTGCCACCTTCAGAATCTGGTGCATCTGTTAAACCAACCGCTGTTGCATAGTTCAGTAACGCATCAAACCAGACATACACAACTTGATCGGTATCCCACGGAACAGGAATACCCCAATCAAATGTTGAGCGAGAGATAGAGAGATCTGAAACGCCGCCTTCGAGAAATGACACAACTTCGTTGCGGGCACTTTCTGGCTGACAAGCATCGGGATTGTTTTTGTAATGAGCAAGAAGAGGCTCGACAAAAGCAGAAAGTTTAAAGAACCAGTTGTTTTCATTTACCAATTCAATTGGCTTGCTGTGAATCGGACAGCATTTAGCCCCATCGATCTCGATCAAATCGCCAGGAAGTTTGAACTCTTCGCACCCTACGCAGTACGGGCCTTCATACTTGCCTGCATAGATGTGACCTGAATCCTTCAGTGATTGCAAAAACTTTTGCACACGTTCTGTGTGACGTTTTTCAGTGGTTCTAATAAAATCATCATTGGCGATATTTAGGTGCTCCCAATTTGGCTTCCACGCCTCTTGAACTAATTTATCTACCCACGCTTGAGGAGCTGCATTATTTGCTTCTGCAGTGCGCATAACTTTTTGTCCATGCTCATCTGTTCCAGTTAGGAACCAGACTGATTCACCTTTTTGGCGGTGCCAACGGGTCAACACATCGCCGGCAACGGTTGTGTAGGCATGCCCAATATGTGGGGCATCGTTGACGTAATAGATCGGCGTCGTTAAATAGAAAGACTTAGTCACTGGCTCATCTTATTCGCATCGACCACAGCGGCATAAACGAGGCGTTTAGCAATCCCAAACTCATCGGCAACAGTTGCAATTGCTGCCTTTCGATCCATTCCGGCCGCCTCAAATTCACGGACTCTGCTCACCATATCTGCTGCTGTCAGAGCTGCCGAGTCAGTTGCAGCTCCGGCAATCACGATGGTGATTTCACCTAAAACTTCATTAGTGTTAGACCAGATGGCCAATTGCGCCAAAGTGCCACGAATAGTTTCTTCATATCGCTTTGTCATCTCGCGACAAATCGCACCTTGTCGATCTGCTCCAAAAACATTTACACAATCTGCTAACGAATCCACAAGTCGATGTGGTGCTTCAAAGAAAACCATGGTTCGTTCTTCAAAGCGAAGTTTTTCAAAAGTTGCAAGACGAGCACCTGCTGTACGTGGCGGAAATCCTTCAAAAGAAAAACGGTCGGTTGGTAGACCAGAGAGCGCAACTGCCATTGTGACCGCACTTGGCCCCGGGATGACTGAAACTTCAATGCCTTCAGCAATTGCATCGCGCATAAGACGAAAACCTGGATCACTGATAGTTGGCATGCCTGCATCAGAAACAACTAGCACCATCGCGCCGCTCTTGAGTTCAGCTAATAACTCGCGGTTTCGTTCTTCCTCATTGCCTTCAAAGAAAGATAGGACGCGGGCGGTAAAGGTGACTTCGATATCTGCACACAGGCGATGGAAGCGGCGCGAATCTTCAGCAGCAATAATCGATGCATTTTCAATCGCACTTTTCAGACGGGCGCTTGCATCCCCAGGATTACCCAAAGGAGTTGCAGCCAAGATGAGCGTCATGGAGTAATCCTCTCAGTAAATAGGAGTAAACGCGCTTACTCTTGTCCTATGCCCGCAGCAATTGCTCCGATACTGATCGCACTAGCCTCATTTGTGTTGCGCCTTATAAACCTTGGATCAACAAAAGGCTACATCTTTGATGAGGTGTACTACGTCGACGGTGCGCGGGATCTATTCAAATACGGCGTAGAAGTAAGTGGAAGTGATCCTGAATTTATCGTTCATCCCCCTGTTGGAAAGTGGCTTATTGGTGCCGGAATAGCCATCTTTGGGGACAATGAATTTGGTTGGAGATTTGCAACTGCACTTATTGGAACTCTACTTATATTAGTTTTTGCTCGTTTAGTTCACGTGCTTTTTTACTCACCATTGTTAACAGGTCTTGGCGCGGCATTAATGGCAATGGATGGGTTGCTCTTGGTGCACTCTCGAACGGCATTGCTGGATCTGTTCTTAGCTTTCTTTGTATTGATTGCGATACTGCTGTGGCATAGAGGAAGACATTGGTGGGCTGGACTTGCATTTGGTTTAGCACTTGGTTGTAAATGGAGCGCAATCTATTTTATTGCGGCAATTGCTTTGGTGTCGTTGTATCGAATTTTAGTTAACATGGATATTCGTGATTCATTCAAATTGATTGCAAAAAAGTTTGCTCAATATGGTTTGCTTCCAATCGGTGTGTACATAATTACTTGGGCAGGTTGGTTTTTATCTGATCGTGGTTGGGATAGACAATCTTCTACTAATCCATTGATCGCTTGGTTGAACTACCACTCTGAGATGCTTAACTTTCACACAGGCTTAACTGAGAACCATCCATACCAAGCAAATCCATGGAGCTGGCTTGTCATGGGTCGACCAACATCTTTCTTTTATGATTCGCCCACAGATTGCGGAGCAAAGAGTTGTGCCCGAGAAGTACTAGCCCTCGGAACTCCTCTGTTGTGGTGGATCGGGACAATTGCGATTGCTGTTGTAATTGGTTACTGGATTAAATCATTAATCAATCGCACTACTGATTCGGCGGCACAGATTGTTTCACTGGCCATGGTTGCCGGATACTTGCCATGGTTTGCCATGCAGCAGCGCACAATGTTCTCTTTTTACGCGATAATCATTGCGCCATTTATGGTTCTAGCTATCGTTTATTGTGCAAAGTTATTGCTAGATAGTGAGCTAAAACCTGTAGTTTCTCAGAGCATTGTTGGCGGATTGTTCGCACTTGTACTGCTTTGTTTTATCTACTTCTTACCTTTGTATACCGGTCAAACCATCACCTACGACCAGTGGAAAATGCGTATGTGGTTTGACTCGTGGATCTAATTATTCGTTAGCTGCCCGAGCTTGGTTGAGTCGCTCAACTGCTTCATCAGCTAGTTGTTGATCAAAAATTTCATCACTTGAAGGTGATACTGCAGCAAGTGCCTCACGTTCAAGACGTTCCTGCTCTTGGCTCCACTGTCCAGGAGTTGTCAGATCGATAACTCGCTTTGGTACAACAGCCTTTGGAGCATTTACATATGTTGGTACCGGAACCTCTGTTGGCTCCCAAGCGTTACGAACCGCAGCTGTTCCTTGAGGCAGAATAACTACACCTTTAAGTTCGCGTTCTGACAATGGGATCCAATGTTCAGTACTTGGTTTAGGTTGAACGACTTCTGCAAGATTTGTATTTGATACTCCAGAATTCTGACGATTCAGTTGTTGCACACGACGCTTCTGTAATTGTTCACCGATTACGTGACGTCGAACGCTCGCAATATAAATCAGCAAACCAGAAGCTGGTACAAGTGCATAAACAAATGGCATCGTATTCATAGCTCCACCTACAAGTGTCGTAATCAAAGTGAATGCAATTAATAGAAATGTAATTCTGCGTCGAAGTAAAGTTTGGCGATCTTTTGCTTCTTGATCTAGATCAATATGAATTGCACCACCGCTTACAGTCGCATTTGGTGTTTGATTGGCAACAACTCGAAGCGCGCCTTTGAAGCGTTCAACAGATTTTCCAGAGAACTCATTGCGGTCATGGATCCAGCGGGGCGCAAAGTATGCGACCCACATTCCAATAATCGCAATGTAGATAAGTCCCGAAGTCATGATGGGTAAATCTAAAGGAAGGGGTGATGTTTTTCTGGGATTTAAGCGTTACTTGATTGCAGAATTTTCCTTAACAAAAGTGATGTGGTCCCGCCAGTGTCCATCGATGTGCAGATATCGAGGGCGCTCACCTTCGAAAATATATCCTGCTTTTTCGGCAACTCTTCGAGAAGCAGCATTTTCTGGACGCAGATTAATCTCAAGGCGATGCAGTCTTAGCTCATGGAAGCCGTATTGGGTTAGCAGTTCGACCGCCTGTGTGGTGTAGCCACGGTTGGCAAAATTTCGATCGATCCAATACCCGATATGACCGCCGCGCATAGCGCCATACATAACCCCACCTAAAGTGATTTGGCCGATGAGCTGTTTTTGATGCCAGATTGCAAATGAAAAAGAGCGGCCATGTCGTGCTTCGTGATTGAGGATCTTCACCATCTCAAAAAAAGAGGGCAACTCTTTATAACTGTCATCACCAGTAAAGGGAATTGTGGCCTCCCATTGCGAAAGCCAATCTCGATTTTCAACCCGAACCTGATTCCATTGGGTTCGATCCCTAAATCGCAGAGGGCGAAGGGAGATATCGCCAACCTGCAATGAAATCGGCCAAGAGCTATTCATGAAATTAAATGTAGCGACGCTCGAGAACTACAACTGTTACTTGATCACCAGTTTTTAAGGAGGTATCACTTTCAGAGATGGCAATAAATGCATTTGCATCAGACAAGGTGGATTGTTCATCTTGATTTTCAAGAGGTACAACCGACTTTCCATCCTCGGCCAACACTGCGCGAATGTATGAGCGAACACCCTCATTAGAGGCAATTGGCTTTTCCAGGGCAGCCTTAACTGATGGTCGATGAATAGTTGCTGCACCAAGCATGGTGCGAATCATTGGGCGTACAAAAAGTTCAAACGATATGTAAGCGGCGATTGGATCACCTGGAAGTGTCACTACCGGAGTTTTATCAGGGCCAACAGTTCCAAAGTTGTGGCGGCCGCTGGCTTCAATCGCCAAATCAACAGTCGTAATTTCACCCATCCCTGACAAGGTGCGGGTAATCAAATCAAATGAATCATCATGGCGCTCACCGCTAATAATGATCAAGTCTGCACGAACTAATTGATCTTCAATAACTTTTTGCAGTTGTTCTTCATTATCTGGAATTGAATGAACTCGATATGCGACTGCACCGACTTCACGTACAGCAGTTGTCAGTAACCAAGAATTCGTCTCGTATTCATCGCTAGCATTTTTCAACGCCTGTCCTGGTTCAACTAGATCTGGTCCCGCCGATAAAACAACAACACGTGGGTGAGGCCGGGTTGGCAAATGATCGCGACCGATAGATGCAGCTAAGCCAATTTGCGTGGAGCGGATACGCGTACCTTCGCGCAGAACTAATCGATCTCCTGCATGAATATCTGCCGCAAGGGTTGCACCGTGTGCATCGAGCAAAGGCATTTCAAAGGATTCGAGGGGTTTGCAGATAGCTAGAAGAGAGGTGAGAAACTCATCAACCCGAGTGTGTTCTGACATAATCGAACCCTACTTGTTGAACAGTTTGATCTTTGGGATTTCACGGGAGATTTAAATGACAAATCAAAAAGCCATACTGCGGGATCGTGCCCGCCGAGAACGTTCTCAAAAGTTCATTTCTTCCAATTTCAATGTCATTTTGAAAGCACCTGAAATTGAGTCAGCTACAACAATTGCTTCATACATCTCTTACGAATACGAGCCAAGTACTGTCGAGATCAATGAAGCTTTCCTGAGAAGTGGCAAGGTTTTACTTCTGCCGCGAATAAATGGTGATCATTTGGAATGGGTGAGATGGGATGGAGATCCTGCCAACTTGATAACCAAGAAAAAGATTTCTGAACCCGTCGGTCCAGCGCTAACTGATTTATCTCACATTCAAGCGATAGTTGTTCCGGCCCTAAGGATTGATCAATCAGGATTTAGATTGGGCCAAGGTGGCGGCTATTACGATCGTGCACTTGTGCATTTAAAGGGATGGAAAATTGGTTTGGTTTATGCGGGCGAGTTATCAAGTGAAGTCTTGCCACACGAACCCCATGATGTACCACTTGATGCTGCGGCAACACCATCAATAGTTGTTCGCTTTAACCGCTAACTATTAGCTGTTAGGAAGATTACGCGACATCACGATTCGTTGAATTTGATTGGTGCCTTCATAAATTTGAGTCAGCTTGGAATCGCGCATCATTCGCTCAACTGGATAATCACTGACATATCCATATCCACCAAGAACTTGGATTGCATCTTGAGTTACTTTCATTGCCATATCACTTGCTAGACACTTACTTGCTGCCGAGAAGAAAGTTAAATCCTTTTCGTTATTCTCACTCTTTACCGCGGCGGCATATGTAAGAAGACGCGCTGCTTCAATATTCATTGCCATATCTGCCAGCATGAATTGGATCGCCTGGAAATCAAAGATTGGCTTACCGAATTGGTGACGCTCGTGCGCATACTTTGTTGCAACATCAAATGCGCCTTGCGCCAAACCGATTGCTTGAGCAGCGATAGTGATTCGCGTGTGATCCAAAGTAGCCATAGCTAAAGCAAAGCCTTGGCCAACTTCACTAATGCGACGATCATCGCTTAGCTGAACATTGTCGAAATAAACTTCGCGAGTTGGAGATCCGCGCATACCCATTTTCTTTTCAGGTGCACCAAAAGAGACTCCTGGATCTGATTTTTCAACAACGAAGGCGGTCATTCCCTTTGTTCTAAGGCTTGGGTCACCTTGTGCGATTACTGAATAAAACTCTGACTCTCCTGCATTGGTGATCCACTTCTTGCTCCCGTTAAGAACCCATCCATAGCCCGAACGTTCAACCTTTGTGCGAAGTGCTGCTGCATCAGATCCCGCTTCGGATTCAGATAAGCAGTATGAAAATCCTTCACCTTTAGCTAAACGTGGAAGCCAACGCTTTTTCTGTTCATCATTGCCACCTAATAGCAAAGGCACTGAACCAAGTTTGTTAACCGCCGGGATTAGTGAAGAAGATCCGCACACGCGTGCGACTTCTTCAATAATGATTACAGCAGCGAGCGCGTCTGCGCCATCGCCACCAAATTCAGTGGGAACGTGGGCTGCATACAAACCATTTTTTACAAGCGCAGCTTTTGCTTCGCTAGGAAAACGATGTTCCTCATCGACCGCTTGTGCAAATGGTGCAATCTCTTTTTCAGCAAGCGCGCGAACGCTAGTACGCAGTTCTTTATACTCTGCGGGTAAATCAAATACGTTGTCCATTAGGGCTCTTTTCTATCTCTGTCGCGCTGTGCTAGTTCTTGTAAATACTGATTGTAGTTCGCTAGATCATCTGGCTGACCCATAGCCGCTTGGCGAGCGGTATTGCGATCGATTCTCTTTGCCTCGCGCGAATCATCTCGCATCCAGTTGATAAATGTCGCGACCAAAGCGATAAGGATAGGAATCTCCCCCATAGCCCAACCAATTGAACCTCCCAATTTTTGGTCGGCAAGCGGATCTCCCAGCCACGGGGTTTGTAAGGAAGTGTAGAAACCATCGTCAATAAGTGTGGTGGTAGACATCAGCGCAACTGAGAAAAATGCGTGAATACTCATGGCTGCAAAGAGAATGACGATTTGAACTAAATGATGAACTCGTCGAGGGTTTGGATCGACACCAATGATGATAAAGAAAAACAAGAAACCAGCGGCCAAGAAATGAAGGCTCATAAACAAATGGCCAACATGGCTTTGCATGAGCACCGCAAACAGATCAGTGAAGTACAAGGCAAATAGTGATCCATCAAAAATTGCTAATGCGACTATTGGATTTGTGTAGATAACGCCAATTTTGGAATGTAATGCTGCGAGCAACGATCCTCGGACTCCGCGTTCATCACTGTTTCTACCTTGTGGCAAAGTACGAAGTGCTAAGGTCATTGGAGCACCCAGTACTAAACCAATTGGCGCGATCATTCCCAAAACCATGTGCGACATCATGTGATAAGAAAAAGAGAATTGTGCGTACAAACCTAAACCACCACTTGTAGCAAAATTAGTTGCAGCAATTCCTAAAGCAAAAGCTATTGTGCGCCCGACAGGCCATTTGTCACCGCGTTTAGTCAGAACAACGACACCCTTGATGTACAGCGCAACCATTAAAGTCAAAACACCAATCATTAAAGCATTTGGTTCATAGCTAAACAGGACTCGTGCCAAGGTTGGCTCAGGCGGAGTTGGGATTCCAACAATTGAAAGTGCTGGGCTGAACTCTTGGACTCCTGGTCGATCTGGTGAGGCACTGGTTGATAACCAGGTTCCCATTAATACGGTAACAACCATGATTGCTGCTTCAACAGTTATTAGCTTTGCAAAGCCAGCCCAATTAATTGATTTCTTGTTCGAAAGAGTCTTGCGATGTAGATATCCAATCAACACCAAAACTACTGTGGCAAAAATCTTGGCAAGAACAATGAATGCGTAAGAAGAATTCCAAGCATCCGCAAAATTCAACCGTGCCCATGCATTAACCGCACCACTTACTACAACAGCTATTGCCGACCATAAAGCCATTTGGCTGAAACGAGGAACAGCTACAGGCCGATCTTCGGCAGAAAGAGTTCCTAAAGCAATAACTCCGCCCACCCACAAAGAAAGAGCAATAACATGGATTACAAGTGAGCCAATTACAAGCGAGTGCGAGCCGCTTGATGCGGCATGGCTTTCAAAAACGGGTGCAACAAGACCGGCAATAGACAAAGCCAACAAAATGATTAGCGATTCAATCTTTTTCGTTGCAATAGAAAAGATAAGAACTACGGCAGCCATGAGTGCCTGGAAAGCTAGATATTTTCCAAGTGATATCTGGGTTATGAAAGATCGGATAACAGTGAGATCTAATGCATCAGAAATGGTTGTGCCCAAAATCTGTGCCAAGGTAAAGATGACTGTTCCAAAGGCTCCGATTACCCAGATTGTTGAAGTGATTTTCAGCAGAGTGCGAACCTTTTCACCTGAGGTTGTGAGAAAACCATTGTGATTGACTACAAGAAAAGCCATAGACAGCAAGGCGCCTACCGTTGCAAACCCACCAAGTAAATTGAGAAACTTAAAAGTGGTTGTTAATAGATTCATCGGTTGTTAAATAATTTGCGGGCATACAGTGATAATCCAACAGTTACCGCTACAGCCATCAGAAGAAGAAAGATCACAAATATATTTGTTGCCCAACTGCTGCCGGCTGGTGCTTGAGACTGAGTTGGTTGTGGATCCGGAGTTTGTGGAGCGATTGTGCTCGGTGCTTGATACTTAAATCTATAACTTCCTTCAAGTGGTGCATCGGCTTCTGCATACAAAAGATATGAAACGGTATAAAAACCTGATTCCGTTAGTGGCCTCAATCCAACTGTTGCACTGACATCACTGACCATGATGGTTCCATCATCGACTCGAACACCATTTGGATCTGTCACCGAGATTTCATTTGCTTCGGGCAATAGTGGAAGCTGTCCTGTGACGGTGACGCTGGTTGGTGAGACAGACAAAGTTGATCCGCTGATTGGCGAAGTACTAACAAGGGTGTTTGCGAATGTCGCAGTTGTTCCCAATAAAGTTAATAGAAGGACTAGCGCACTACGGGCTGCGAACTTCCTCACATTTGCCTTTCGAGAGGCCCCAGGAAAGTGCCTCAATTCGCGCCAATCTTCTCACTTCTTTAGACTAAGCACATAGTCCAACCGAGATTTTTACTGAGAAATGG
>JBIIZR010000065.1:0-3305 GCA_044346185.1 Candidatus Planktophila sp.
TGATGTAAGGACCAAAGCGCCCCGATTTTGCGATGATCGGCAAGTTTGTTACTGGATCAATACCTAGTTCGCGCTCACCTGATGGTGCTGCTAATAATTCAATTGCCTTTGCAAGAGTTAATTCATCGGGTGCAAGTGATTCTGGGATGTTTGCCAGCTTGCGCTCTTCGCCCTCTTTGTTTTCTTGCAGGTATGCACCGTAGCGACCAACGCGGATTTCGATCTCGGGGGACAAGTTCATGGTGTTGGTTGCGCGAGCATCAATGACGCCTAAATCAGCTGATAATTCATTAAGTCCAGGCTGGCCATCTACACCGTAAAAGAAATCGGTAAGCCAATCTACGCGGCCAGCTTCACCAGCTGCGATCTTGTCTAGATCTTCTTCCATTGAAGCGGTGAATTCGTAATCAACAAGTTTTGTGAAGTGAGTTTCCAATAGTCCCGTTACAGAGAAAGCAAGGAAGGTTGGAACAAGGGCGCGACCGCGCTTATAAACATAACCGCGATCTTGAATAGTTTGAATAATTGATGCAAATGTAGATGGGCGACCAATACCAAGTTCTTCTAGTTTTTTAACAAGGGTTGGTTCGGTGTATCGGGCTGGCGGCTTTGTCTCGTGACCTTCGCAGGTGTATTCATCGACCTTAACTGATTGACCCACGGTCATTGCAGGCAAGCGCTTATCTGCCGATTCTTCATCCTTGTTTTCATCGGTGACAATGTCATCGTAGGCAGCAAGGAAACCAGGGAAAGTAATGACAGAACCATTTGCACGGAAGATTGCACTTTTCCGTCCACTCGCCAAATCTGAATTAAGTTGCGCATCAAAATCAACTCGCATCTGCATCTTTTTAGCATCGGCCATTTGTGATGCAACGGTTCGCTTCCAGATTAAGTCATACAGTGCGAACTCATCACGTGAAAGTTCTGGTGCTAATTCACCAGGAGTCTTAAAGGCATCGCCTGCTGGGCGAATCGCTTCGTGTGCCTCTTGCGCGTTCTTAGTTTTACCTTGGTACACACGTGGAGCATCTGCAACATGGTCTGCGCCGTATAGAGCTTTAGCAGCGTTACGTGCTGCGGTGATCGCTTGTTGTGACAGGTTGATGCTGTCGGTACGCATATAAGTGATGTATCCGTTTTCGTACAAACGTTGTGCAACGCGCATCGTGATCTGTGCGCCCCAACCAAGTCGGCTACCTGCATCTTGTTGCATAGTCGATGTTGTAAAAGGTGGCTTTGGTCGTTCTGTGCGTGGGCTTTCTTCCATTGACTTAACAGTTAAATCACTGGATTTCAGGCTTTCTACAAGCCCTTTTGCAGATGTTTCATCTAGTAGCAAGATGTTGGCAAGAGATTTTTCTTTGACTGCGCCATCTGCGCCAAAATCTGAAGTTGCTGCAACTTTCTTTCCATCTACTTCGAGCAGACGTGCGTTAAAACCAAGTGCGGTAACGGCTGCAAGATCCCACCAACCAGATGAAATAAAGGCCATGCGTTCGCGTTCTTTTTCCACAATCAATCTAGTCGCAACTGATTGCACACGGCCTGCTGAAATTCGTGGCATAACTTTCTTCCACAACACAGGAGACAATCTGTATCCAAACAAACGGTCTAATACGCGACGAGTCTCTTGCGCATCAATTAAGTGGTAATCCAAATCGCGGGTGTCTTCCACCGCAGCTTGAATCGCTTCTTTTGTAATTTCATTAAAAACCATGCGCTTAATAGGAATCTTGGGTTGTAAAACTTCTACTAAGTGCCAGGCAATCGCTTCACCTTCGCGATCCTCGTCCGTTGCCAGAATTAACTCTTCGGCGTTTTTCATTAACTCTTTAAGCTCTGCAACCTTTGCTTTTTTGTCAGGGTTAATGACATACAAAGGTGCGAAATCATTTTCGATATCTACGCCTTCTTTAGCCCAGGCAATTTTCTTAAACTCTTTTGGAATATCAGCTGCTCGTTGTGGCAAATCGCGGATATGACCGACAGATGCCTCGACGACGTATCCGTCGCCGAGGTATCCACCAATTTTTCTGGCCTTAGCTGGTGATTCAACAATCACAAGCTTGATCAGGTCGGTCTTAGCCTTTGCCATAAGTAGAGGGAAGTTCTACTTAAATTAAACGCTGATCGATGTTGCTTGACGACGGTTACGAATCAAGGCACCAATGATCACTGCAACTGCGGCTAGTGAAATCAACATGCTTGTTGATCCTCCATCACCAAGTGCCAGGGCAACGATTGCAGGTGTAATTAACAGCGCTACCAGGTTCATAACCTTGATAAGTGGGTTAATTGCAGGGCCTGCAGTGTCCTTGAATGGATCTCCGACAGTGTCACCAACGATTGTCGCTGCGTGCGCATCGCTGTTCTTTCCACCGTGGTGTCCATCTTCAACCATCTTCTTAGCGTTATCCCACGCTCCACCTGAGTTAGAAAGGAATACAGCCATCAATGTTCCGGTACCGATTGCACCGGCAAGGTATGCACCGAGTGCGCCAACACCAAGACCGAAACCAACTGCGATTGGCGCCATAACAGCGAGCAATCCTGGAGTCACAAGTTCACGCAGTGAATCGCGAGTACAGATATCAACTACACGTGCGTAATCTGGCTTCTCTGTTCCCTTCATGATTCCTGGGTGTAAGCGGAACTGTTCGCGAACTTCGACAACTACTGCACCCGCTGCACGTGATACCGCGTTAACTGCAAGACCTGAGAACAAGAACACAACTGCTGCTCCGATAATCAAACCAACCAAGTTACGTGGATCTGCAACATCTAGAACACCCTGGAACTGTAGGCCAACTTCTGCAGCTGTCTTACCTGCATCAATTACAGCTTGCTTGATTGCATCTGTGAATGCACCGAACAGCGCTGTTGCCGCAAGTACTGCAGTTGCGATTGCAATTCCCTTAGTGATCGCCTTAGTTGTGTTACCGACTGCATCAAGGCTTGTAAGGATTTCTGCGCCTTCGCCATCAACATCGCCTGACATTTCAGCAACGCCTTGTGCGTTATCTGAAATCGGACCGAATGTATCCATCGCAACGATTACACCTACTGTTGTAAGTAGACCAGTACCGGCCAATGCGATTGCTAGAAGTGAAAGAACAATGCTTCCACCACCGAGCAAGAAGGCACCGAATACTGCAGCTGCGATTAGAAGTGCGCTGTAAACCGCTGATTCAAAACCAACTGCGATACCAGCCAAAATTACTGTTGCTGCACCTGTTTCAGATGAAGCTGCAACATCATTTACTGGACGCTTTCCGGTCTCAGTAAAGAAGCCTGTAAGTACC
>JBIIZR010000096.1:0-3285 GCA_044346185.1 Candidatus Planktophila sp.
TGCGAGTTAGGTCGGCGATCGACATCCAATCACCATATGCCATGTAACTTTCAATCATCGCAAACTCTGGTGAGTGCGAAGAATCCGCTCCTTCGTTACGGAAGTTACGGTTGATCTCAAAAACGCGCTCGATTCCGCCAACAACACAACGCTTCAAGAAAAGCTCTGGGGCGATGCGAAGGTAAAGATCCATGTCATATGCGTTTGAGAAAGATTTAAATGGACGAGCCGCAGCACCACCGTGCATAACCTGCAGCATTGGCGTTTCGACTTCAATGAAGTTGGCCTTATCGAAGGTATCGCGAAGAGATTTCATTACCGCCGGACGCAAGCGTGCATTGCTACGAGCTTCTGGTCGAACAATCAAATCTACATAACGCATACGAACGCGAGTTTCTTCAGACATGGGCTTGTGATCATTTGGCAATGGACGCAAGGACTTAGCTGCCAAAGTCCATGAGTTTGCCAAAATAGAAAGTTCACCGCGCTTGGATGTAATGATTTCACCAGTAATTGAAACGATGTCACCTAAATCAATATCGGATTTCCAAGAATCAAGAGTTTCTTGTCCAACTTTATCTAGCGACAACATTGCCTGAAGTTCGGTTCCATCACCTTCGCGCAGCGTTGCAAAACAAAGTTTTCCAGTATCGCGCTTGAAGATAATTCGACCTGTTAAAGATTCAATATCACCTGTTGCTACATCGATTTCTAGACCGACATATTTATCGCGGATCTCTTTCAATGATTTTGTGCGAGGAACAGAGACTGGATATGGCTCGACGTTGCGTTCTAGTAAGGATGCACGCTTTTCACGTCGAATACGGAGCTGCTCGGGCAGATCCTCTTCAGTAGGTAAATTCTCTGTACTCATAGGACGCGAAGTCTACCGAGTTAGGCATTTCGTTCGTGAATCAGACGAAGCCCAATAAGCGTTAAATCAGGCTCGTGATGGTCGATGGTTTCTGAAACCCCGATGATTAATGGCGCTAATCCACCCGTTGCAATCACCGTTGGCTTTTCAGAGTATGACTCTAGAAGTTCAGCTGTAATCCGATCTACTAGCCCATCAACCTGGCCCGCAAACCCAAAAATTGTTCCAGATTGGAGAGCTTCAACTGTGTTTTTGCCGATTACATTTTTTGGTTTAATCAACTCAACTTTACGAAGTTGTGCAGCGCGCGCCGCCAATGCATCTACTGAAATTTCAATTCCGGGAGCGAGTGCGCCACCAAGGAATTCACCTTTTGGTGAAACCACATCAAGATTGGTTGATGTACCAAAATCCACCACAATGGCTGGACCACCAAATAATGTGTGGGCCGCCAAGGTATTCACAATGCGATCAGCACCGATCTCCTTTGGATTATCTACCAAAAGCGGCACACCTGTTTTAATCCCTGGTTCAACAATTGTTACGCGAACATCAGAGAAATAGTCAGCGATCATAGTTCGCAGCTCTCGCAGCGTTGCAGGAACAGTAGAACAGATAGATAGCCCCGTTAGGTTGTAGTCATCAATCAAGGCACGGTACTGCAGCCACAGTTCATCTGCAGTGCTTCGCGGATCAGTCTTTACACGCCAAGATCTAATCATTTCCTTTTCATCAAAGATTCCAAGTACTGTGTTTGTGTTTCCGACATCAACAGTTAGTAACATCGTTATCTCCCTACCATCGGCATATTGTCTAGTAAACGAACTCCTTCAACCCAGCCAGCAATAATTGCTCTGCGGTTTTCTGTACCCTCATGTGCAGGTGCGAAATCCTTTTCATCAATAATCGTTGCGTAATCCTTATCGAAACCAGGCTCAGTTGCTAACGTTGAATTAAGTACCTCTAGGGCGATTTCTACCGTTGGGGCAAGCTTGGCTGCGGCTAGTGCACGGTGAATAACTAATGCTGTAACTCGTCCAGATTCACTTAAGCCAACATTGCGCGAAGACAACGCCAATCCATCAAATTCACGAACTGTAGGCACTGCAACAATTTCAACTTTGCTCTTCATTGCTTGAACAATTTTGAGCTGCTGAAAGTCCTTTTCACCAAATACCGCTTTATCTGGCTTAGCGATTGCAAATAAGCGATCCACAACTGTCACAACGCCATCAAAGTGACCAGGACGAGATGCGCCTTCAAACTTATTCCCTAATGGGCCTGCACTAATTATTTGAAATCCTTCTGGATACAAATCTTCGTACTCTGGAAACCAAACCTCGTTTGCACCGGCAATTGTTGCGATCTCAATATCTCGTTGTGGATTTCTTGGATACTTTTCCAAGTCTTCTTTATTTTCAAATTGCAACGGATTAACAAAAATACTTACAACGACATCTTTATCTAATGTGCGCGCACGTTTAATCAACGCTTGGTGGCCTTTATGCAAGGCGCCCATTGTTGGCACTAATACAGTCATTTCAGTGGCTCCAGTCCTTTCGGGGTACCGGGCAAGATGTTTCAAAGTTTACCGCTAAGCAGGCAATTGCTCCAAAAGTTCTTTTATCGGCCCATGCGTAAGCAGGATTGCATCAGGCTCAATTTCAAACCAAGGTTGTAAAACAAAGCGACGTTCATGTGCACGTGGGTGCGGAAGTTGTAATTCATGTGCCTTGCTCAAAAGCCCGCCGTACTGGATCAGGTCCAGATCAATTGTTCGCGGACCCCAATGCACCGTCCTTTCACGACCTAAGCTCTTTTCGATTCCATGCAGCAGCGATAACAAATCCATTGCTGGTAGCTCGCTATCAATGAGGCAGACAGCGTTGAGATAATCAGGTTGCTCTGGACCACCAACTGGAGCGGTTGAATAATAAGTAGAAACCACCTTTAACTCAGTTGCTTCACGCAATAGCGCAATGGCTAAATCTAAATTTTCTTGCGGGTTACCAATATTGGCACCTAATGCAATAACGGCTTTCATCGACTGCGGGTTACAACCACTGCGATATCTTTTAACTGTGCCGCAACCGGTGCCTGCGGTTTGTGAACCGTAACAGTTGCTTGCTGCACTTTTGTATGTTGATTCAGAACTCGCTCAGCAATTCTGCCTGCTAATTTCTCAATCAAGTTAACCGGATTGCTAGTTATTTCCTCGACCACTAAATCAGTAATCTCTGCGTAATTAACCGTGTCATCTATCGCATCTGAATTAGATGGAATTGTTAGATCTACGCTTAAAGTTAAATCCACGAAAAAATCTTGTCCATCTTTTCTTTCATGATCAAAGACACCGTGATACCCAAAGCCATGAATTCCGGTTAAAACAATTTGATCCTTCATGAGCTGAG
>JBIIZR010000066.1:0-3198 GCA_044346185.1 Candidatus Planktophila sp.
CGCAGCCAGGGCAGCGATAAGGTTTTGTCGATCCTGAGCCGGTCAAACGTCTGACAATATAAACACCATCGCTGTGTTCTTCAACGCTCTCACCTGTAGAGGCGATGTTGATCTCCCGAGGTTCCTCGGGCTTTTGTCGCTTCTTTGGGTAATTTCTACGCGGGCTCACAGGTGTATTTTCTCATAGTAAAGTAACCATATGAGCCTCATCGAAGTAAAAGGCCTTACAAAACATTACGGTGATGTTCATGCCGTGCGGGGGCTAGATCTTACGATCGAGCAGGGCGAAATCTTTTCTATTTTAGGTCCCAATGGTGCGGGCAAGACGACAACGGTAGAGATTCTTGAAGGATTTAGAACACGTGACTCAGGATCGGTCTCAGTTCTAGGTTTTGATCCCGGTACAAGGGGGCATCAATCCCGCGAATGGCGAAACAGAATCGGAATCGTTTTGCAAACATCTGCAGATGCCGGCGATTTAACTGTCTTTGAAACCATCAATCACTTTCATGGTTACTACTCGAATCCACGAGATGTTGAAGAGGTTATCGATTCTGTCGGTTTACAGGAAAAGAGAGATGCACTGATTCGTAATCTTTCTGGTGGGCAACGCAGACGTCTTGATGTTGCGCTCGGAATCATCGGAAATCCTGAGCTGCTCTTTCTTGATGAACCTACAACTGGTTTTGATCCAGAAGCAAGGCGTGCATTTTGGTCATTAATCAAGAAATTACGTTCTGATGGCGCAACAATTGTGCTTACAACCCATTACTTAGACGAGGCTGAAGCGCTAGCTGATCGAGTTGCTGTCATCAATAAAGGCGTGATTGTTGAAATCTCCACCCCCACCGAGTTAGGTGGGAGATCCACTTCGCAAGCCACTGTTCAATGGAGAGATGGCGATCAGATTAAATCTGAAAAGACAGATAACCCAACCACTTTGGTTTCATCATTATCGGCCAGATTCAATGGTGAAGTGCCTGAATTGATGGTTACTCGCCCATCTCTGGAAGATATCTACCTTGAAATGATTGGAGGCGTTGATGAAAAAGATTCCTAGCGCGCTTCAATTAGGTATACGACGCGGGGGCCTAGAGATTCGACAGTTTGCACGTCAACGTGAATCCGTCGTCTTTACTCTCTTGTTCCCCGTCATTTTGCTGGCAATTTTTGGGTCAGTTTTTAGAGACACCATCGCACCTGGTGTTACTTTTTCACAGTACTTTGTTGCCGGAATGATCGCATCAGGCCTTGTTAACACAGGTTTTCAAGCTTTAGCGATAACAATTCCTATGGAACGTGAGGTGGGTGCGCTTAAGCGTTTGCGTGGAACTCCGATGCCAGCATCTAGCTACTTCATTGGAAAAGCGATTCTTATTTTTGTCAGTATGGTGATCCAAATTCTGCTGCTGCTTGGATTCGGTGTTGCCTTCTTTGGTTTGGAAATGCCAACAGATGCTAGTAAATGGTTAACCTTTACTTGGTTGGTTTTACTGGGAAGTGCATGTTCGACAGCACTTGGTATCGCTTTTTCGATTGTTCCAAAAAGCGGCCGTGGAGCTTCAGCTGTCGTTTCGCCAATTGTGATTATCTTGCAGTTCTTTAGTGGAGTGTTCTTTGTCTTCACACAACTTCCAGGTTGGATGCAACAAGTTGCTGCGATCTTTCCTTTGAAGTGGCTTACTCAAGGTATGCGATCAGTATTTCTTCCTGATTCATTTGCATCTCAAGAGGTCGCAAAGTCTTGGGAGCTGCAAACTACCTTCCTAGTATTGGTGCTGTGGCTCATTATTGGTATTTACTTTAGTGTGCGTAAGTTCAAGTGGGATCGCGATTAAGAAGGCGATCGCACTGGTTCTGGCGCTAGTTGTACTAGCTCCAGCTGCTCATTCTGCGCAGACTTCTGAGGTCGCAGCGACAAAGAAGGCGAAGATAACTCCCTCGCCTTCTCCTGTCTGGCCTCCTAAAGGGTTTATTAAGAGCAAAGATGGAAACACCTTCGCCAAAATTCCAACGCCCAAAGAGTTAGTCGGCTTAGCTTCTAATGACAAAAAACTTACAGCCGCATTAGCCGAAAAAATCGATGGCGTACCTGTGTGTGAGAAGTTTTCATGTGGGGCTGTAACTGTGGCATCAGCGGTTGGATGTACCTGGTGGGTAGTTACTGCAAATCTAAAGGGGCGGACTTCTGAAGAAGATAAGACTCAGAAAATTTTTGGAACTGTACGAACAACCATTGGAAAAACTGCTGCTCGAAAGTATGCAACAATTTTGATTGTTAGCCAAGAGCCAATCGAGTTAGAGCACTCGATTTCAAATATCAAAGCTACTTGCCGTAAGGATGTTCCGGAGGAAAAAGTCCCCGGAACCACTTACACAACTGCTTCTTAGCGATTAGCCCCTGGCACCCACAACTGATCGCCAATTTCCTTGTTGGCATAGCGAGCAATAACAAAGAGAAGATCAGAGCAACGATTTAAATACTTTGCCGTCAGTGGATTGACTCCCCCGCCAAATGCATGAATAGCTGCCCACGTGCAACGTTCTGCTCGACGCAAAACTGTACGCGCAACATGTAAGTGAGCTGCAGCTGGTGTTCCAGATGGAAGAACAAATGAGCGCAAAGATTCAAGATCCGCGTTGTACTTATCGATCTGTTCTTCCAAATAAGTTATCTGGGATTCTAAAACTCGTAGCGGCTCAAAAGCTGGAGAATCAACAACTGGGGTGCACAGATCAGCGCCAACATCAAAGAGATCATTTTGAATACGAACTAGCAGTGCTCGCACATCCTCGGTTAAACCATCAGTTGAGAGAACAACTCCAATGCTTGAATTAGCTTCGTCAACGGTCGCATACGCTTCAAGACGTGGGTCGTTTTTTGAGGTACGGCTCATGTCTCCCAGAGATGTAGTTCCATCATCGCCAGTCTTTGTATAAATGCGCGTTAAATTAACCATGTGCCTACCCTATAAGTAGACTGCCGCTATGGCATCCCACGACCGCTTCCGCATAGTCGGCGGAACCTCCCTGCGGGGAGAAGTCTCTGTAACAGGTGCCAAGAACTCAGTTTTAAAGCTAATGGCGGCCTCTTTGCTGGCCGCCGGCACAACAACAATTAGAAATGTTCCAGACATCGCAGATGTAGACATCATGGCCGACCTTTTAACCAGGCTTGGTTGCACCGTTGTCCGCGGC
>JBIIZR010000023.1:0-10739 GCA_044346185.1 Candidatus Planktophila sp.
TTGTTTCAGACCGCATGGGAACAGTTACTTCATACGCGCTATACGGAACACAAGATCGCGGAACTATTTTCGTAGAACCAGGCGATGAAGTGTACGAAGGTATGGTTATTGGCGAGAACTCTCGTAATGATGACATGGACGTTAACTGTGTTCGCGAAAAGAAGCTGACAAACATGCGTGCATCAGGCACGGATGAATCAGAGCGCTTGATTCCGCCTAAGAAGCTCAACATGGAAGGTGCTTTGGAATTCTGTCGCGAAGATGAATGCGTCGAAGTAACACCTGCCGTTGTTCGTATTCGTAAGGTTGTCCTAAACGGCGATGAGCGCGCACGTGCGACGTCTCGCGCAAAGAAGGCAAACTTAAACGTCAATTAATTTCAGTGAAATAGGCCCGTGTTAATCACTTAACGCGGGCCTTTTTCTTGCCCAAGCGGTCGCATCCCTAGATTTGTCGGTGCATTCGGGCAAGATGCTCACTGTGAGTAAGCAGCCATTCAGCCTTGTACGACAGGCACTTCAGGCTGCTCCCGTTGCACTGGATGTTGATCAGCAAGCGGCTGTTGCACATCGTGGTTGCCCACTTGTTGTTCAAGGTGGCCCTGGTACGGGCAAGACAACGGTTTTGATAAGTGCTGCATTAGCTCGTATAGAACAAGGACAAAATCCTGATTCGATTTTGCTTCTGACATATGGTCGCGAACGAGCATCGGAACTTCGTGATGCGATTGCTCTGCAAACAACTAAAACCATGTTTGAACCATTGGCCCGTACATTTCATTCGCTGGCATTCTCGATTTTGAAGATGAAAGCCAAGAATGATCCGGATCCGATTTTGCTCAGCGGTCCGGAACAAGAAAATTACATCCGAGATTTACTGCAAGGTGATATCCAAGATGGCTATCGCGAATGGCCCGAAGATTTATACAAAGCCTTAACAACAGGTGGCTTTGCCCGCGAACTTCGCGATTTGATTTTGCGTGCTTCAGAGCGCGGTATCGATGCCGATGAATTAGCAAAGCTAGGTGCTCAAGAAGGCGAGAAATATTGGCAAGCAGCCGCCGCTTTCTGGAAGCGATATTCAAATTCTATGATCATGCGCGAAATCAGTGCCCAAGATGCCAAGCTCCGTATCGATCCATCCGAATTAGTTTCACGCGCATCAATCCACTTACGCAACAACCCAGACTTGCTCGATCAACTGCGCAATCGCTTTACAACAATCATGGTGGATGAATTCCAGGAAAGTGATCCAGCACAGCGAGAACTATTGGCACTTCTCGCCGGCAATGATGTAATTATCTGCGCTGATGCAGATAGTGCGGTCGGTCGATTCCGTGGCGCAGATCCTGATGGTTTGGCAGCAGCCCTTGACCCATATCGCGCAAAAGAAGTTGTACTTTCTCAGGTGTATCGCAGTGCACCCGAAATCTTTGAAGTTGGCCATCACTATGTGCAGGGTTTCCGTGGATCTCCGGTTACCCGAAAGCGCTCATGTGCGGTGAAAAAGGGCGGTTTTGTTGGGGTTCATCGCTTTAGAAGTAGCGCCGAGGAAGCAGCTTTTATCGCTCATCAGTTCCGCAGTGCGCACCTGCGTCAAGGAATTTCATACAGCGACATGGCAGTTGTTCTGCGAACACCAGGTGTTCAAGCATCAGCGCTGCGTCGAGCATTTTCACAAGTCGGTATTCCTGTCGCAACTGAACTTCAGGCTTTGGCGGGCAATCCTGCGATTACACCATTTTTACTTTTGGCCCGCGTTGCAATTGGCGCACAGCCACTTAATTTAGATACCGCCGAACGATTACTGCTTTCTGAATTTGGCGGCGCAGATTCAATTTCCTTGCGCCGCATACGCAGAGCGATGATTACGGCCCGTCCCGAAGGTGATGAGCGTTCAGGTACACAGTTATTACTCGATGCAATTAACGATGGCCAATTGTTTATTGAAGGCGCAGACAGTGTTCTGCGAGTTCATGAATTGTTAAAGGGTGCAAAAGCAATTGCACGTAATAAGGCAGCGTTAGCTGATGATTTGTTATGGTTTATTTGGGATAACGCAATCACAAGTGATGGACAAAAGTTATCTGTGGCTTGGCGTAACCAAGCTTTACGTCCCGGAATTCGTGGGGCTGCGGCAGATCGAGATTTAGATGCAATGATGCAATTGTTTGATTCTGCAGCCCGTTATTCAGAACGCTTTCCTTTGTCAGGCCCGGCAGCATTTATCAATGAAGTCGCTCAAGAAGACATTGCTGGCGACGTCATTACCGCAAAAGGCGTTCGACCAGATTTTGTAGAAATCTTGACGGTGCACAGCGCAAAGGGTCGACAGTGGCAATTAGTTGCGATCGCTGGTTTACAAGAGGGCACTTGGCCAAACTTGAAGCAGCGTTCTTCATTATTGGGTGCTGAACGGTTAGTAGAACGCAAACGCAACCCTGATATTCCACGAGATCAGTTAGATGTGATCGCGGCAAATGGCTTAATGCAGGATGAACAACGCTTGTTCCATGTGGCGCTAACCCGCGCCCAGCAATCACTTTTCGTGACCGCCGTACAACGTGAAGATGAAGAACCATCACAGTTCTTCGAAGCGATCGAAGTCTTGGTTAATAAGAGCGATGACGAAGAACATGTGCTGACCGATGTGCCACGTCCAATCACCGCTCCTGCTTTGGTGGCTGAACTTCGTTCTCAGCTAGACGGTCCAAAGGCAAAAGAGGCCGCCGCGTTGCTAAAGGCGATGAATCAAGAGGGAATTTATCTGGCTAATCCAGATAGTTGGATCGGTTCTGTTCCATTAAGCACCGATGCACCCGTGATTGATCCTGACAAAGAGGTCATCGTTTCTCCTTCGGGTGCCGAAAGTTTTGTGGAATGCGGCGTGAAATGGTTCTTGCAAAACAACGGCGGTTCTGATGGTGATAGCACCGCACAAGTCTTAGGTTCTGCAATCCACGCCTTTGCCGCAAAGATGGTGCTAGAACCCGGGACAACCCGTGAACAGTTAATAGATTTATTGCAAAGTTCCTGGAAGTTGATTGATCCTGAAAGTGGTTGGGTCAGTGCATCTCATCTTGAATCTGCGGTCACTATGCTTGAAAAGTTTGTGGAGTACCACAAGGACTCTATGCGCGAAGTAAAGGGTGCGGAACTTCGCTTTGATGTGAAATTAGGTCGTGCCCGCATTATCGGAACTGTGGACCGACTTGAAGTAGAAGCCGATGGGTCTTTGTTCATTATTGACTTTAAAACTGGCAACACCGCAATTAGCAAAGAAGATGCCAAGAAGAATCTACAGCTTGCTAGTTATCAATTAGGTGTTGCAGAAGGTGGATTTACTGACGGAACCAAGAGTTCTGGTGCAGAACTTGTGTACTTAGGAACAAGCAGCGCCGGTGCATCTATACGTCAGCAGTATGCAATTGATCTTGAAGAAACCAAGGCAACTATTGAAACCATTGGTGAAGGAATGGGCGCTGCCACTTTCTTCGCCACAGTAAACAAACGCTGTAAAGGCTGCCCAGTAAGGAAATCCTGCCCAGTTCAAAGTGATGGACGGGCGGTGATCGAGTCATGACGACTGAATCAATCCAGCCTAAGTACACACCTGAGCAAATCATCGCCAAGCTTCAGGCACATCCAAAGTTTGGTTCACAGATCAAGCCGATTACAAAGCATCAATCGGCGATCATCAGCAGTGGCTTAGAACCTGCAGTTGTTATCGCAGGTGCTGGTTCTGGCAAGACCGAAACGATGAGCAACCGTGTTTTGTATTTGGTTGCCAACGGTTATGCCACACCCGATCAAATCTTGGGTCTTACCTTTACGCGTAAAGCGGCTGGCGAACTATCGGTTCGTATTCGCAAGCGCTTGCGCCAATTATCGCAACTTCCAGAATTCAAGCACATCACTTCAAATAGCACAGCAGTAACTACCTATCATTCTTATGCCGGCAAATTATTAAGCGAACATGCAATCCGCTACGGAATCGATGCTGATGCCGAACCATTAGGCGAAGCAGCGATTTGGCAGATTGCATCTGATGTTGTGCGCAACTGGTCTGATGATTCATATCGCAATGACAGCGCAGTAAGTACTGTCATTAAAGATTTGCTAGGTCTTTCTAAATTCATGCTAGAACATCAAGTCAATGCAGCCGATATTGAAGTCATCGGTAACGAAATGCTTGAGAAATTGCAATCACTAGCTGGCAGCACCAATGAAGATACTCGCGCAGTAGCCCGTGCCATGCGTCAACGTAATTCCTTGCTACCTATGGTTGAAGCATTTATGGAACGCCGCAAGGCAGCAGGCGAGTTGTCATTTGATGATCAGATGTCATTAGCTGCAGATATTGCACAAAACTTTGAAGATGTCGGCACTCTGGAACGCGGGAAGTACAAGATCGTTCTACTTGATGAATACCAAGATACGTCGCAATCACAGGTGCGCATGTTGTCCGCGCTATATGGCAACTTTGTCAGCGAAACCGGCCACCCAGTAATGGCCGTAGGAGACCCGTCGCAGGCTATTTATACCTGGCGCGGAGCTTCTGCCGGAACGATGGCCTCATTCCACAAGTACTTTCCAAAGGCTGCCGGACAAAGTGGTGAAGCCCAGTTCTCGCTACCTACAACTTTCCGCAACGACAAAATCATCTTGGCTGCGGCAAACACCATTAGCGCAGAGATTAAAGCCGCAGGTGGTCAGCAAGTTGTCGAACTTGAAGCGCGAGACGGAGCAGGCGCTGGTGAGCTTGCCTACGGAATTTATGAAACCGTTGAAACAGAATCACAAGCAATTGCCGAATACTTCAAGGCGTTGTGGAATTCAGAAGGCAACAAATCATTTGCAGTATTGGTTCGAAAGCGTAGTCAGATCACATCTATCGAAAATGCTTTGCGCGAACAAGGCTTGCCAGTTGAAGTCATTGGTATCGGCGGGCTGATTCATATTCCAGAAGTTGCAGATGTTGTGACCCTAATGAAGATCATTACTGATCCCGATGCTGGCTCATCGCTGATGCGTCACTTAACTGGCCCGCGCATTAATTTAGGTCCACGCGATATTGCGGCACTCGGTGCTTTTAGCCGCGAACGCGCCAAAGCTATGCACGCAGATTCCAAGAGTTTCATTAAGAAGATTGCTGCAGGTAATCCTGATCAACTAGAAGCTGATGATCAATTCGCCGGATCAATCATCGATGCTTTAGATGAAATCACATCTGCTAAGAAGAGCGGGTTTAGCGATCTTGGTTATCAACGCTTGGTTACCTTTGCCCAAGATCTTCGACGTTTGCGCTCACGCGCAGGTGGACAGATAACTGATTTAGTAACCGAGATTGAAAACTACTTAACTCTAGAATCTGAAATCACTTTGCGCGAAGGAACACAGACCGGTCGTCGCCACCTAGATCGTTTCTTAGATGAAGCCTCAAAGTTCGAACGCAGCGGTGGATCAGTTTCAGCTTTCTTAGATTGGCTCGATGTCGCATCCGATGAAGAAGGTGGATTAAAGGTCGGAGCCCCTGAAGTCCGCACAGATGTGGTACAAATCCTTACTGTTCACATGGCCAAGGGCGCCGAATGGGATGTTGTCGCTGTCCCTGGATTATCCGAAGGAACTTTCCCAGGAGTAAATCGCTCTGACCCAGATAACTGGTTAAAGAATGAAAAGCATGTGCCTTTTGCTTTGCGCGGAGATGCACACGAGCTTCCGTACTTTTCATTAGATGGAATCACTAAGAACAGTGATGCCGCAAAGGCGATTAAAGAGTTTGCCCGTCAATGCGTGGACCAAATCAAGATGCGTGAAGAAATGCGACTTGCCTACGTTGCTGTTACTCGCGCCCGAACACATTTAATCTGCACAACATCGTGGTGGCGAGATGGCGCTAACTCAGTTTCTCCATCAAATATCTTTACTTTGATTGCTGGTGCAGCTAGCGCCAACGGCGGTCGTTTGATTTCTGATGTTGAAGCACCAGATGATGATGCCGAAAACCCAACCCTTGAAAATCCACAGACCGCCGTTTGGCCTCGAGACTACTTAGGGGATAAGCGCGCACAATTTGATGCCACGATGGAATTAGTTAAGGCATCTAAAGTTCATCCACTAATTGATTCAATCGACCCAGAAGTAAATTCATGGATCATGGATGCCCACAGTTTGATTACCGAACAACGAAATCGCGCATCAGATGTTCTACAAGTTGCTCTGCCAACCCGTTTATCAACTTCGACCATGGTCGCTCTGCACGAAAACCCGCAAGAACTTGCGCTAAACATTCGCCGCCCAATGCCACGTGGACAAGATCAGTATTCTCGTCGCGGAACCGCTTTCCACTTGTGGGTAGAGCGTCAATTTACTGATGCGGCCACATTATTTGGCGATGAATACTTGGATTACTTAGATCCTCTCGATGACGATTCAAAGTTAGAAGATCTAAAAGCCAAGTGGCTCAAAAGCGAGTTCGCCAATCGCACACCTGCACGAGTTGAGGTTCCCTTTGAAACAACGATCGCTGGCGTATTGATTCGAGGCCGAATTGATGCCATATATAGCGACGGAGATGGTTTCCAGGTGGTGGATTGGAAGACTGGTTCAAAGAAGTTAGGTAAGTCTGCTCAAGTTCAATTAGCTATGTATCGCTTGGCATGGGCCAAGCTTTGTGGCTGCGATATTTCTAAGATCTCTGCCGCTTTCCATTACGTTCCAACAGGGGTAACCGATTCACCATCTGATCTCTTGGATGAAGCGGCACTGATCGCGTTGATTACCTCTGTTGAGGACAAGTAGTAAATAACCTTTAGAGGATATTTACTGTGACTGGTAAGTGATCGCTTACTCCAGTATTTAAGGTCGGTAGTGCCTCGAACTGATCTGGCTTTAATGAGTTACTGAGAATGTAATCAAATTGAACTTTGCCGCCCCACGATGGATATGAATTCTGTTCGACTAATGAATTCCAATTAGATGCAACCGCTGGCAAACCCTTAGGCAGATTCATATCTCCAATAATCAGAGCTTGAGTTCCATACTTGGCCGCCAATTCTGCTGCCCACTTCTTGATCTTTCGTAACTGGCGATAATTTACAAATGGAACAAATGACAAATGCGTATTGATGATGGTCCAACCATTATCAAGAGTTGCTGCTAAAGCTACGCGCGGTTCGTCGGCAACATAAATCATTCTTACCGATTGCTTACCTTTTTTGTTTTCAGCCGGGATAACCAGAGGCATTCCAAAAGGTGAATTTCCAAGCTCTATTCGATCCCAATGCTTAACAGGTACTTTTGAAACTATTCCGATTCCGTAGTTTCCATCTACATTTGATTGACGATTAGCTTGAACACTTTCAATGGTGATCACGTGCGCATCAAGAGAATTCAGTTTTCTCCATTTTTCGCCAGGTGCTCCAACCATTACTGGCGCAAAAGCCCAATGCTGCGTACTCATCGCCTCGGCAACAACTGCTGTTTGAGATACATTTCCTGATCGCGCTAACTGTTCATCAACCTCTTGAATTCCAATGACATCAGCGCCAATGGCTTGAATCGCTTCACCTAGCTTTATTTGGTCCGCGGCAAGGTCATTGCTCGGTGGAATAGCCATTCCGTGCAGCAAATTCCATGAGGTTACGCGCATGAGCCAAGGCTAGTAGCGTTGGCCCCTATGAGCGCGCGCAATCCAGAATCCACTCCCGCCTCGCTCTCGCCTATCAATCGCGAAAGCGAACTTCGCACAGATGCTGCCAAGTTGGACCAGTTGTGGAAATCTGCTCAGATCATTCACCTAGTAAATGGTCGACTAAGCGCGGCAGATGATTCTTTAACCTTTATTAATGCCGCTGCAGTTACTGCGCTCGGTGAAGTTTTTGTTCCGGGCGATCGTTTCTTCTTAGGAATTGGCCGCGATGACAATCAGGCCTACTTCGCTTGGCACACCACATGGATTGCTGCTCCAAAAGATGATGGCACTGAAGATTTTGAAAAGCGCAAATACGAAGGTTTCAAGACGTTGCGCGAAATCGGTGGCAACTTAGATGCTGATGAATTAGCTCTTGCTATGCACGCAGTTGGTTTAGCTAACTGGCATGCAACCCACACGCATTGTGCGCGATGCGGAGCAAAGACAGATAGCGATCTTGGTGGCAGCGTTCGTGTTTGCCCACAAGATTCAACACAACATCATCCTCGTACAGATCCGGCAGTAATTGTTTTAGTTAAAGACAAAGATGATCGAATCTTGTTGGGTCATCAACCAGTCTGGCCCGTCAATCGTTTTTCTACTTTTGCAGGGTTTGTTGAAACCGGCGAATCATTTGAAGAATGCGTATCTCGCGAAGTATTCGAAGAAGCTGGTGTCTATGCATCAGAGATCAAATACTTAACTTCTCAACCTTGGCCATTTCCGGCATCGATCATGATCGCCTTTGAAGCGATTACTCATCGCCCAGAAGAAGCTCGCCCTGATGGCACCGAAATTACTGAAGTACGCTGGTTTTCACGCGATGACATGAAAAATGCTGTCGCTGCCAAAGAACTTTTATTGCCACCATCAATGTCTGTCGCGCGTCGAATGATTCAAGCTTGGTACACAAGTGTTGATGGATATATCCGTGATCAATTACGCGGTGGTGAGTCATGGAGACCGTAGGAAACCTTCGCGCAGAAGAGATTCTGGAAGCTTTAGATAACGAACAACGCGCAGTAGCACTTGCTACACGCGGCCCTGTTTGTGTAATCGCAGGTGCTGGCACCGGAAAGACGCGCGCAATTACACATCGCATCGCCTACGCCGCAGCTATTGGAACAATGGATCCGCACAAAGTTTTGGCACTGACCTTTACCGCACGTGCTGCCGGAGAAATGCGCACACGCCTTCGTTCCCTTGGAGTTCCATCAGTTGCAGCCCGCACGATTCACGCAGCGGCATTGAAGCAATTGACCTTCTTTTGGCCTCAGGTATTTGGTGGTCGCACCCCAGATTTGCTGACAACTAAGAGCGGATTTTTAACTGAAGCGATTAAGCGTGCTCAGCTTCAAAGCGAACTCTCCATCACCTCGCGTGATCTGCTGCGAGATATCGCAACGGAAATTGAATGGGCCAAGGTTTCTCAGGTTGCTCCATCAGATTACTTGAGCGAATCTCAAAAGCGCACCGTTAAGCCGCGTATTAATCCCGAACAATTAGCCAAGGTCTATACCGCCTATGAAAGCGTGAAGCACCAAGAGCGCGCCATTGATTTCGAAGATGTTCTATTGCTGACAACAGCGATGATTGAAGAAGAACGTGAAGTTCGCGAACGTGTCCAGGATCAATACCGATTCTTTACCGTCGATGAGTACCAGGATATTTCTCCGCTGCAGCAACGATTAATCAATGCCTGGCTTGGTTCTAGAGAAGAACTATGTGTTGTCGGCGATCCAGCCCAGACGATTTACTCTTTTGCCGGTGCTACCCCAGTTTTCTTAAATTCATTTACCCAACGTTTTCCAGAAGCCGAAGTTGTTCGACTAACTACCGGCTATCGATCAACCCCAGAAATCATCTTTACCGCAAATAGCATTCTGCGAAAAGGTGCAATGGGCAATGAACTTGTTGCAATCAATGATCACGGTAGCAAGCCAACAATCACTGCCTACAACGATGAATCATCTGAAATCGCCGGAATTGTTCGAGACATTACCAAGTTGATTTCTGAAGGAACTCCGGCTCAAGAGATTGCAGTTCTGGCTCGTACCAATAACCAACTAAACGGTTTAGAAAAAGCGATGAACTCGGCAGGCTTGCCTTACCAAGTTCGAAATACAGAACGCTTCTTTGATCGCAAAGAGGTTCGTGATTTCCTCAAGAAAGTTCGCACCGCATCCGTTATTCCGACCGAAGGTGTTGTTTGGTTAGATGAACTTCGCACTCTTGCTCAACCGTTTTTAACTGGGGGAGCAATTGATGGAATCGCAGCTCTGCTTCACTTAGCTCGCGAATTAGATACCGACAGCGGATTTACGCCAAAAAATTTACGTACATACTTACGAGAAGTTGAAGATCGAGTTCAGCAAAACAATCCACCAACAATGCCTGTTACAACCCTTGCAACCTTGCACGCAGCAAAAGGTCTTGAATGGGAACGTGTTTTCTTAATGGGTGTCAGCGATGGAATCTTGCCGCTTGAAAACAACAGCACCACAGGAGATCAAGCATCAATTGATGAAGAACGCCGCTTGTTCTACGTAGGCATCACCCGCGCAAAATCAGATCTTCGCCTTAGCTATCGCGGCAAAGCCTCACGATTCTTAGCTGAAGCAGGCTTGGCTAACTAGCCCAGCCCTTCATAAATACCCTATTTACGCTCATTTGTGCGGGGATTTAATTACCTTGCCAGTACCTCAACCCATGCTTTATAGTTACAGCTTCATCTTCATGGCGGAGTTGAAGCTTGAGTTAATTCACTTAGATCTTTAATGATCTAAGCAATGGGAAGGGAACGAATATGTCTAACGCATCATTCGCATCAGTAAACGCTTTGCGTTCTGCTGTGATTCCTTCTGCTCATACAACCAATAAGCCTTCTACTTGGCATGCTACAAAGCCAGCGTTTTACGCAGCTTTTTATGCCGAATACGAGGCCAATGGTGGTTCAATCGAATAATTCGATTTAGAACTGAAGCCAAGGGCCTCGAATCCAAAAGGATTCGGAGCCCTTTTTGTTTTCCAAAAACAAACTTCAC